>NZ_JBHTCG010000008.1:0-365763 GCF_042665155.1 Sphaerisporangium rhizosphaerae | reverse complement strand
CGATCACCGAACTGGACATCCAGGGCGGCTCCGCGCAGACCTACCAGTCGGTGGCCAACGACTGCCTTGCGGTGTCCCGCTGCGTCGGCATCACCGTCTGGGGCGTACGCGACAGCGACTCCTGGCTTGGCGCCAACACCAGCCCCCTGCTGTTCGACACCAGTGGCAACAAGAAGGCCGCCTACACCTCGGTCCTCAACGCCCTCAACTCGGCCGGCCCGGGCCCCTCGCCCACGCCGACCCCCACTCCCACGGTGACCCCCACCCCGAACCCCACCCCGACCCCGACTCCGACGCCCACGCCGGGCACCGGGGCGTGCTCGGCGACGCTGAGCACGGTCAGCAGCTGGCCGGGCGGCTTCCAGACGACGGTGACGATCACCGCGGGCTCCTCGGCGGTCAACGGGTGGACCGTGCAGTGGACCTGGCCGAGCGGGCAGAGCTTCAGCAGCGTGTGGAGCGGAACACCGACCGTCTCCGGCTCCAACGTGTCGGTGAAGAACGCCGCCTACAACGGGTCCATCCCGGCGAACGGGTCCACGACCTTCGGCTTCACCGCCAACGGCTCCGCGGCCACCCCCACCGCCACCTGCACCAGCCCCTGACGGGCAGGTAGGTGGGTCCGGCCGGTGTCCGCACCGGCCGGACTCGGGAGCGCCACGGCGTGGCGGCCATGACAGAGCAGCGGCCGGCGGACCGGCCGGGCCGGTTCCGCCGGGTTCGGGCCGGGTGGTGGAGACACCACCCGGCCCGAACCCATTCACCCGTCCCACGGACTCAGGCGACGGTGGCGGTGCCGAGGAGGGCGCGGGCCTGCTGGGGACTGAGCGTGCGGCCCTGGGCGAACAGGTCGGTGAACAGGCCATCGCCGAGCGCGGCCCGCGCCATGCCGGTGGCGCGCCGGGCGTCGCCCTCCTCCGCGGGCGTGACGGTCAGGCTCGCCGACTCCCGGACGGCCGCCGCCGCGCCGAGCAGTCGAGCGGCGAGAGCGGGGCGTCCGCCGAGCGCGCACGCGCCCGCCATGCCGGCCAGCGCCAGCGCGATGTCCCCGGAGGCGCCCAGGTCCATCGCGATGGTGAACGCCTCCCCATGCCTGGCGAGTGCCGCGTCCGCGTCCCCGCGCAACTCGGCGACGTAGCCCAGTTCGACGAGCACGCTCGGCGCGTACAGCGGTCGTCCCGGCCCGGTGCCCTGCCGGTCGGCGGCGCCGGCGAGGTTGCGCAGGTGCTCCTCGGCGACGTCCAGATCGCCCTGCCTGCGCGCGGCGAAGGCGAGGCCCATCTCGGCGAACACCGCGCCCAGAGGAGACGCCTGCTCGGTGGCCAGCTCCAGCCCTTCCTCGCAGTAGGCGCGCGCCGCCGGGTGGTCGCCGCACTGCATCGCGATCCAGCCCAGCCAGGACAGGCGGCCGGAGACGTCGGTCCAGAGCCCGAGGTCGGAGGCGATGCGCAGCCCTTCCAGGTGCAGGTGGTTGGCCCGTTCGTGGTCACCGGTGAGGCCCGCGTGCGCGCCCAGCCACTCGGTGGCCTGCAGCAGGCCCCACCGGTCGCCGAGCTCGCGGAACAGCGCCGCGCTGCGGGCGCCGTCCCGTTCCAGCGCGGCCGTGTCTCCTCGCACATGCGCGTGCTTGGCCCGCAGGCCGAGCGCCGCCGCCACGCCCCACGCGTCCCCGCCGGACTCGAAGGCGTCCAGGGCCCGGGCGATCGACGCGCCCGTGGCGGCCACGTCGCCGAGGTCGATCTCGGCGAACGCGAGAAACCACTCGGCCCTGGCTCGCGCCCCTGGGTCGTCCACGCCGTCGTAGGCGCGCAGCGCCTCCTCGTGGCGGGCCGGCCAGTCCGCGATGTCGCCCAGCAGGAACGAGATCCCGGTGTGCCACGCCGTCGCCCGCGCCCGAGCGCTTCGCAGCCCCCCGGCACCCGCCGTCCCCGGCATCGTCGCGGCCGGTTCACCGGACGCTCCCGACGGCGCGTGTGAGTCGGCCGCTGTCGGCGCCGGCGGGGACTCGGCGGTCGCGGCCAGCGCCGCCCGGAGGGAGCGGCGGGCCTCGTCCAGGCGGCCGCGCAGGAACCAGTACCAGGTCAGCGCGTTGACCAGGCGCAGTGCCACGCCCGCGTCCCCTTCGCACAGTGCGCTGTCGAGCGCGGCGCGCAGGTTGGCGGCCTCGGCGTCCAGGCGCCGCAGCCACCGTCCCTGCTCGGGGCCGTACAGGTGCGGTTCGGCGCTCTCGGCCAGAGCGGTGTAGTACCGGCGGTGCCGCCCGGCCATCCGCCGCGACTCGCCCGCCTCGTCCATGCGGTCGGCGCAGTAGGCGGCCACCGACTCCAGCAGGCGGTAGCGCGGCGCGTCGTCCCCCCGGTCGGTCATCACGACGAGCGAGCGGTCCACCAGCCGCGCCAGCACCTCGCCGGTGTCGTCGTCCTCCGCGCGGACGGCGTGGGCGGCCTCCAAGGTGCAGCCGTCCGCGTGGACGGCCAGGCGGCGCAGGACCGTGCGCTCGGCCGGGGTGAGGAGCTGCCAGCTCCAGTCGATCATGGCCATGAGCGTCTGCTGGCGCGGCGGCGCGCCGCGGTGCCCGGTCGCCAGCAGCCGGAACCGGTCGTCCAGCCCCGCGACCAGGCCGCGGATCCCGAGCGCCCGCACTCGCGTGGCCGCCAGCTCAAGGGCGAGCGGGATGCCGTCCAGCCGCCGGCACAGCAGCGCGACGGCCTCGGCGTTCTCGGGGGTCAGCGTGAACCCGCGCGCCGCGGCGCCCGCCCGGTCCACGAACAGGCGGACCGCGCTGAAGTGCTCCAGCGTCGCCGGGTCAGCTCGCCCGGCCGGGCCGGGGACCTCGAGCGGCGGGACGGGCAACACCACCTCACCGGCCAGGCCCAGGGGCTCACGGCTGGTGGCCAGCACGCGCAGCCCCGGCGCGGCGCGCAGCAGTGAGGCCGCCAGCTCGGCCGCCTCCTCGATCACGTGCTCGCAGTTGTCGAGCACCAGGAGCATGCGGCGGGTGCGAATCGCGCGGGCCAGCCGCTCGACCGGCCCGGCCGGCTCGCGGGGCCCGGCGACGTCGCGGACGTCCAGGACGGCCATCACCATGTCGGTGAGCGACTCCAGCGCGTCGCGGGCTCCGGCCCGGTCGAACGCGCCCAGCTCGGCGAGCCACGCTCCGTCGGGACATGACTCGGCCAGCGGGGCGGCGGCCTCCATCGCCAGCCGGGTCTTGCCCACCCCGCCCGAGCCGGTCAGCGTGACCAGCCTGGCGTGCTGAAGTGACGCGCGCACCTCGGCCACCGCGTCCTCGCGGCCGATGAGCCCGGCGATCGCCGTGGGCAGGTTCGACCTCGGCCGCGCCGCCGCCCCCGCGCCTGCCGGGTCGTCGCCCGCGTGGCCGTCTCGTGCCGGACCGAGCCTTCCCGAGCCGTCGTCCCCTGCCGGCCCCCCGCCGGAAGCCGCTCCGCCCGTACCGAAAGGGGCCGCCGGGCCGGCCATGTCGGGGGAGTTCGGTCTCCCCGTACGAGGGACATCGAAGGAGTTCGCCGGTCCGGACATGCCGGGGTAGGCGAACGGGGCCGCCGCGTCCAGAGGGACGGTCAGCGCCGCGTCCTGAGAAAGGATCGACCGGTGGAGGGCGGCGATCTCGCGGCCGGGGTCCAGCCCCAGTTCCTCCGCCAGGTGGGTTCGCAGGCGCTCGTAGCTCTCCAGCGCCTCCGCCTGCCGTCCGTCCCGGTACAGGGCGAGCATGTGCAGGGCGCGCGGCCGTTCCCGTAGCGGGTGGCGGGCCACGTGGTCGCCGAGGTCGTCGGCGACCACGGCGTGCAGGCCGAGCGCCAGCCGCGTCTCGGCGAGGTCCTCCAGCGCGGTGAGCCGTCGCTCCTCCAGCATGGCGACGCTCGCCTGGAGGAACGGCTCGTCGGCGAAGTCGGCGAACGCCGGCCCCCGCCACAGCGCCAGGGCGCCGGACAGCAGGCCGGCCCTGGCCCGCGGGTCGCCGGTCTCGCGCGCCTGGGCCGTCATCGCCGCGAACCGCCGGGCGTCGACCGCGGCGGCCTCCGCCCGCAGCACATATCCGGGCGGAGGTGACACGACCAGGTCGCGGCCGCCCGGCTCGGCGTCCTCCAGCGCTCGGCGCAGCTGGGAGACCTTGGCCGACAACGTGCCGGACGGGTTGCCCGGCGGCCGGTCGCCCCACAGGTGCTCGACGAGCCGGTCGGCGGACACCGGCCGTCCTTCGTACATCAGCAACGCCGCCAGCAGGGCGCGGACCTTCAGGCCGGGCACCGTGACGGGGACGCCGTCACCGGTCCACACCGCCACCGGTCCGAGGACCCCGAAACGCATGACCTTCACGATAACGCGCCCCGGGCCCACCCCACCGCTCCGTGCGCCGAACCGGTCTCCGGCGGGGTGCGGTGGGTCAACGGGGGGTGAGGGCCTTGGCGATCAGGGCGCTGATCTGGTGGTAGGCGGTGTAGTCGCCGGGGGAGACGGTGGTCTTGGCCAAGGCGGTCACGACGCCACTGGCGGTGTCGGCGTAGGCGGCGGTGCCACCGCTGCCGGCCATGCCGAACCGGGTGGGGGCGTCCAGCGGACCGGAGAAGCCGATGTCGTAGCCCAGCCCCCGGGTGGCCGGGAACCCGATGACCTCGTCGACGCCGGTCACCGCGGCGGTGGTGATCTCCCGCAGCCGGTCCGGGGAGACCAGGCGCACCCCCTCCACCTCGTCCATGAGGGCGGCGTACACGCGCGCGATGGCGCGGGCGGTCATCACGCCGCCGGCCGGGATGTCGGCGGTGAGCACGTCGGGCCGGTTGCAGAACGCCGCCGTCGGCATCGCCGCCGGCGGCGCCGCGCTCCAGCCGTCCACCACCCTGAAGAACGGCACCTGCTCGGCCATCGCCGCCATCATCTCGGGGGTCATCTCCATGGCCCCGCCCGCCGGGTCCGCGAGGCGGGCGACGCGGCCGAGCTCGGCCGACGGGACGCCGAAGTACAGCTCGTCGGCGACGCCCAGCGGCGCCGCCACCTCCTGCCGGAGCACCTGCGAGATCGGCGTGCCGGTGACGCGCCGGACGATCTCGCCGACGATGTACCCGTACGACTGCGGGTGGTAGCCCGTCTTGGCGCCCGGCTCCCACCACGGGACGGCGCCGGCGATCGTCGCGCACATCTTGTGCCAGTCGATGAGGTCCTCCGGCGTGGTGTCCACCGGCAGGGCGGGCACGCCCGTGGAGTGCGTCAGGGCGTGCCGCACGGTCGCGCCCTGCTTGCCGTGCGCGCCGAACTCCGGCCACAGTTCCACAATGGGCGTGTCGTAGGACAGCGCGCCGCGTTCGGCCAGGACGTGCACGACGGCCGAGGCCGCCCCCTTGCCGGTCGAGGTGACGTGGAAGGGCGTGTCCGGCGTGACCGGCCTGCCGGTCGCCGCGTCGGCCGTGCCCGCGACGGCGTCGACGACGAGCTCGCCGCGCCGGTACACGGCGACCTGGAGGCCGAGCTCCGCGCCGGAGGCGACGAGCCCGTCGATGGCGTCCTGGACCTGCTGCTGAACGTCCTTCATGAGTGTTCCTTCCAGATGGTGGGGTGAGGTCGGGAGGCCGGCGCACGGGTGATGACGACGGCTCTGGTGAGTCAGTGAGTGAAGGGGCGTCTGGTCCGCGCGTCGCGTAGTGCGTGGGCCCACCAGGTCAGCTCGTCCAGCACCGTCTTGACCGTCGTGTTGCAGGTGGCGGTGGCCTTGGGCCAGGTGCCGTCGGAGGCGTACTGCTCCCAGTAGCACGGCAGGCTGACCGCGCCGCGGATGGCCACCGCGTGCAGCTCGGCGAAGATCTCGCGCAGGTGGGCGGTGGCGTGCAGGCCGCCCGACTCGCGGCCGTAGGCGACGAAGGTGACCGGCTTGGCCCGCCACTCGTCGTAGAACCAGTCGATGGCGGTCTTGAGCGGCGCGGGGAAGCTCCGGTTGTACTCCGGGGTGACCACCGCGAACGCGTCGGCGGCGCCCAGCCGGGGGCCGAGAGCCCGCACCTGGTCCGGGAGGGCCTCGTCGTGGTCGCGGAGGGTGTCGGGCAGCCGGGCCTCGGCCAGGTCCACCAGGTCCACCTCCAGGTCGCGGCGTTTGCGGGCCTGCGCCGCGAACCACGCGGCGGCGGTGGGCCCGAACCGGCCCTTGCGGGTGCTGCCGACGATGACCGCCAGCCTCAGCGGTCCGCTGTCCGTCATCTCCGGCCTCCCTCGGGTCGTCTCGGCGCCGTGGTCTCGACTGTGCCGGGAGGCGTTTACGGTTTGCTTTCGAGCACCCGTCAACAGGCCGCAAGGCGCGTCGCGCACTGGGGAAACGACCGGCGCGGATCGGCGCGGATCGGCACGGGCCAGCACGGACCGGCACGGGCCAGGGCGGGCCAGCGTGGCCGAGTGCGGCGGCCGTCCACCGGCCGTCCACCGGCCACCCACCGGCCGTCCGCGCGCGCCGGCGACCCGGGCGCGAAGGATCGGGCGGGCTCAGGAGGAGGCGCGCAGCATGAGGGACAGGCGCGGGGCCAGGGTGGTGTTGCGGCGGTGGCCGAGGCGGTGGACGGCCAGCTCGAGCGCGTCGCGGGACCCGACGAGGACCACCCACGAGCGGGCCCGGGTGACCAGGGTGTAGAGCAGCCTGCGCTGCAGCATGACCCCGCCGTACTCGGCGACGAGCGGGGCGACCACGATGGGGTACTCGCTGCCCTGCGAGCGGTGCACGCTGATGGCGTACGCGTGCGTCAGCTCGTCGAGGCGGTCGAAGCCGTAGGTCACCGGGCCGCCGTCGTCGATGTGGATCTCCACCAGGCGCTCGGCCACGTCGATCGCGGTGATCGTGCCCGTCTCGCCGTTGAAGACGCCCTTGTCGTAGTTGTTGCGGATCGGCATCACCCGGTCGCCGACGCGGAAGACGGTGTCGCCCGACCAGTGCTCGGCCTTGCCCTCGCCGGCCGGGTTGAGCCGCTCTTGCAGGACCCGGCCGATGGCGGCGGTGCCCGCGGCGCCCTTGCGCATCGGGCACAGCACCTGCACCTGGTCGGCCGGCACGTTCTGCTTGCGCGGGATCGCCTCGGTCGCCAGGTGGACCACCCGCTTGGCGACCTGCTCGGGGTCGTCCAGTTCCTCGAACCAGAAGCCGCCGCCGCCCGGCAGCGCGGGCACCTCGCCCGCCCGGACGCGGTGGGCGGCGCGGATGATGGCGCTGCCGCCGGCCTGGCGGAAGACGTGGGTGAGCCGGACCCGGGGGATCTCCTCCACGCGCAGCAGGTCGGCCAGGACGCTGCCCGGGCCGATGCTCGGGAGCTGGTCGCCGTCGCCGACCAGCAGCAGGTGGCTGCCCGGGGTGAGGGCCGAGGTGAGCCGGGTGGCCAGGTGCAGGTCGAGCATGGACGCCTCGTCCACCACGATGAGGTCGGCCTGCGCGGGCGTCTGCTCGAACAGCGTTCCGGAGTCGGGGTCGGGCTGGTGGGCCAGCATGCGGTGGATCGTCGTGGCGGGCAGGCCGGTGAGCTCCGACAGCCGCTTGGCCGCCTTGCCGGTGGGCGCGGTGAGGGTGACCGAGCCGCCCATCGCCCGCACCGTCGCGGCGATCACCCGCACGGTGTGGCTCTTGCCGCAGCCGGGACCGCCGGTGAGGACCGAGACGGTGCTGGTCAGCGCCGTGGTGACCGCCGCGCGCTGGTCGTCGTTGAGGCCGGGGTCCTCCTGGAACGGGCGCATGGGCAGGGTGGAACGCGCGTGGTGCAGGCGGGCCAGGTTGGCCGCCAGCCGCACTTCGCGGGCATGCTGCTCCTTGGCGTACACCGCGGTCTGGCGGGCGTCGGTGAGGGAGGCTTCGACGACCACCCGCCGCTCGGCCGCCAGGGCGTCCACCATCTGCCGGACCAGTTCGTCGTCCTGGCCGAGCAGGTCGGCGGCCTGGGCGAGCAGGGTGGGCAGCGGCAGGAAGCAGTGCCCCGAGCCGGCGGCCGCGGCCTCCAGCCGGTCGATGATCGCCGCCTGGACGCGCTGCGGACTGCGCTCGGGCACCCCGGACCGCAGGGCGATCTTGTCGGCGGTGGTGAACGCGATGCCGCGCACCCGGCCGATGAGGCGGTACGGATCGCGGGTCAGGATGTCGGCCGACTCGGCGCCGAACGTTTGGTACACCTTGGCCGCGAGCAGCGGGCTGACCCCGAAGCCCTGCAGCACGACCATCAGCGCGGCGACGGCCTTCTGCTCGGCCCACGCCTCGACGATCTGCGCCTGGCGCACCGGGCCGATGTTGACGACCTCCCTGAGCCGGTCGGGCTCGGTGTCGATGACGGTCAGGCTGGACTCGCCGAAGTGGCTGACGATCGCGTGGGCCAGCCGGGGGCCGATGCCGCGGATCAGCCCCGAGCCGAGGTACACCCGGATGGCGCGGACCGTGGACGGCGCCACCCGCTCGCACGCGGTGACCGTCATGCGGCGGCCGTGGCGCGGATGATCCTCCCAGTCGCCGGTGAGCCGCAGCGTCTCTCCGGGCTGCACGCCCGCGAGGACGCGGCCCGCGGCGACGAACCCGGGCGCATCCTCGGCGCTCATGCGGGCGACCGTGTACTCGTCCTCGCGGACGTACACGAGCTGCTCGACGGAGACCTCCACGAGACAGATACAACCACCCGGCACCGACACCGGCGGTAATCCCGTCGCGGCGGCGGCGCGCGGATCCTAGGCTCTACGCTGTGCGCAAGCCCATCCTGCGTCCCACGGCGCGCGTCCTGGTGGCCGACGAAGCCGACCGGCTGCTGCTGCTCCACTTCCACGACGCCACCTGGCTGACGCCGGGCGGCGGCATCGACCCGGGCGAGACGGTGGAGGTCGCCGCGGCCCGCGAGCTGCGGGAGGAGACCGGCCACCGCGTCACGCCCGACCTGCTCGGGCCGGTGGTCGCCACCACGGCCGGTCACTGGCGCGGCGGCTGGGACGGCAAGATGTACTACTCGGTCGAGACCTTCTTCTTCCTCCGGGTGGCCGAGCTCGTCATGGACACCTCCGGTCTCATGGAGTACGAGCGGCGCGACATGGTCGGGCACCGCTGGTGGACGCTGCCCGACCTGCGGGTCACCGAGGAACGCGTCCGCCCGCTGGGGCTGGCGGGCCTGCTGGAGCGGTTGTACGCGGGCGAGGTGCCGGACGAGCCGGTGCCCCTGCCCTGGCACCATCCCGAGTTCGCGCACCTGCCCGTCCCGCCGCCCCGCCGCTGACCGCCGCCGACCGCCGCCGACCGCCGCCGACCGGCGGGGAACGGCGGGGAACGGCGGGGCGCCGCGGGGCGGTGCCAGGCGGTCGAACGGCGCAGAGGGGGATCAGGCGGTGGTCTCGGCGCGCCGGCGGACGTGCTCGGCGAACTCCAGCCACTCCTCGGCGACCGCGCACGCCAGGTCGGCGATCATGTAGGCGCAGTGCGAGGGCATCGTCCCGCTGAGGTCCTCCCAGCCGCGCACCCCGGCCGTGTGCTCGTTGAGCCAGCGCAGCAGCGTGCGCCCGGAGTCGGTGAAGCGCACCGAGGGGTCCCGCTGGAGTTGGTGGAGGATCGCCGCAGGGTCCTTGGGCCGGTCCGCGCGCCCAGCGGCGGCGACCCGCCGCAGCCGGCGCTCGGCGCCCGCGGGCTCGCGGCGCTCGTCCCGTGCGCGCTGCTGCGGCGGGATGGGGTCCTCGCCGCGCATCATGCGGTTGCGCACGTCGCGGGCCGTGCCGAGCGAGATGCCGGCCTGCTCGGCCACCTGGCGCAGCGACGCGTCCGGGCGGGCGGTGAACAGCTCGCAGGCGCGGCGCCGGCCCTCGGCGCTGGTGAGCGGCCGGACGCGGCCGTCGCGCCCGATGCGGCTGAGCGGCTGCGGCACGCCCGGCGTGGCCGCGCGGCGGATGGTGTCGACGGTCTTGGCCGACAGGCCGGTGACCGAGGCGATCGCCCGGTCCGACCACTGGGGCCGCGAGACGACGATGCGGGCGGCGGCCGCCTCGCGGTCGGCGAGCGACAGCGGCAGGCCGTGGGCGGTGTTCGCCTCCACGGCCATGACGAACGCGGTCTCCTCGTCCCCGTCGAAGAGCCGCACCTTGATCTTCTCGTCGCCGCGCAGCAGGGCGGCGCGCAACCGGTGCATCCCGTCGATGACGCGCATGGTGCCGCGGTGCACGAGGATGGGCGGCAGGTCGTCGTCGGACTCGGCGAGCAGGCGGGTGTGCCCGGCGTCCTCGCCGGAAAGGCGCGGCGAGTCGCCGGGCGCCAATGCGCTGATCGCCATTATCTCGTAGTCGCCGGCGTCATTGGCGACCGCCGAGAGAAGCATCCCGCACGGCGTGACGCGCCGGTCGGCGAGCGCGTTAGCCTCACCTGCGGTCGTGATGTCTGCGGCCGGCATCAGGACACCTCTCCCCGTGTTCCGTCGGCGCCACGCGTTCATGCGCACGCCTGGCCATAGGCGGCTGATCCGCGACATGCCGGATGCGTGAAATCGGTGAACGGTGATCGAGCCCTATCGTCATGCGCCGGGGCGAACGCCGCATCTTCCCTGTTGCTGTCCTGCGCGAAAACGTGGCGACGGCCCGGTCGTGACCGGTGTACCCAGGCTGTGGAATAACACGAGAAAATGGAACTCTGGGGTTGCGCGGCGGCCGGGAAACGGGTATCGGAGATGCCGGGCGCGGCGGACCACCCCAGAATTCCCCGCCATTAACGCCGCCCCGCTTGCCCTGCGCATGCCGGCTCCCCAGAATTTCTCTGGTAACCGTTCCGCTTTTCTTCGCCGGCGAGAACCCGGGCCGCGTGACGGGGAATTCGCGCGGCGGCGATCTCACGGAAGGCGCGCGCCCGCGAGACGGCGACCCCGGTCCATGGCACGCCGGAGCCTGATCGGGTTCCGGCCCGAGTGAGGAATGCGATGGCTCAGCAGACGCTCGAGAAGAACGGCATGGCGATCCCGTACGCCGGATGGTTCCTCGTCCAAGCCAACGTGATCATGATCACTCCGCTGCTCGTCCCGGTGGCGAACCACTTCCACGTCGGCCTGGCCGCGGTCACGCTCGCGCTGACCGCCTACTTGCTGCTGTTCGGCGTCATGCAGCCGTTCTACGGGCTCCTGTCGGACTCCGCCGGGCGGGTGCGCGTCATGCGCCTCGGGCTCGCCGGGGTGTCGCTGGGCAACCTCATCGCGGCGCTGGCCCCCAACGTCGCGCTGCTGATCACCGGCCGGGCCGTGGCCGGGGCGTTCGCCGCCGCGCTGGCGCCGGTGACCGTGGCCTACATCGGCGACCGGGTGCCGCCGGGCCGGCGCCAGCGGGTGATGGCCGGCCTGATGTCGGTCGCGGCGATCGGCACCGCCACCGGCACCATCAGCGCCGGCGTGCTGAACGATCTGATCAACTGGCGGGCCGCCATCTTCCTCGTCGCGGCGGGGGCGGCGGTGCTCGCGGCGCTGTACGGCAGGCTGCCGGAGACGCTGGCCGTCAAGATCAGCGGCCGGGACGCGCTCAGGCGGCTCGGCGAGGTCTTCCGCGGCGGATGGTTCCGCTTCCTGACGATCTTCGCCTTCTTCGAGGGCGCGGCGATGGTCGGGTTCTACAACTTCTTCAGCTCCGCGCTCCAGGTGCACGGCAAGAACGCGGCGATCGCCGGCATCGTCACCGGCTCCTACGGCCTCGGCGCCGTGGTCGGCGGAGTGATCGTGCGTTCGATCGACTCGCGCGTGACCGCCGCCGGGCTGTTCGGCGGCGGCTGCACGCTGCTGCTCGTGGGCTTCCTGGCCGCGGCCTTCAGCCAGACCATTCCGGCGATCCTGGCGGCCGGCCTGCTGGCGGGGATGGCCCTGGCCATCGCGCAGTCGACCATCCAGACCTGGATGATCGAGGCGTCGCCCCCCGACGTGCGCGGCACGGCCGCGGCCGTGGTCGCCTCCGCGGTGTTCACCGGGGCCGCTCTGAGCACGGCCGCCGTCGGCGGGCTCGCGGCCGGCGGCCAGTTCCGCCTGCTGTTCGGCATCGCGGCGCTGGTGACCCTGCCCGTCACGGTCGTGGGCGCGCTCGCCCGGGCCCGGTTCTCCCGCGCCACCGTCCCCGCCTGACCCCGGCGCCGCCGCGCGCCGCGAAGCCACACCAGACCTACGAACCGAACTGGAGATACCCGACATGACACGGACGGTTGTTGTCACCGGAGGGGGCACGGGCATCGGCTACGCCGTCGCCGCGGCCTTCGCCGAGCAGGGCGCGCACGTCTACATCACCGGGCGGCGCGAGCCGGTCCTGGCCGAGGCGCGTTCGCGGCTCGGGGACGGCGTGAGCACCGTCGTCTGCGACGCCACCGACCCCGACCAGATCGAGGCGCTGCGCGACCAGCTGCCCACGACGGTGGACGTGCTGGTCAACAACGCCGGCGGCAACCGCGACCTGGACGGCCCCGGCCCCGGCGCCCCGCAGCTGGGCGCGGTCGGGCTGAGCGGACAGGGGCCGCGCACGCCGGACAACCTGCACGCCCTGGCCGCGGCGTGGCGGGCGAACCTGGAGGGCAACCTGGTCAGCGCGGTGCTGATGACGGCCGCCCTGGACAAGCAGCTCGCCCCCGGCGGCGCGGTCGTCCACATCGGGTCCTTCGCCGCCGACCGGGGCGCGGGCTCCTACGGCGCGGCCAAGGCCGGGCTGAACTCCTGGAACCTGTTCCTGGCGCGTCAGCTCGGCGCCCGCGACATCACCTCGAACGTGGTCTCGCCCGGGTACATCGCCGACACCGAGTTCTTCCGCGACCGCAACGGGCAGCAGTTCCACGAGGCGCGGGTGGCCGAGACGATGAACGGGCGCGCCGGTTACCCCGAGGACATCGCCGGCGCGGTCGTCTTCCTGGCCTCCCCGGCGGCCCGGCACGTCACCGGTCAGGTGCTCAACGTCAACGGCGGCGCGCTCACGACCCGCTAGGCGACGCGGCCGGTGCGCTGGACGAGCCGTCCGACCTCGTGCGCGCATCCCCAGGACAGGCCGACCCCGGCGCCCGCGTGCCCGTAGTTGTGGATGACGCGGGCGCCGCCGGCCGTCTCCTCCTCGAGCCGGACGCGGGGACGGCCGGCGCGCAGGCCGGTCTCCACGCCGAGGACGCGCGCGCCGGCGATGCGCGGGTCGACGGCGGCGCAGCGGGCGATGATCTCCTCGGTCTGGACGGGGTCGGGCTCGCGGCTCCAGTCGTCCCTGGTGGCGGTGCCGCCGCAGACGAGCCGGTCGCCGTGCGGCATGAACGCCGTCAGCTTGGGGCCCTTGCTGAACTCGTAGAAGTAGTCGGTGACGCCGGGGTTCTCGACGATCACGTGCTGGCCGCGCATCGGACGGACCTCGGGGTCGCCGGCCAGGCGCTGGGCGTAGGCGCCGGTGCAGTTGACGACGACCGGCGCCTCGGCGGCGGCCTCGTCCAGGGACGCCACCGAGCCGATCTCCAGGGCGCCTCCGGCGGCCACCAGCCGTTCCGTCAGGTGCTCGAAGTAGACCGGCATGTCCACGATGGGCACCGTCATCCGGAAGGCCAGGGCGAAGCCGGGGTGCTCCTCGGGCGCGCAGGGCTCGTAGCCGGGCAGCCGGTGGATCCAGGAGGCGTCGGCGATCTCGGTGCGGCTCGCCCACCGGCCGGGGGTGACCCGCACGCCCGTGCCGGGCAGCCCGGCGAGCTCGGCGAAGGTGTCCAGGCCCAGGCGGTGCCAGGCGGCGACGGTCTCGTACGGCTCCCAGCTCGCGGTGTCGGCGGGGTCGGACAGCAGGGGACCGCTCAGCACGGCCATGGCGGCCGCGGAGGTCGTCTCGCGCGGCGGCTGGTCGCCGCGCAGCCGCACCGCCAGGCCCTGTTCGGCCAGGTGCACGGCCGTGGTGAGCCCGATGACGCCGGCGCCGACGACCAGAACATCTGTGCGCTCTGTCACGCGTTCACTCCTTGGTCACTGAAAATCGGTCACAGGAAAGCGGCCGCCGCTCCTCGGTCACGAGAGAGGGCCGCCGCGGAAGGACGGGGGGCGTGACGGAATGCCGGACGGCATGAACCCCCCCATGGTCCTGGAAATCACTGAGCCTGCATTGTCGGGTGGCTCCGCGTGCCGGAGCAAGGGTGCCACCGCCCGTAGGGGGCACCCGAAAACACCCATAAAAGGGATGAAGAATCCTATTTCGCAATACCTGCGCACGCGGCCGCGTGGAGCGCCGATGTGGGATATTCGCAGGTGCCCCGTACGATCCGACGAGCATCCGCGCGTGGATGCCTTTCCCGTGAATCGAGGTCGATGACGTGCCCGAGCAGACCGCCGACCCCGGCGTCCAGCAGCCGGTCCAGGTCAGCCCGATCGGTTACGTGGTGACCGGCTACGCCCGGCCGCAGGACGCCCCGGCGCAGGCCACGGAGAACTACGGCGAGCCCGGCAAGGTGGTCGTCTACGACCGGTTCGCCGACGGGCTGGCCGGCCTGGAGCGATGGTCGCACATCTGGCTGCTGACCTGGCTGCACTCCCAGGACGACGACGAGGCCGGAGCGCTGAAGTGCGTCCCGCGCGGCGGGGCGAGGGGCGGCGGGCACCGGGGGGTGTTCTCCACCCGCTCCCCGAACCGCCCGAGCCGTCTCGGGATGAGCCTCGTGCGCGTACTGCGCGTCGAGGACGGCGTCGTCCACTTCCAGGGCGTCGACCTGGTCGACGGCACCCCGGTCCTGGACATCAAACCCTGGGTCCGCGGCACCGACATCCCCCCGGACCTCCCACGCTGACCACCTCCCCGGGGGATGGAGGGCCACGAGGGCGGCCGGAATCCTGAGTGGGCTCTCAGCCTCTCTCAGCGCCGTCAAAGGTCCGGTGCGGGAGCCTTTTCCCGGTCGTGCTCGTGGGAGAAGGGTGCCTGTGGTGAGTTCCGGGGTGTTGAGCGGGTGGCGCCGGTGGCCGTCATGGGCGGGGTACGCCGCGAGCGGGCTGGCCGCCGCGTACGGCGTGGTTCTCCTGGTGGCGGCGCCGGCGGGATACCGCTCCTTCATCGGGTTGCCCGACATCGGCCTGCCGGATCTCACCTGGCCGGCAGCGGGGGTCCTGCTGGCCGGCTCCGTCGTCGCGGCGGGCACGCTACGCCCGTGGGGGCGCAGGGTGCCGTCGGCGGTCCTGTCCGCCGGCGCCTGGGTCGTGGCCGTGTTCGCCTTGGCGGGCAGCTGCTGGGTGCTGCTCAACCTGATCGAACTGGTGCTGACCGGTACGGTGCGTGACCGCCATGGCAACGGCGCCTGGGTGAACTTCTCCGAGCGTCTATGCCTGGCCGTCGTCGGGGCGCTGTTCGTGGCGACCGCGCTGTCGTACACCCGCCGTACGGCCGGCGTCTGCCCGCGCTGTGGCCGCTCCCACCCGCCGGAGACCAGCGGCCTGCGACACCCCGCGCCGCACGCGGCACCGCTTCGGGTGCGCCGCGTCGCGTACGCGGGCTGTTGCGCGTTCCTGCCCTACCTCGCCCTGCACAGCCTCGGCGTGGTCGGCGTGTCCGGCATCGAGCCCGGCGGGTACCGTCCACCCTGGGCCGCGCTCGTCGCCCTCCTGTGCGGCATCGCTCTGGCCGTCTTCCTGTTGTCAGGGCTGGTCCGGCCATGGGGCATGGTCTTCCCCCGCTGGACGTTGTGGTTCGCCGGCCGGCGGGTACCCCGGTTCCTGCCACTGACCCCGGTCTGGGTGATAGCCCCGACCTTGGCCCTGTACGGCACGGGAAGCCTGATTCTGGCCGCGACCGGCGTCCTGCGGCACAACGGTGGGTCGCTCTTCGGCCTCGGCGGGGCGGCCTCCCTGGCGTTCGCCGGATACGGCTGGGCCCTCGCCATCGCCGCCGTCTCCTACCAGGTCCGGACGCGCCCGTCATGCGCGCCTCTCCCAGGCCCCGGCGAGCCCCGGCTCGCCGTCGTCGGGTCACCGTGATGGCGCCTGCTCACGCGTGCCCTCACCCGGCGTAGGACGAAGGGCACGCGACCGTACGGCGAAGGGCCCGCGACCGTGGGCGGGACATGTGCGCAAGGAACACCACGATCCGTTCGCCGCGCTCGTCGAGTGCACACTGGTGCGGCCCCCGGGGTCTGTTTCAGGACGTGATGGCGACGCCTTGGCGTAGGTAGGCGTTGTCTTCGAGTTCGGACAGCATGAACTCGGCGATGTCCGCGCGGGACACCTTGGAGGTGAAAGTCAGCCGGAGGTCCGAACCGGTACGGTAGCGGCCGGTCCGCGGTCCGTTGGTGAGGATCGGCGCCCGGACCAGCGTCCACTCGGTCTCGCTGGGTCGTACCAGGGCTTCCATGTGCTCTTTGTCGCGTAGCACTGACCGTTCCAAGAGCCAGGAGACGGCGACGTAGAGGCTGCGGTGACGGCTTTCGGCGACGCCGTAGTTGCTGAGAACGAGGAGCCGACGCGGTCGGCCGGCGGCCATTGCCGACAGGATCGTGCGGGTTCCCTCGGTGCAGATCGCTGGTCCGTGTCGCTGCCTGCCGAGGGTGCTGACGACCGCGTGCGCATCCTCGATCGTCTGCGCGACAGGCGCGGAGTCGCGCACGTCGCCGGTCACCACGCGGAGGCGTTCATGCTGCGCGATCATCGCCGGGTTCCTGCTCAGCGCGGTCACCTGATGTCCGCTCTGGAGAGCCTGATCGAGGACAACACGACCGGTACGACCAGTTGCGCCGAAGATGGCCAGATGCATTGTGCCGCCTCTCTGGGGGGTGGTGCGCCACAACTATACGGGACGCGCGTCCCGTTTAAGTGTTATCGTGCCGTGCAACGCCATGCAAACGGAGGTCGAACATGTTGATCGTCGCAGGCAAGGGCTACGTCGATCCGCAGCACCGCGAAGCGTTACTCACGAGTTTGGAAGCGTCTCTGCGACAGACGCGAGCTGAACCGGGATGTCTGGACTACGTAGTAGCCGCCGACCCTGTCGAACCCGGCCGCGTTAACGTGTACGAGCGGTGGGAGTCCAAAGAACACCTCGCAGCCCACCTGGCAGCGATGGCCCGACCGGCGCAGCCCACCCCAGCCGTACTCGGCATGGAGATCACGCAGTACGAGATCGCCGCTTCCTCGCCCTTCCAGATATAGCTGTGCTGCCCGTCGACGCCGCCGGTGACGGGCGGCGCGGTGCCTATGATCGGAATCAATGGCACAGGAACGATACTCAGGCGAGCCGGAATCGGGCGCGGCGGACGACCAGGCCACATTGAGCCCGGTCAGGCGCCGGCGTGCCGACGGCCGGCGCAACCAGGCACGGCTTCTGCAGGCCGCCTTCGCCGCCTTCGCCGAGCACGGCGCCTCCGTTTCCGTGCGTGAGATCGCACGGCGAGCGGGCGTTGGCACCGGCACCTTCAGCAGGCACTTCCCGACCAAAGACGCGCTGTTCAGGGCCGTCGTACTCGACCGCATCGGGCAACTCGTCCAGCGTGCCGACGAACTCGCCGCCGGCGACGACCCGGCCACTGCGTTCTTCGCCTTCTTCGCGGTCCTGGTGGAAGAAGGCGCGGCCGACCACTCGGTCGGCGACGCGCTCAGCAACGCAGGTTTCGACATCCAAGCCGCCGCATCGGCCGCGAGCCGGGACTTCGGGAATGCCCTGAGCGGCCTGCTCACCAGGGCGCAAGAAGCCGGCGCGGTGCGCCAGGACGTTGATGCCGCTGACGTCAAGGCGCTGGTCGTCGGCTGCCTGGCCCGTGAACGCGACGGCATCGACGACACTGCACGGCAGCGCATGATTTCGATCGTCTGCGAGGGGCTCCGCGCCCACCCACGGCCTTGAAGGAACCAGCGCAAGCGGCCACGCACGTCTGGGGGCGCCGCCGATGTGATCGGTGGCGCCCCCACGTTCTTGCCGGTCGGATCGCGAAGTCCATCCCCTCAACAGGGGTGGTGCGACGACCACTGGAAGAGAAGGTGGGTCGTGGGCCCTTCTCGTCCAGTCAGGCGGTGCGTACGCGGTCCGCAGCCGGTGCGCCGCCCCGTGTTCGTCGTGCCGGCGGTGCCGCCGTCAGGGGCGGGGGGCGATGCCGTAGGCGCGCACCTCCATGAGGTCGCCGCTGAGGTAGCCGTCGTGGGGGCTGGTGGGCCCGGCCGCGTGGGTCGGCAGGCCGCCGACGACGACCTTGCGGATCGACGGCTCGCGCAGCAGGGTCCGCGCCAGCTCCTCGTCGTCGCTCACGACCGACAACGCCAGCGTGTCCTTCAGCGGCGTGACCGGGTCGCGCCGGCTCCACGGCAGCACCCACACGCACGCGAACGGCAGCTCGATGCCGCCGCCCGGGTGGTCGGGGCGGTCGCACACCAGCACGGCCGGCCGCAGCGCCGCCGACCCGTCGCCGAGGTCGGCCACCCCGCCGTCCTGGTACAGCGGAGCGGTGACCTCCACCGCCCCGGCCAGCCGGGACGACAGGTGCGCGCGCATCGCCCGCGCCTGCTCGATCGGCATGACCGGAAGCTGCGCCTCGCTGGTCTGGGGCGGAGCGGCGACCAGGGCGGCGAGCCGCCGGGCGATCGCCTGCCCGAGCTCCATCGGGTCGCCGTCGGTGAACACGGCGCTGGCGTTGGTGCACCGCAGCCCCGCGTCGTAGGCCACCGAGTCGCAGATCACCTCCAGCGCCCGGTCGGTGATCGGGCCGGTGTGCAGAAGCTTGGACCTGCCCGGCCCGCGCGGCACCAGGCCGGGGTTGTCGGCGTAGCGCCGGATGGCCGCGTCACCGCCGAAGACCAGGCTCAGGTCGGCCGCCTTGACCAGCGCGTCCGCCGTGGCGTGCCCGCCGGGCAGCAGCGACAGGCGCGAGGGCTCCATCCCCGCCTCCAGCGCCGCGGCGATCAGCCGCGACGGGGTGAACGGGTCCCGGGTGCCCGGTCGCACGAGCAACTGGTAGCCGTAGGCCAGCGCGTGCACCCACTGGGTGTGGGTGCCCGGGTTGTTGCTCGGCGCGATCACCGACAGGGTGTCGCCGCGCCGCAGCCACACGGCCCTGATCTCCCCGGCCCCCACGGTCGTCGCGGCGCCCGCCGGACGCTCGGCGGCCACGCGCAGCGGGGCGTTCGCACAGGTCTCGGCCATGTCGGTGACCGAGCGCCGCGCCACGGAGATCGGCACGCCGGCGCTGCGCGACTGCATCTCGCAGTAGTCGGCCGGCGTGAGCCCGTTGAGCGTGGCCGTCCCGAACAGCTCCCCCATGCGGCGGAAGGTCTCGGCGGACGGCGCCTCGCCGACGGGGCGGCGCCGCAGCTCCGCGACCGTCAGCGTGGCGGCCAGCGGCGGCGCCATGTCCACGTCGGCCAGATGCGTGCCGTCGACGCCGCGCAGCGGCACCGTCTCGGCCGACTTGGCGGCGACGCCCGCCCGGATGAGCGGGACCTTGTACGCCGTTGCCACGGCCATCAGTAGACCCCCTCGATGATGGTCTCCTTGGCGGTCTCGTTCGGCCGCACGTCGGAGACCTCGACGCCGGGGTGGTCGTCCAGCGGCGCGCGCAGCGTGACCATGTCGCGCTCGACGGTGGGCGGCATGAACAGGTCGCGGGTCAGCGAGGTGATCTTGACGACGCCGCGGGTGTCGACCGGCACCGTCGTGGTGAGGTCGACGGGGTCGACGACGTCGACCACCGTGTAGGGGTAGAACGGGCGGAAGACGCACGGCGACGGGTCGCCCTCGACGCGGGTGCGCTGCGGGGCCATGCCCATCATCGTGTTGCCGTACGCCCCGGCGAACTTGGCCCCGGGGAAGGCCTCGTTCTCCAGCAGGCTCAGCGTCTCGGCGTCGATGCTGGTGCCGCCCCAGATGAAGCCGCGCGCCTTCTCGCGCAGCGGCTCGTACACGTCGGGGCGGGCGACGATGCGCTCCAGGATGCGGGGAGTGCTGGAGACGGCCTGGATGTCCTGCGACAGCAGCACGTCCCTGACCTGGTCGAGGATGTGGTCGATGTAGCGGTCGGACTCGTCCTGGCGGCCGGTGGCGATGCACCGCTTGACCCAGCGCGGGTCCAGGTCGACGAAGTAGGCCAGGAAGCCGCGCAGCTCGGTCAGGTTGCCGATGTTCTTGGCCATCACGTGCGGGCCGGTCGGTCCGATGTGCAGCCATCCGGCCTGCTTGCCGCCGGTCGGGAAGCCCTGCTCGTCCAGGAACATGCTCTGGTACTCGATGTTGCGCCTGCGCGAGGTGGCGTCGACGATGCGCTTGGGCGCGCCGGTGGTGCCACCCGACTCGTACACGCCGAAGCGCCCGGGCCGGTCGAGGCAGCCGCGGGGGACGAGCGTGTGGGCGGGGATCGTGCTCCAGTCGATCTTCACGTCGGCGAAGAGACGCTGGAGGTCGTCGTAGGTCTTGACGTCCGACAGTGGGTCGAACCCGAACGAGGCGGCCTGCTCGATCCAGAACCGGCTGCCGGTCGAGGGCGAGAAGTGCCACGTCATCGTCGCCACGACCAGCTCGTCGAGGTCGGGTGCCTGGTCGACGGGCGCCTCGAAGACGGCGGCGAAGTCATCGGACATGAAATTCCCTTTCTCGGATCGCCAGCGGGGCCCGCGGCGCGGCGTGGTGCCGGCCGCGGGCCGGGGCGGACCGCCGGCGCGGGTCAGTTGTGCTGGAGATGGCCATGGCCGTGCTTGTGCTCGGCCTGGTGACCGTGGCCGTGGCCATGGCCCGCGTGGTCGGGGGGCAGCACGCCGCCGTGCGCGGCGAGGTGGCAGGGCGGGCAGAGCAGACGGCCGCGGTGGTCGTGCAGCACGGCGGTGCTGGTGAGCTCCTCGCAGCCGTCACAGGGGGCGTGCGGCCGGGACTTCTTGGCCGCGGGGGCCTCGTCGGCGACCGGCTCGATGAGCAGGATCTCGTCGACCGGGGCGGCGAGGATCCGCTGGATGCGCCCGGCCTGCGCCTGGGAGAAGCGGGCGCGCTCCTCGCCGGTGGCCGTGCCGCCCTCCACCTTGTGGGCCAGCGCCCACAGCTCCTCGCCGCGGAACGCCTCGCTGCCGGGCTTGGCGGTGACCCGCAGTCCGGCTCCGTCGGAGACGCGCCAGAAGGTGAAGGCCACCTTGCCGTTGTCCTGCAGGATCATGTGGCGGTTGCCGACGGTGCATCCGGTGAGCACCTGGACGGCGTCTATGGCGCACCCGTCGGTCTCGCCGACCGCGACGACCTCGTTGTCGGCGCCGTGCCGGCCGAGGTGGGAGATGGCGACGTGCGCGATGCGCAGGCCGACGGCCGACCCCGGGCACTTGTGACCGTGGAAGCCGGTGACCTGCGTGTAGTCCTCTATATAACTCATCGATGGCTCTTCCTGTCGATGGATATGGCGTGGGGGGCGGCCGGCAGCAGCCGGACGTCCGCCTCGCGGTCGTTCTGTCCCTCGTAGAAGGCGCGCACCGTGATGCGGTGCAGGTCGGTGGCCGAGACGATGAACACCCACTGGCCGGACTCCTCGGCGAGCAGCCGGTCCAGCCGGGTGCAGGTGTCGCGGCGCGGGTCCTGCGGCCAGGGGACGCGGTGGGTGTGGTAGTTGCCGACCACCGCGAGGCCGTGCTCGTCGCAGAAGTCCTCGGCGTCCATCAGCTCGCGGGGGTGGGCGATCCACCCCCGCTGGTCGTTGGGCGTCTCCGAGGGGATGGCGTACTGGTCGACCAGTTCGTCCATGTCATCGGCGATGTCCGGGTCCCTGCGCATGTTGGCCAGCAGGGGGAGCACGGCCGCCACGTGCAGGGTCGTCCCCGCCTGGCGGCCGAGCAGCAGGCCGAACGCCTTGCGCTCGGACACCTCTCCCTCGATGTAGTGCCCGGTGAGCTTGCGGACGACGTGCCCGGCGATGCCGGCGAACAGCGGGCGCGGCAGCGTGATCTCGCGCACGTCCGCGAGCGTCTCCCGGCCGAGGGCCGGCGTGGCCCGGACCTCAGTGGTGGGCAAGAGCGGTCTCCTTCACCGGCTTGCCCAGCAGGCGCCTGGTCTCCGCCGCCCACGCGCGGGCCTGTGCGACGGTGTACATGGTGAGCTCGGAGGAGTGGCCGAGGTAGGAGGAGACGTCGAAGATTCCGGCCAGCTCCTCCTCGCTGAGGTGCTGCGCGACGCCGTTCTGGCGGATCAGGTCCTCCAGCGGCGTGCCGGTGCTGCGGGACTCCTGGCTCAGCTCGTAGACGTGCTCGTGGGCGGTCTGCTTGCCGATGTGCTTGCCCAGGGCGAGCATGAGCCGCTCGGTCACGATCTGCCCGGCGACGACCTTGGTGTTCTCCAGCAGCCGGTCGGGGTGGATCTTCAGACCGTCGACGATGAGACGCGTGATGTCGCAGGCCGCGAGGGTGTAGTGCGACACCTCCGGCACGCACGCCCACTCAAGGCGCAGCGACCGGGAGTCGCGCTCGTGGTCGCCGCTCATCGCGGCCAGCGCCACGCCGACCGTGCCGGCGGACAGGCGCGACAGCATGACGGTCTGCTCGCACGCCTCGGGGTTGCGCTTGTGCGGCATCGTGCTGCTGCCGACCCGGCCGAGCCGCCACTCCTCCTCCACCTCGCCGAACTCCGGCCGCGCCAGCAGGCGTACCTCGTCGGCGATGCGGCCCATGGTCCCGGCGACGATCGCCAGGGTGGAGACGAACTCGGCGATGCGGTCGCGGGCGACGTGCCAGGCCAGCGGCGCGGCGCTGAGACCGAGGCGGGCGGAGAAGCCGCGCAGCAGGTCGATCGCCTGGTCGCCGAAGCCGGCCATCGTGCCGACGCCGCCGAACAGCTCGGCGGTCAGCACGCGCGGGCGCAGGGCGCGCAGCCGCTCGCCGCTGCGCAGGATCTCGTCCATCCAGCCGGCGATCTTCAGGCCGAAGCCGATGGGCAGCGCCGGCTGGGCGTGCGTGCGGCCGAGCGCGACGGTCTCGGCGTGCGTCTCGGCCAGGTCGGCCAGCCGGGTGACGATCGCGAGCAGCTCGTGCTCCATCGCGTCCACGACGTCGCGCATCTCCAGCGACTGGGCGGTGTCCTGGATGTCCTGGGTGGTCGCGCCGTAGTGCACGAACTCACCGGCGCCGTCCGGGACGGACGCCTGGAACACCCGCAGCAGGCCGACCAGCGAGTGGCTGGTGCGCCGGATCTCGGCCCGGACGGCGCCGAGGTCCAGCCGCTCGACCTTCGCCGCGGCGGCGATCTTCTGGGCGGCGTCGGCCGGGATGATGCCGAGGGCGGCCTGCTCCAGCGCCAGCGCGGCCTCCACGTCGAGCCAGCGCTGGAAGCGGCAGCGGTCGCAGAAGATGCGGCGGCTGGCGGCGGTGCTGTAGCGGTGGCCGTAGAAGGCGGAGTCGACGATGTGGCTGCGCTCGTGGCGGCACGGTTGGTCGGTGCTCATAGGTTCTCTCCTGAGGCGATGAGGCCACTGCGGCGGGACGCAGAGGTCGCGACCCGGTTGCCCTTCGGACGCCGGCTCGCGCGGGCGTAGGGGCTGTGGCCGTACGGGGGCTGGTCGGGGTGGACGGGGGCGTTCGCCGCGATGTCGAGCGCGACCTGCCGCGGTGACATCCCTCGCGTGCGGGAGCCGGCGATGACGTCGATCACCAGTTCGCGCGTGAGGAAGGCGACGTTGTCCAGCACCTCGTGCGGCTCGGGCAGCGTGGCGGGTCCGAAGAGCGTCTCCATCGAGGCCGACCCGCCGATGCCGCCGATGAAGTCGGGCACGACCAGCACGCCGCGCTCGTTGAGCACCTGCTCGGCGGCCTCGCTGAGGCCGCAGTTGGCGCCGACGACCACGACGGGCGCCTGCAGGGCCTCGGCCTGCTCGACGGTGATGGCGTTCTCGACGGCGGCGAGGATCAGCACGTCCACCGGCAGGTCGAACAGCGTCTCGCCGGGCAGCCACGCCAGCCGGGAGGTCTGTTCCGACACCGGCCGCGACTGGTCGTGCTCCAGCATCGCGGTGACGTCCAGGCCGCGCGGGTGCACCGCGCAGCCGTAGGCGTCGGCGACGGCGACGATGGCGGCGCCCTCGGCGACCAGCGACTCGGCGGCGGCCCTGCCGAGGTTGCCGAAGCCCTGGATGGCGACGTGCAGCCCGGTCGCCAGGTACCCGGCGCTGTCGGCGGCGGCCAGGGCGGAGTGCGCCACCACGTGTCCGGCGCGCCGCTGCCCCACGGTGCGCCGGCCGACGGAGGCGTCCAGCAGGCCCATGCGCGCGAAGTACTCCTCGTCGGAGAAGCCCTGGGCGTTCTTGACCGCGTACTTCACCGACCGCAGCCCGACGCCGGCCGCGAGGCGCTCCAGGTCCTCGAACCGGGTGCCCATGTCGCAGCCCATGCTGTAGCGGGTGGTCAGCTCGCCGGAGACGAACGACAGGAAGCGCGAGATCACCTCTTCGGCGTCGGCCGCCATGGGGTCGTAGGCGAGCCCCGACTTGGCGCCGTCGACGTTGATGCCGAGCACGCGCTGCTTGAGCGTCATGCGCTCGGCCAGGTCGATGAGGGTCTGGACCTTCAGCCCCGGCTGGACGCGGAACCCGCCGGCGGCCAGACGGCAATCTTCCCGGTCATATACCAAATAGCCCGGGCAACCATGTACAGGGTCGGTGTATTCGATGACACGTGGCATGTGCAACCCCCCCAGGGATCTCCAGATCGGGGCGAATCTGTGAGTGTTCGTGATGGTGCACATCGGCCATATCGATCGTCAACGAACGCGGTATTCACTTGTACGGGGGGGTGGGGTGCCGCGCTTTCCGGGTGGCCGCCCAACACTGGGGTCGGTTTCGGGGGCGGGTAGGGGGTGGCTCGCGCGCCGGAATGCGGGGGAGATGTCGCGTGGCCGGGATCACCTGCGCGGGCGCGTGGGCGCGCGGCCGTTCGCCGGGCCGGCGACGGCGCGCGGGACGGGCTTACGGACTGTCCCGTCCCGCTTTTCGTGCCGCCGGATATCGCTGATCATCGCAAGGGCGTACAACTGCTCAAAGGCCTCACTTGTCCGCGGAACCTCCAGAAGCGACTCTGAGCAATTTGCCGTATATGTACGACGGCATCCTTATCTCGGGGGTGGGAGGCGGTGCCGCCGAAGGCATTTTATCGGTAATGAGAAAAGTTTGGCAGGTGCGAATCAATCGCATTTACCGCCTGCCGCCGCCCGGCGGCGCGGGGTCAGGCCACCTCCTCCTCCCACGCGAAGGCCTGGAGCGCCGGGTCCACGGGGGCGCCCGTGAGCCGGTTGGCGTAGGTGGAGATGGTGTAGGCGCCGACGCCGAGGACGACCTCCAGGGCGTTGCGCGGCGTGTGCCCGGCGGAAAGGAAGGCGCGCGTCTCCTGCTCGGGGACGGCGCCGAGGTGGTCCATCACGGCGAGGGTGAAGCGCCGCAGCGCCTCCAGGCGGGCATCCGGCAGCGGCGCCCGCGTCCGCAGCGCCTCGACCAGCTCGGGCGCGGCCTCCAGCCGGGACAGCGCCGCGGTGTGCATCGCCACGCAGACGTGGCAGGCGTTGCGGGTGACGACGGTCATGACGACGACCTCCCGGTCGAGCGGGGCCAGGGTGGTCCGCTCGAACAGGGCGTTCGCCCCCAGGAACCCCTTGAGCGCCTCGGGAGAGGCGGCCATCCGCGCCACCGCGGCCGGGAGGTGGCCGAGCTTCTCGCGCGCGCCCTCCATGGCGGCGCGGGCGCCGGCGGGCGCGGACTCGGGAGTCAGATCGGGGAAGACGTCGGCGGACGTACCGGTAGATGAGCCGGTAGATGTGCCGGGGGACGTGCCGAGGGACGTGCTGGGGGACGTGCTGGGGGACATGGGGCCCTCTTTCCGTACGCGGCGGCGTCGCCGCAAAAGGTCAACCTGGTTGCCCATATAGTAAACATGGTTGTCCGATTGCCGCAACGAGGAGTCCGCTGTGGAGCCAGGAGGAGGGCCCGACCGGTCCCGGTGGGACGCGCCGGCGCCGGGCTCAGCCGCGGCGGCCGGTGGTGGCGATGCCCTGGACGAAGTAGCGCTGGCCGAGGAAGAAGACCACCACCAGCGGCAGCGTGGTGACCACGCTCGCCGCGAGGACGATCTCCCACTTCGGGTCGCCGCCCTGGTAGAACTGGTCGACGATGGCCTTCAGCCCGCGCGGCAGCGTGAACAGCGCGGGGTCCTGCAGGTAGATGAGCGGCCGCATCAGGTCGAACCAGCTCGCCTTCAGCTCGAAGACGAAGGCGATGATCAGCGCCGGCCGCGACAGCGGCAGCGCGATGCGCCAGAACAGGTCGAAGTACGACGCCCCGTCCACCCGGGCGGCCTCGAAGACGTAGCGCGGCACGCCCAGCAGGAACTGGCGCAGCAGGAAGATGTAGAAGGCCGAGCCGAACACGTTGCCCGCCCACAGCGGCACCTGGGTCCCGGTCAGCCCGAGGCCGTTCCAGATCAGGTACGTCGGCACCAGCGTGACCACCGCCGGCAGCATCATGGTCGCCAGCACGCCGCCGAACAGCAGGTTGCGGCCGGGAAAGCGGAAGTAGGCGAACCCGAAGGCGACGAACGCGCTGGACAGCGTGACGGTCGCCGCGGCGGCGACCCCGACGACCAGCGAGTTGACCAGCCAGCTCAGCACCGGCGCCGCGTCCCACGCCGCCAGGTAGTTCTGCGGCGCGAACGGCCGCGGCCACGGCAGGAACGGGTCGGCGAACGTGCGGTCGCGCGGCTTGAGCGAGGCGACGACCAGCCAGACGAACGGGTACAGGAACACCGCGGAGGAGGCGGCCAGGATCGTGAAGAAGAAGACCTTCCGCGTGCCGCGGCCGGCGGGGTCGGCGGCGGGCCCTCCCGTCTCGGCGGGCGCCGCCACCGCGGCGGCCCGGTGGTCGACGGCGGTCATCCCGCGTGCCCCTCGGGCGCCGCCACCGTGGTGGCGGGGTGGTGGGCGGCGGTCATCCGGCGTGCTCCTCGGCCTCGTAGTACACCAGCCTGCGGCCCACCCTCACCTGGACCAGAGTGATCACCGCGATGACCGCGAACAGCAGCCACGCCAGCGCGGAGGCGTAGCCCATGTGGAGGAACTGGAACCCCTGCTGGAACAGGTAGACGACGTAGAACAGGGCGGCGTCGCCGGAGGACTGCTGGGCGATCTGGTTGCCGAAGAACATCGTGTACACCTGGTCGAACATCTGCAGCGAGGTGATGGTGTTGATGATCACCACGAAGAACAGCGCCGAGCTGATCATCGGCAGCGTGACCGCGCGCAGCCGCTGCCAGGGTCCCGCGCCGTCGATCATCGCGGCCTCGGTGAGCTCCTTCGGCACGTTGCGCAGCGCCGCGAACAGGATGATCGTGGTGGACCCGAGGTTCCACAGGGACATCAGGACGATGCCCGGCAGCACCCAGTCGGGATCGGTGGTCCACTGCGGCCCCTGGACCCCGAACAGTCCGAGGAACTGGTTCACCATGCCGGCCTGGCCGTTGAGCAGGAACAGGAACAGCACGCCGACCGCCACGTACGGCGTCATGGACGGCAGGTAGAAGATCGTGCGGAAGACCCCGGCGGCGCGGCCGGTGACCCGGTTCAACACCAGGGCGAGGGCCAGGGCCAGCACGATGGCCAGCGGCACGTGCGACAGCGTGTACAGCACGGTGTTGCCGACCGCGCGGGCGACCTTCGGGTCCTGCGCCATCTTCGCGTAGTTGCCGAGGCCGGCGAAGCGCGGGCTGTCGATCAGGTCGTAGTCGGTGAACGACAGCACGAGGCTGGCCACCATGGGCCCGGCCTGGAAGACCACCAGGCCGATGAGCCACGGCAGCAGGAAGACGTACGCCCACCGTGTCTCGGCGCGCGGCCTTCTCACCTTCGCGGCCCGCGCTCGCCGGCCGCCGGAGGGTGCTCTCCGGTCACTCCCACCCGATCCTGGACCACAGGGCGACCATGCCGTCGTGCTCCATGGTGTCGCCCTCACGGGTCGCGGGGAACGCGGGGATCGCGGGAATGTGGTGCGTCATGTTCTCCACCTTCCTTTCGTGTGGTTCCTCGTCGCCGGCCGCGACCGCCCGGGCCGCGGCGCCGTCGTCAGTGGTTCACGTCGTCGAGGGCGCGTTGCGCCTCCTGCTGGGCCTGCTTCAGCGCCGGCCCGGCCTTCTGCCTGCCAAGGAGCACGCGGGTCGCCGCGTCCTGCCACGCCTTGGTGAACTCGGCGGCGGCTCCGGACTGCGGCACCACGAACCCTGCCCGCTGGACCGAGCGGATGGTCGTGACGGCCTGGTCGTAGGGGCGGTGCCCGCTCGGCTTCACGACCTGCGAGAAGATCACCTCGTCGGCCTTCATGTTGCCGGTGTAGGTGCCGATGTTGACCTTGCCCTCGTCGGCCCGCTTCTTCGCGCGCGCCTTGGCGGCGGCGATCCAGGTGTCGGCCGAGGTCATGGTCTTCATCCACGCGCAGGCGGCGTCGGGGTTCCCGGCGCCCTTGGGCACCACCCACGCGTTGCCGCCGACGTTGTTCACCGGGTCGCCCTGGCGGTCCTTGAACGGCAGTTGTAGAACTCGGGGATGCCGTACCACCTGCCCGCGTACCGCACCTGCTGCTGGGCGGCCGGGTAGTAGTCGCCCGTCGGGATCTTCTGGGTGGAGACGCAGGTGTCCAGCGGCTGGATGGCGCCGCGGGCGGCGTAGCCGCCGATGCGCTCGCGCGGCATGTACACGACGTCCGGCGGGTCGCCCGCCGCGACGGCGGACAGGAACGCCTGCTCGTCGAACTGGCCCTGGTTGATCTGCACGGTGGTGTCCGGATGGGCCTTCTTGAAGGCGTCGACGCGCACGGTGGCGATCTCGTCGGGCAGGCCGAACCCCATCATGGTCAGCGTCCCGGATCCGCCGCCGCGCCCGCCGCCCGCCGCTCCGCCCGTCTTGGCGCCCACCCCGCCGCACGCGGCGAGGGCTGCGGCCATGACGGCCACCGCGGCCGTGCGGCTCACGCGCGAACCGTCCAACGACGCACCCCTTTCGCCCGGCACCCGGGCGTCTCACACTGAGCTCCAGGTGAAGTGCGGTCTTCCCGCACAACGGCGCCTAAACGTGAACGCCGTTCTTCCAGGGGTCGAGTCCGTGGAGAGGGCACACGCGCCGGAGCCGGCGGCCGCGCGGAGGCGGTCGCCGGCCGGGGAGCGGCGCCGTCAGCGGAGGCGGGGGAGGACCTCCTTGGCGTAGAAGTCGAAGAACGCCTCCTGGTCGGGGCCGATCTGGCTGATGTAGATCTCGTCGAAGCCCGCGTCGATGTACTTCTTGATCGCCTCGACGTGCTCGTCGGGGTCCGGGCCGCAGGGGGTGGAGGCGGTCGCGTCCTGCTCGCTCACCATCTCGGCGAGCTGCTCGAAGTGGCGGGGCAGCGGCAGCAGCTGGGACGCCTCGCCCTGGATGCCCTGCGTGGGCCACAGGCGGTGGACGGTCTTGCGGGCCTGCGCGGCGTCCTCGGCGTGGCAGACCTTCAGCCCGCCCTGCACCGGCTTGCCCCTGCCGCCGGCGGCGTGGAACTTCTCCACCAGCTCGGCGGCCGGACCGGTGCAGATGTAGCCGTCGCCGATGCGCCCGGCCAGCTCGACCGACTTGTCGCCGAAACCGGAGATGTAGACCGGCGGCGGCTGGTCGGGCAGCGTGTAGAGGCGGGCCGTGTCGACCTTGTAGTGGGTCCCGCGGTGGGTGACCAGCTCGCCGGTCCACAGCCTGCGCATCACCTCGACGGCCTCTTCCAGCATCTCCAGCCGCTCGGCGGCCGGGGGCCACCGGGTGTCGAGGATGTGCTCGTTGAGCGCCTCGCCGGTGCCGATGCCGAGCCGGAACCGCCCCTGGCTGATCGCCGCGCTGGTGGCGGCCGCCTGGGCGATGACCGCCGGGTGGATGCGGACCAGCGGGCAGGTGACCGCGGTCGTGACGGGCAGGGAGGTGGCCTGGGCGATGGCGCCGATCACCGACCAGACGAACGGGCTCTGGCCCTGCTCGTCCAGCCACGGGTGGTAGTGGTCGGAGATCCACAGGTTCTCGAACCCGGTCCGTTCGGCCAGCTCGGCCTGGCGGACGAGCTCTCTCGGCCCGTGCTCCTCGCTGGACAGAAAGTATCCGAAGGTGGTCATCGTCGCCTCCTCATCGCTTCTCGGTCTCGAGCCCAGCCCTACCCAGGTGGCCCGGGTCAAACGGCCCGCCGGCGCCCATGCTCGCCCGCCCAGGTGCGAGCCCGGCTCACATGACAGGAAAAGTCAGGAATATTGCGGGTGGCCGTCGCCATGTCTCCGGATCGCCGCTAATGTGACACGAGTTGTCCATGAGGTTTCTGTGGCTTTGTCAGGGGCAAAGCGTGGTGATGGCCGCGCCGGCTGTCGGCGGTCGGGACGGTGATGGGAGCATTGATGGGCCAACACGGGCCGTATGACGGCCTGGGGGACGAACACCTCCCCGGGTCGAGAGGCGAGCACGTCCTCCAGGGGTTGTTCTCCACCCGAGAGCGGGCGCTTCGCTTCTACAACCGGCAGGTGTCGGACCATCTCACTGCCGAGATGCGGGAGTTCGTCGCCCGTCAGGAGATGGTCTTCGTCGGCACCTCCGACTCCCGGGGCAACTGCGACACCTCCTTCCGCGCGGGCCCTCCCGGGTTCGTCCGGGTGCTCGAGCCGTCCCGGCTGATCTACCCGGAGTTCCGCGGCAACGGCGTGTTCGCCAGCATGGGCAACATCATGGAGAACCCCCACATCAGCCTGCTGTTCGTGGACTTCTTCGAAGACCGCGTGGGGCTGCACGTCAACGGCTCGGCCAGCATCACGACGGCCTACGACGCGGCGCGCCGCCACGGGCTCGTCGACGAGGACCAGACGGCGCCCGGCCGCCGTGCCGACCGCTGGGTCGTGGTCGAGGTCGAGGAGGCCTACATCCACTGCTCCAAGCACATCCCCCTGCTGGCCAGGCAGGATCGCAGGACCCTGGACGGGCAGGCCCGCAGGCCCGCGGGCGACGACCACTTCGGCGTCTCCCGCATGCGGTCGCTGGGGAAGGAGCGAGAAGGAGCGGGCCGGTCGGCTGAGTGACGCCATGAACATCGACATCGGACTGATCCGCCAGAGCTGGGCTCTGGTCGAGCCGGTGGCCGACAAGGTCACCATGCACTTCTACGCCAAGCTGTTCGCCGACTATCCGAGCGTGCGCGAGATGTTCCCGCCCGCCATGGACGTCCAGCGTGACCGGCTCCTTCAGGCGCTCACCCGCGTCGTGCTGAACCTCGATGACGCGGACGGGGTGGTGGACTACCTCGGCCAGCTCGCCCGCGACCACCGCAAGTACGGGGTGCAGCCCGAGCACTATCCGGCCGTCGGCCGCTGCCTGGTCATCGCGATGCGGGCCAACGCGGGCGGCGCCTGGCGCTCGGTGTACGACACGGCGTGGATCGACGCCTACCAGTTCATCGCCGACGTGATGATCAAGGCGGCCGAGCAGGAGGCCGCCTACGTTCCCCCGGCGTGGAACGGCGTCGTGGTCGGGCACGAGATGCGCACGCGCGAGATCGCGGTGATCACCGTCGAGCCCACGCAGCCGTACGCGTTCAAGGCCGGCCAGTACGCGACCGTGCAGACGCCCCACTGGCCCAAGGTGTGGCGGCCGTACTCCATCGCCAACGCGCCGCGCCGCGACAACCGGCTGACCTTCCACGTGCGGGTGGTCTCGGGCGGCTGGGTCAGCACCGCGCTCGCCCACCACACCAGGGTCGGCGACACCGTGCTCCTCGGGCCGCCGCGCGGGTCGCTGCTGCTCGAACGGGCCAGCACCCCGCACCTCATCTTCATCGCGGGCGGCACGGGGCTCGCCCCGCTCAAGGCGCTCATCGAGGAGTCGATGTGGCTGCCCGAGCGGCCGAGCATCGACCTGTTCCACGGCGTCCGCCACCACGGGGACGCCTACGACCTGCGTGATCTGCGTGACCTGCGCACCCATCACCGGCGCCTGCGGGTGGTGCAGGCGGTCTCCGACGAGCCCGACGAGTGGCGGCGGGAGAACGCGGTGGACGCGCTGCTCAACCACCGCGTCTCGCTGGACGGCGACGTCTTCGTCTGCGGGTCGCCGGACATGGTGCAGGTGACGGCGGCCCGGCTGCTGCACATCGGCGTGCCCGCGCACTACATCCACACCGAGTTCACTCCCGGGGCGCCGACCCTGGTGTACTCCTGACCGGCGCCGTCAGGCCGTGACGGGCGGCAGGGCGGCGGTGGCGGTCTCGCGGTCGGTGCCGGTGGCCATCAGCAGGTCCACGGTGATCGAGCGGAGCTGCGCGGTGACCACCCGGGTGGAGAACCCGGCCGCCTCCTCGCCGGAGGCGCGCACGCCGTCGGCCACGGCCAGGGCCGCGCGCCGGGCCCGCACCGGCTCGACCCCCTCGGCCAGTTCGTCCCTCAGCAGCCGGACGACCTCCGCCAGGCTGTGCAGGCGCTCCGGGAGGGCGCCGGGCATGGGCTCGCGGTCGCGGAGGGCGGCCAGGGTGCGGCGCAGCATCACCCTGGTGTTGCGCAGCGCGAGGTCGATGGGGGCCGCCGCGGCCTGGTAGCGGGCGAGCCGGGAGCGCGAGCGCCAGCGCAGCGGGCTGAGCAGGGCGATCTCCCGGCCGGTCTGCAGGGCGGAGGCCAGTTGCTCCACGGCCCTGTGCGAGCCGCGGGCCTTCTCCAGCGAGTCGGCGGCCAGCGGCAGGTCGGCGGCGGCGATCGCCTCCGCGGCGCCCTCCAGTGCCTCGGCCAGCTCGTTCAGGACCACCCGCCCGTGCCGGTGGGCCAGCGCGAGCGGGTCGATGGGGAACAGGCCGACGGCGGCGATGCCCACGACGCCGCCGACGAGCGCGTCCAGCATGCGCGCGGTCCCGCCGGAGCCGCTGGGCGGCAGCAGGGTGGCGACCAGGACGGCCGACGAGCCGGCCTGCAGGGCGATGACCGGGCCGCTGTCGAGCAGCACGGCGCAGGCCATGGCGAGCGCCACCACCAGGGCGATCTGCCAGGGTCCCGAGCCGATCCAGGCGACCAGCAGGTCGCCGACGCCCACGCCGAGGCTGACCCCGACCACCATCTCGAGCATGCGGCGCACCCGGCGGCCCATGGAGACGCCGATGCAGACGACGACCGCGACGGGGGCGAAGAACGGCGCGGGATGGCCGAGCAGGTCCTTGGCGACGATCCACGCCACGGCGGCGGCGACCGAGCACTGCAGGATGGAGGGAGTTCGCGCGGCCAGCCGCCGCAGCCTGCGGCGCACGGTCGGTCCTACTGTCATGGTCCGCATCCTGAGTAGGTTACGGTCACCCGGCATCATATCGGTCAAATCCCTGGCTGGAGCTGCGGTGATCTGGCCCTTCGCAGATTTGAGCGCTCAACCGAACGGTAGGCTGGTGCGGTGGGCGACACGCGGTGGCTGGACGACGACGAGCAGCGGACCTGGCGCACCTACCTCTGGGCCTCCCGCTTGCTGTACGAGTCGCTCGACCGGCAGTTGCAGCGCGAGGCCGGCATGCCGCACACCTATTACATGATCCTGGCCATGCTGTCCGAGGCGCCCGAACGCACCATGACGATGACCGAGCTGGCCCAACTGGTGCGCTCGTCGCCGAGCAGGCTCTCGCACGCCGTGGCCAAGCTGGAGGACCAGGGCTGGGTGAGCCGGTGCAAGCGCCCCGGCGATGCCCGCACGACCCTGGCCACGCTCACCGGCGAGGGGTTCGCGGCCCTGGTGGAGGCGGCCCCCGGCCACGTCGAGCACGTGCGGCGGGTGCTGTTCGACCGCCTCACCCCCGAGCAGACGCGCCAGCTCCACGAGATCTCCGGCGCCCTGCTGGGCGGCCTCAACGCCCCGGCCGTCGCCGACCTCGGCATGCCCGGCGGCCGCTGACCATCCACGCCGCGCAGCGCCCGCTGACCATCCACGCCGCGCAGCGCCCGCTGACCATCCACGCCGCGCGGCGCCCGCCCGCGATCAGGGGAGCACCCGGCCGACCATGCGCGCGTACATGCGCCCCGGGCTCGGGACCGACGGCGGGGCCAGGAAGCCGGGCAGCATGGGCAGGTCGACCGCGAAGGGCTGCAGGCGGTCGTACAGCGCGACGGCGTCGGCCGGACGGTCCTCGGGCCTCTTCTCCAGCAGGCCGGCGATCAGCCGGTCGAGCTCCCCGGGCACGCCCGGCACGCCGGGCGGCCGCTCGTTCACCTGCTTCTCGAACACGGCGTACTCCGTGGGACCGACGAACAACTGCCGGCCGGTCAGCATCTCGTGCAGGACGCAGCCGAGGGAGTACAGGTCGCTGCGCGGGCTCGCCACCCCGCTCTGGATCTGCTCGGGCGACATGTACGCCGGGGTGCCGAGGATCTGGCCGATGCGGGTGAACTGCGCGACGTCGGCCTCGCGCAGCATCGCCAGGCCGAAGTCCAGCACCTTGACGCTCCCGTCCGGGCAGAGCATGAGGTTGGTCGGCTTGAGATCGCGGTGGCAGATGGACAGGGCGTGGGCGGCCGACAGCACGGCGCACGCCTGGGCGGCGATGGCGGCGGCCCAGGGCACCGGCAGCGGGCCGTGCTCGCTCACCAGGTCGGCCACGGTGACGCCCTCGATGAACTGCATGACCTGGAACAGGCGGTGCTCGAAGGTGCCGAAGTCGTAGAGGATCGGCGCGCCCGCGTGCTCCAGCCGGGCCAGGATGCGGGCCTCGCGCATGAACCGCTGCTCAAGCTCGTCGTCGTGCCCGCCGGGGAAGCGCAGGAGCTTGACGGCGACCTTGCGGTCCAGGCGCCGGTCGTGGCCGCCGTAGACCGCCCCCATGCCGCCCTGGCCGAGAGGCAGGTCGTCAAGCACGTACCGGTCGCCGATGACCATTCGCCCCTCCTGATGATCTATCGGGGAAAAATACACCCTCAGCCCTCGGGGCGCAGATGACCGCCGGCCAGCCCGTCAAAGCCTAGCCGGACGAGCCTCTCGCCAAGGGCGGCCGTCGCCCGCAGACGGTCCTCCAGGGCGAGCAGCTCGCGAAAGGCCCTGCCGTACGCGCGCTGCTCGGCCAGGGAGAGCAGCGGGACGCGCACCCGGCGCGCGTCGACCCTGCTCACGCCGGAGTAGGGCCGGGCGGCCGAGGCGCCGGCATGGCGCAGGTGCCCGGCCAGGAAGTCGGGGTCGAGCCGGTCGCGGTCGAGGCGGTAGAGGTGGAGCTGGGGCCCGAGCACGGCGCCCGGCTCGGCGACCACGCGGGCGGCGCCGTCCCCGGTCGCGACCGTCGCCACCACGTCCCCCGCCGCGAGGACGACGTGGCCGGCGCCGGCCGGGGCGCGCCCGGACGGCGGGCCGCCGGCGACCACGTCGGCGGCGGTGAGCACCGGCACCTCGCCGGCGTCGGTCGTCATCTTCGGCGGGCCCGGATGGATCGTGACGATGCCCGCCCTGACCAGCTCGCCGATGGTCGTCGTGGGCAGCTCCCGCGCCTGTCCCGGCGGCGCGACGCCCGGCAGCGCGCCGGTCAGCGAGGCCGCCGCGTCCGCGAAGCGCTCGCGCACCCGCCCGAACTCCGCCACCGCGTCCGGCTCGTCCGGCGGCCGGCGGTGGCGCGCCGGGCTGAGGTCCACCTCGTCGTCCAGCAGGTCGATGATGCGCACCGCGCGGCCGGGGGCCGGCGGCTCGCCCTCGGGGTCGGCGGCGAAGGCGCGCCAGGCGGCCTCCACGCCGGTCAGGCCGTCCGAGGCGTCCAGCATGAGCACCTGCGAGGGCGGACGCTCGCCGGGCTCGGGGCGGCGCAGCAGCCACAGGTCGGGGCCGCCGGCGGCGAGCGTCAGCACCGCGCGCAGCGCCCCGCCGCGCAGCAGGTTGCCCCGGATGCGCTTACCCGGACGGCGGCTCGCCGCGGCGGCCGGCATCAGGATGGCGACCAGGCCCCCGGGGCGGACGCGGGCCAGGCAGTGCTGCACCCAGGCGAGCTCGGACTCGCCGCGCGGCGGCAGGCCGTACTCCCAGCGGGGGTCGCCGGTGAGCTCCTCGTGACCCCAGGCGCGCTCGTTGAACGGCGGATCGCAGACCACGACGTCGGCGCGCAGGTCGGGGAAGCCGTCCTGCCGCAGGGAGTCGCCGGCGACCAGGTCGGCGCGCAGGCCGCGCAGCAGCAGCCGCACGGCCGCCAGCAGCGCCGCCGTCTCGCCGCTCTCCTGGCCGAGCACGCGCGCCCCGGTGAAGGGAAGCAGCAGGGCGCCCACTCCGCAGGCCGGGTCGAACACGGTCGCGGGGCCGCCGGCCGGGTCTCCCGCGACCTCGGCGGACCCTTCCGCGGGCTCGGCGGAGCCTTCCGCGGGCTCGGCGCGGGAGCGTGGGGACGGGTGGGCGCCGGCGAGCCGGGCCATCAGCTCGGCGTGGTCGGCCCGCGTGACCGACAGGCGGCGCGAGTGGGCCTCGACGTAACGCTCGCAGAGCAGTTCGAAGGCGTCCGCCGGCCCCTGTTCGGCGGCCAGGTCGGCGAGCAGGCGGTACAGCCGGATGTCGACCAGGCTCCAGTCGACCGGCACGGGCAGGTCGGCCGTGGCCGCGGCGGCGGCCTGGTGCAGCCGCTTGGCGGGCTCCTGGCTGCGGGTGACGGCCTTCCAGCCGCCCGGGTCGCGCCGCAGGTACAGCAGGAACGCGCCCGCGCAGGCCACCAGGTCGCCCAGGCGCAGGTCGTCACCGGCGGCTCGTAACCGCTGCCACGCGCGGTCGCCGAGCGACATCTCATACGATTTGCCGTTACGGCGCAGCCAGTCCTCGACTTCGGGAAGGGAGAAGAGCGGGCTCGCGGCCGTGCCGCCCACAGGCTGGGGGAAGTCGTCGTAGCGACGCCGCCAGTTGCTCACCGCCGCGCGGCCGACATCGGCGAGCCGGGCGATGTCGCCCGCGTTCAACGTGGCGTCGTGTCCCATAAGCGTCGCCCCTTCCTGCTCGCCTACCGGTACCTTGGCGGCTCAGGGTCAGATTAGTCCACCTTGCCGCTCCAATCCACAGAATATGTGCTTGTGAAGTGTTTCAACCAATGATTTACTGAGGACATGTCAAACAACGCGTCGTTCACGTTGCGCTACGCGGCCCGCACCGACGTCGGTCTGCGCCGGGAGCAGAACGAGGACTCGGTGTACGCCGGCCCCCGCCTGCTCGCCGTCGCCGACGGCATGGGCGGGCACAGTCATGGCGAGGTCGCCAGCGCCACCGTCATCGCCGCGCTGTCCGTCCTGGACGGCGATCCGCCGAGCGGCGACCTGCTCGGGGCGATGGAGTCCGCCATCACCGAGGCCGTCCGGCGCCTGAAGGACATGGCCGACCGCGACCCCAAGCTCACCGGCATGGGCACCACGCTCACCGCCATGCTCTGGGACGGCGGCCGCTTCGCCCTGGCCCACATCGGCGACTCCCGCGCGTACATGCTGCGCGAGGGCATGCTGTACCAGATCACGCGCGACCACACCCTCGTGCAGTCGCTCGTGGACGACGGTCAGATGACCCCCGAGCAGGCCGCCGCGCATCCGCGCAGGTCGCTGCTCATGCGGGCGCTCGGCGGCAGCGGCTCGGTCGAGCCCGACCTGTCCCTGCGCGAGGCGCGCCCGGGCGACCGCTACCTGCTGTGCTCGGACGGGCTGAGCGGCGTCGTGGGCCCGCAGGCGCTGCACGAGACGCTGACCTCCCTTGCGGACCTGGGCGAGGCGGCCGACCGGCTGATCGCCCTGGCCAGGGACGGCGGCGGTCCCGACAACATCAGTTGCGTGGTGTGCGAGATCGGCGGCGGCGCCTGAGCGAGGTGCGCGCCAGGCGATCGGACGGGCGACGGTAAAGGACCGCAACCGCGTCTATCTGCCGAAACAGGACGTACGCCGCTGATGTCGCCGCACCCCTGTTCAAAGCGGGATTATCGGGGTAGCACGCACTGCCGTGCCTCGAGCTGCCGTGATTATGAACCCGCTCCGGGTGGCCGACCCGGACCGCCACCGTGCCGACGTGACCGCCGAACTGGCGCGGCACGGCTGGGACGAGCCGTTGTGGTACGAGACCACCGCCGAGGACCCCGGCGCGGGCGTGACCGCCAAGGCCCTGGCCGAGGGCGTCGACGTGGTCTTCGCCTCCGGAGGGGACGGCACCGTCCGCGGATGCGCCGAGGGCCTGATGGGCACCGGCGTGCCGCTGGCCATCCTGCCCGCCGGCACGGGAAACCTGCTGGCCCGCAACCTCGGCATGCCCACCGCGCTGCCCGAGGCCGTCCGCGTAGGAGTCGCCGGGCGCACCAGGGCCATCGACCTCGGCGTCCTGGACGGGCGTCCCTTCGTCGTCATGGCCGGCATCGGGCTGGACGCCGCCATGGCCGACAGCACCAGCGAGGACGCCAAGAACCGCATCGGCTGGCTCGCCTACGTGAGCGGCGTGGTCAAGCACATCACCGACCGCCCCTTCCGCGTCACGCTGCGCCTGGACGGGCGCACCACCATCCGCCGGCGGGCGGTCATGGTGCTCGTCGGGAACGTCGGCCGCCTCCAGGGCGGGCTGGAGCTCCTGCCCGAGGCGCGCCCGGACGACGGGCTGCTCGACATCCTCATCCTGGCTCCCCGCACCCCGACGGACTGGCTCCACGTGGCCTGGCACGTGCTCACCCGCTCGCGGCGCCACGACCGGCGCGCCGAGCGGTACACCGCCTCCCGTGCCCTCATCACGGTGGACCCGCCCGTGCTGCACGAATGCGACGGCGACCCGATCGGCCACGCCACCACCATGTCCGTCGAGACACGCCCGAAGGCGCTGCTGCTACGCACGCCCCGCGGAACGGAGAGCTGACCCATGGGAACGGCGACCGCGGTACCGCAGACCAGGTCCATGAGCGGCGAGGAGCTCGGCGCCGACGACGCCTGGGCGACGCTGCGCCACTACGGCGGATGGCACCTGGTCCGCGACTCCTTCGTCCGGTTCCGCTACGCGGACGGCTTCAGTCACTCCCGCGCCCTGGCCTTCCAGATCTGCCTGGCGGTGATCCCCGGCGCCATCGCCGTCGTCGGGCTCAGCACCGTGCTGCACCAGGAGCGGATCGGCCAGGTCGTGCAGCTCGCCATCCGCCGGTTCGTCCCCGGCGACGGGGCCGAGGTGGTCAACGACGCTCTCGCGGTCAGCCGCCACCACGCCGGCGCCGGCGGCGCCATCGCGCTCTGGCTCGGCCTGGTCACCGCTCTGGTCGGCCTGACCACCGCCATGGCCCAGGTCGAACGGGGCGCCAACCGCATCTACGGCGTGGAGCGGGACAGCCCCTTCCGCCGCAAGTACACCAAGGCCGTGCTGATGGCGGTCAGCGCCGGCTCCTTCATGACCCTCGGCTTCGCGACCATGGTGGGCGGCCAGGCCATCGGCCGCTCGCTCGCCCAGGTGTACCACTGGAGCGACACGGCCCTCACGGCCTGGACGCTGCTGCGCTGGCCGGTCGGGTTCCTGCTGGCGCTGCTGTCGGCCTCGGTGCTGTTCCGCGCCGCGCCGCGCCGCAAGCAGCCCGGCCACACCTGGCTCGCCGCCGGAGGCGTCGTCGCGCTGACGCTGTGGCTGCTGTTCACCTGGGGGCTGACGTTCTACATCGAGCACACCGGTTCGTTCGGCACGACCTACGGCCCGCTGACCGCCGTGATGGCGCTGCTGCTGTGGTCGCTGCTCAGCTCCGTCGCGCTGTTCCTCGGACTGTCGTTCGCGGCGCAGCTCGAAGCGTGCCGGGGCGGGGTCGGGGACCCCATCGTCCCTGACCCCGGGCCGAGCGGGACCGGACACCGCACGGGAGGCGACAAGGTGGGAGAAAGACGGTCATGAGCATCTTCACAACCGGGCGCCGGCTCGGGCACGCGATCGCCGATCAGGCCCGGCCGAAGGGACGCCGGCACGGCTGGGCCCGCAGGCGGATGGACAAGGACGCAAGGCTCGGGCTCCGCCTGAGCCTGGTCTCGGGAGCGCTGTTCCTGGTCCTGGTCCCGTTCACGCTCCTGCTGGTGCTGGTGAAGACCTCCTTCGGCCCGCTCAACCGGCTGGACGAGGGCGCGGCCAACTCCCTGCACGCCTACGCCGTCGACCACCCCGCGTGGGTGAGCTTCCTGCGGCTGTGGACCGACGTCTTCGGCCCCGGGCCGTGGCGGATCGTGGTCGGGGCCGCCGCGGTCTGGCTGGTCTACAAGCGCGCCCCCCGCCTGGCCGCCTGGGCGGTCACCACGATCACCGTCGGCGGGCTGCTCGGGCTGGCGCTCAAGGTGGTCGTCGCCCGCGCCCGGCCCCACCTGCCCAACCCCGTGGACCTGGCGCCCGGCTCGTCCTTCCCCTCCGGGCACGCCGTCAACGCGACGCTCGGCGTCGGCATCGTCCTGCTGCTGGTGATGCCGCTGCTCTCCCGCCGGCAGCGAGTGGCCGCCTGGATCGCGGGCGCGATCATCGTGCTCGGCGTGGCCTACACGCGCGTCGCGCTCGGCGTCCACTGGGTGAGCGACGTGGTGGCGGGCGTCGTGTTCGGCGCCGCCGTCGTCGCGGCGACCGCCGCGGCCTTCGAGACCTGGCGCCGCGACATCGGGCGCCGACCGGCCGAACCACACCGCGAAGGCGTGGAGCCGGAGGCTATGCAGGACATCTCAACGAAGGGAACTGCGCATGGTCACCGACACTAGAGTGGTGGCGAACCGGGACACGGGCTGGTCACAGACCGCCGCGTGGACGCTCCGCCTCCTCCTCGCGCCTCTCGCGGTGCTGGCGGTGGTGACCCTCGGCGTCGGATGGCTCATCATCAAGCCGTTCCACAGCGAAGTCGCCGGCGAGATCGCGGTCAACCAGGGCTTCGCGGCCGACCGCACCCCGCTGTTCAACACGCTCACGCACTTCGGGTCGATGCTGTCGGACACCCCGGTGATCGTCGTGCTCACCGCGATCGCCGCCCTGACCTTCCGCTTCGCCTTCGGGCGCTGGCGCGAGTCGGTCTTCATCATCCTGGCCGTCTGGTCGCAGTCGATCGTCTTCCTGCTGGCCACGGTGTTCATCCAGCGTCCGAGGCCGACCGTCCAGCACCTGGACCCGGCGCCGCCCACCTCCAGCTTCCCCTCCGGGCACACCAGCGCCGCCGTCGGCTTCTACTGCGGGATGGCCCTGGTGCTCACCCTGCACGCTCATCGCCACACCGTGCTGAAGGTCCTGTTGTGGGCGGTCGGCCTGGCCGCCCCGCTGATCGTCGCGGTCTCCCGGCTCTACCGCGGCATGCACCATCTGACCGACGTGAGCTGGGGTCTGGTCCTCGGCTTCGTCTGCCTCGCCGTCGTCGCCCACGCCATCCTCGGCACCCCCCTGCTCCCCGGCAGGAAATCCACCACCCGCCCGATCCCGGCCCCGCACGGCGGCTGACCCGCACCGCCGCGTAGCGAAGAAGACCCCCTGCCGTGTCCGTGGACGCGGGAGGGGGTCTTCTTCGCGAGGCGACGAGAAAGGTTCAGGGGACGGGGACGAGGAGGTTCTCGCGTTCGACGGCTTCGAGGGAGAGGGTCTTGTAGCCGACCTCCTCGAACAGGACCGTGACGCGGTCGGGTTCGCGGCTCATGACGACGCCCGGGCCCCACTCGCTGTGCCGGACCTTGGCGTGCATCGCGAAGGGCGTCTCGCCGGCGTGCTCCTCGGGGATGTTCCCGGTGGCCGTGCCGGCGCGGCAGGTGTCGCAGTTCCCGCAGGCCCGCTCGTACGGCTCGCCGAAGTACTCCAGCAGCGTCCGCCGCCGGCATCCGGTGGTCTCGGCGTACGCGCGCATCATGTCGATGCGGGACTCGTCCACCCGGCGCCGGGTCGCGTCGAGCTCGGCCGCCCGCGCCGCCGCGTCCTCGGGCGAGGGACCGTCCTCCACGGCGCGCAGGTCGCCCCGCTCGGTCACCGTGACCGCGCCCGTCCGCTCCAGCAGGTTCACCACGCCGGTCAGCTTGGAGGAGCCGACGTCGAGCAGGTCGCGCAGCTCCCGTGCCGGGACCACCCCGCCGTGCTCGCCGACCAGCGTCGCCACCCGCACCAGCATCTCCTCGTCGACCCGGCCGCCGGCGAAGAACCTGCGCAGGCCGAGGTCCTCGGGCCGGTAGAACAGCACGGCCGAGGCCGGCTCCTGGTCGCGTCCCGCCCGGCCGATCTCCTGGTAGTAGGAGTCGAGCGAGTCCGGCGGGTCGGCGTGCAGGACGTACCTGACGTCCGGCTTGTCGATGCCCATGCCGAAGGCCGAGGTGGCGACCACCACGTCCAGATCGCCGTCACGGAACAGCTCGTGGACCCGGTGCCGGTCGGCGGCCTTCATCCCCGCGTGGTAGGACTCGGCCCGCCGCCCGGCCTCGCGCAGCGCGGTGGCGTACTCCTCGGCGGACCGGCGGGTCGCGACGTAGATCAGGCCGAGGCCCGGGCGGGCGGCGGCGTCCTCGATCAGGGCGCGGCGCTTGTCCTCCTTGCCGACGAACCTGCGCACCTGGAGGTCGATGTTCGGCCGGTCGAAGCCGCGCACGACCAGTTCGGCGTCCGGCAGGCCGAGAGAGGTGAGGATGTCGTCGCGCACCAGCGGCGCGGCGGTGGCGGTCAGCGCGACCACCGGCGGGTGGCCGAGCCGCTCGATCGCCTTGCCGAGCCGCAGGTAGTCGGGGCGGAAGTCGTGCCCCCACGCCGAGACGCAGTGCGCCTCGTCGATCGCGATCAGGGACGGCCGCGCCTCGCGCAGCCGGTCGATCACCTCGGGCTTGGCGAGCTGCTCGGGGGACAGGAACACGAACTCGGCGGTGCCCGCGTGCACCTGGTCGAGCGAGGCGTCGCTGGTGCCGCCGGACTGCGCCGAGTTCACCGCGACCGCGCCGCCCGCGTCGGCCTCGGCCAGCCCGGCGACCTGGTCGCGCTGCAGGGCGATCAGCGGGGAGACCACCACGGTCGGCCCGTCCAGCAGCAGGGCGGGGATCTGGTAGACGGCCGACTTGCCGCTGCCGGTCGGCATGACGACCAGGACGTCCCGCCCGGCGAGCAGGTGCTCCATCGCCTCGCGCTGGCCCGGCCGCAGGTCCTTCCACCCGTACGCCTCGCGGGCCACCGTCCGCAAGCGCCTGCCGTCACGGCCGGAGGCCCTGCGCAGCGCCGTCCGCAGCCGCTCGCTCACCGTGATCCGGGTCTTGCCGCTCCCCGCCTTCGGCTCCACTTTCTCGGAGGCCGCCGCGCGGGTGCGCCCGCCCTTCCCGCCGGACCCGCGGTCGCTACCGGGCTGTCTGCTCATGAAGGCTCGCTCCCCCCTCATCGTTCACCGGCCGCGACCCGGCGTTCACCGGGCGCGGCGGGCGCGGCGCCGTCGGCGGGCCGCACCCTTCAGTGCCCCCGAAGGGGCCTCTTAAGCCGGTGACCGGCGGGTTCCGCGGGGCGGACGGGGCGGGTGCCGCCCCTAGGGGCCGGCGGCTACCGCCGTGCCGGAGGGGACGCCGCCTCGGCGCCGCCCGGCGCGGTCGCGGCCTTCTGCAAGAACGGGGTCAGCAGACCGGGAATTCCCTGGTCGGCGAGGCGCAGGGCTTCACCGATCTCGACGTCCCACACGCCGTACCCCTGGCGGCCGGCCGCCGTGGTCGCGGTGAGGGTGGCCAGGCCGGCGCGCCGCTGGAAGAACGACCTGCGGATGTTCCAGCCGATGACGCCGTCCAGGTCCAGGGCCACACGGCGGCGCACCAGCGTGCCCCACCGGGTGACCAGGTGGCCCGGCGTCAGCGCGTGGCCGAGGGCGCGGTAGCGGTCGGCCGCGAGAGGCACGGTGGCGACCGTGCCGAGCAGGGCGAGCTGCCAGGCCCAGGCGGGCCACCCCTCCCACTCCCACAGCGCCGCGAGCGCCGCCGTCACCGGCAGGCACACGGCGAGCGCCCGCGTGAAGCGGCGGCGGAGCGCGGCCGGGCCGTGCGGGGTGAGCTCTACCGTCAGCGGACCCGCGGTGCCGATCACCCGGCCCGCCACCGCCACGGCCTCCGCGCGCGGGGCGGGGGGCAGCAACATGGAACCGCCGCGCTGCGCGCCGCGCCCGACCCGCAGGCCGGTGGCCACGGCGATCAGCCGCGCGCCGCCCGCCACGCGCAGCGGCAGCGGCTCGCTCACCTCGATGCCGCGCAGGCGGCGCTCCTCCAGGGTGGTCGCCCGTGTGGTGACCAGCCCGCGGGTGACGTGCAGCGTGCCGCCCGCCGTGCGGGTCAGGCGGAACCGCCAGAACGCCAGCACGTACCCGAGTGTGGAGGCCACCGCGACGAACACCGCGAGCACGGCCACCACGGCGGTGACCTGCGCCCACAGCGCCTCCTGGCCGAGCCGGTCGACGACCTGCCGCACCGGGCCCACCTGGAGCAGGTCCACGTTGCCCTCGCCGGCGATGCGGGAGAGGAAACCGGCGAGCACACCGGCGGTGATGAGCCCGGACATGGTGAACGGCCCGTAGCGGATCCACGCGGGGTGAAGAGCCGCCAGCTCGGTCTCCACCGCCACGCGCCGGAGCCGCGGGACCTCCCGCGTCCCGCCTTCACGGCCGCCGGTCCCGTCACGGCCGTCCGGCCCTCCGGCGGGGAGCGGCCCCTGGCTTCCCTCGGCGGACGCCGCGTCCGCGGGCGGGCGGTGCAGGAGCTCCTCGCGCAGCCGGGCGACCTCGTCGGCGCGCAGCGCGTCCAGGCGCAGGGCGCCGCCGCGCTTGGTGTCGGTGCGGCCGGTGCCGATCTCCACCCGGGCCAGCCCCAGGAGGCGGTGCAGCATGTGGGAGGTCGCGTCCACGGTCCTGATGCGGTCGCGCGGCGCGGTGAGCACCTGCCTGCGCAGCAGGCCCTTGCGCACCTGCACGTACTGCGGGGTGACGCGGTAGGTGGTGGTGAACCACCGGAGCGTGCCCAGTACCAGCGTGAGCGCCAGGCCGGCCAGACCCCACAGGCGCCCTCCCTGCTCGCCGTGACTGAACCCGGCGAGCAGCAGGCCGGCCAGGGCGGGGATGTTGCGGATGGTCTCCTGCACCGGGTGGACGAGCAGCATCCGCCTGCTCAGCCGGCGCCACGGCGCCTCGGCCCCGTTCACCGGGCGGGCCGTGCTCGCGTCCTTGTTCTCCGACGTGCTGACACCGTCGCCTTCCGAGGCGCTCACCTCGTCCCTTTCCGAGGTGCTCACGTCGCGTCACCCGTGGTCGCCTCGGTGCGCGCGGTGAGCTCGTCGACCAGGCGGCGCGCGGTGTCGCGGCCGAGGCCGTGGACGCGCAGCGGGCCCGCGGCCGAGGCGGTGGTGACGGTGACGTTGGCCAGCCCGAACAGCTGCTCGAGCGGGCCGCGCTCGCTGTCGACCGTCTGGATGCGGGAGATCGGCGCGATGCGCCACTCCTGCCGGAGCCAGCCCGACTGGGTGTAGACGGCGTCGGCCGTCGTCTCCCAGCGGTGGACCTTGTAGCGCCACCAGGGCATGACGGCCACGTGGGCCACGGCGAGCACGGCCGTGACGGCGAACGCCACGACGTGCGGGCCGCGGTCACCGTCGTCGAGCAGCAGCCAGGCCACCTGCACGGCGGTCAGCACGAGCCACCCGAGGACGGCCCGTACCGTCCAGAACCAGATCGCGGTGCGGCTGACGCGGTGCCGTGGCGGCCGGAGGGAGAGATCAGCGGATTCCACGTCTCTACTCTGGCAGCACCACGGCACTGCGTCGCAGTGGGCACCATCCGGAAATCAAGCAGACAAATGTCATATACCGCCGAACGTCATGCCAGGGCGCACTGGGTGTTGTTGAGCGTGAAGGCGGCGGGGGCGGTGTTGGTTCCGCTGTAGGAGGCGCCGAAGCCGAAGGAGGCGGAGCCGCCGGGGGAGATGGCGCCGTTCCATCCGCCGTCGGCCGCCGTCACCTGACGGCCGTTCTGGGTGACCCGGGCGTTCCAGGCGTTGGTGACGCGCTGGTCGCCGGCGAAGGAGAAGGCCAGAGTCCAGCCGTTGACCGCCGCGCCGGTGACACTGATCGTCACCTCGCCGTTGAACCCGTTCTGCCACTGGCTGGTCACCTTGTAGGCCACCTTGCACCCGAACCCGCCGCCGGAGGTGGGCGTGGGTGTCGGCGTCGGGCTGGGCGTGGGCGTCGGTGTCGGAGTCGGTGTCGGTGTCGGACTGGGCGTCGGTGTCGGAGTCGGTGTCGGAGTCGGTGTCGGAGTCGGTGTCGGGGTGGGCGTGGGTGTCGGCGTGGGCGTCGGCGTGGCGGTGGAGTACGTCAGGCCGTAGCCGTAGTCGAACAGGGCCGGCTTGCCGTCGCCCGCGTTGATGGGTTCCTGGGAGAACTGGCGCATCCACGTCATCGGCAGCTTGCCGCTGGGCGCGTAGTCGCCGAACAGCACGTCGGCGACGCCACCCCCTTCGGTGCCGGGCAGCCACGCGGCCACCAGCGCCCGCCAGCCGTCGATCTGCGCGGCGATGTCCATCGGCCGCCCGGAGACCAGGACCACGATCACCGGCACCCCGGAGGCCCGCAGCCGCGACAGCGTGGCGAGGTCGGTGCCGTCCAGGGACAGCGACGACGGCCGGTCGCCCTGGCCCTCGGCGTACGGGGTCTCGCCCACCACGGCGATGGCGGCCCGGTAGGAGGAGTCGATGCCGCTCCCGTCCCGGTTGTAGGTGACGGTCGTGCCGGACCCGGCCTTCTCGCGGATGCCCTGCAGGATCGTCGTCCCGGTGGTGGTCGCGCCGGAGGACCCCTGCCAGCTGATCGTCCAGCCGCCGCTCTGGTTGCCGATGTCGTCCGCGCTCTTGCCGGCCACGAAGATCTTCCCGCCGGACCTGGCGAGCGGCAGCACGTTGCCGTCGTTCTTGAGCAGCACCTGCGACTTGCGCACCGCCTCGCGGGCCAGCGCCCGGTGGGCGGCGTTGCCGACGGTCGAGGTGTAGGAGCGGTCGGTCAGCGGCTTCTCGAACAGGCCGAGCTCGAACTTCTTGCGCAGGATGCGCCGGTTGGCGTCGTCGACGCGCGCGGTGGAGACCCGGCCGGCCTGCACCTCGGCCTTGAGCAGCGAGATGAACTTCTTGTAGTCGTTGGGCACCATCACCATGTCGATGCCGGCGTTGACGGCCGTCCTGACCTCGTCGGCGGTGAACCCGGACTGACCGTCGAGCTGGTCGATGGCGGCCCAGTCGGTGACCACGAAGCCGGTGAACCCGAGCTCGCCCTTGAGCACATCGGTGATCAGGTAGCGGTTGCCGTGCATCTTCTGGCCGTTCCAGCTACTGAAGGACACCATGACCGATCCGACGCCGCGGTCGACGGCGGCCTTGAACGGCGGCAGGTGGATGGCGCGCAGGTCGGCCTCGCTGATCTGGGTGTCACCCTGGTCCTTGCCGCCGGTCGTGCCGCCGTCGCCGAGGTAGTGCTTGGCGGTGGCCAGCACGGAGGCGGACCCGTTGAGCGCGGAGCCCTGGAAGCCGTCGACGATCGTCGTCATCTGGCTCACCAGCTGCGGGTTCTCGCTGAAGGACTCGTAGGTGCGCCCCCAGCGGTCGTCGCGGGCGACGCACACGCAGGGCGCGAACGTCCAGTCCACCCCGGTGCCCGAGACCTCCTCGGCGGTGGCCCGGCCGACGCGCTGGGCGAGGTCGGGGTCGCGGGTGGCGCCGAGCCCGATGTTGTGCGGGAAGATCGTCGCGCCTCCCACGTTGTTGTCGCCGTGCACCGCGTCGACCCCGTAGATCATCGGGATGCCGAGCGGGGTGGACAGCGCCTGCCGCTGGAAGTTGTCGTACATGTCGGCCCAGCCGGTGGCCGAGTTGGGGGAGGGCGCGGACCCGCCGCCGGAGAGCACCGAGCCGATGCGGTAGGTCGCGAGGTCCGACACCGGGTTGAGCACGGCCCGTTCGGCCTGGGTCATCTGGCCGACCTTCTCGTCCAGGGTCATGCGGGACAGCAGGTCCTCCACCCGGGCGGAGACGCTCAGGCCGGGGTCCTTGTACGGCGGGTCGGCGAGCGCGGTGGCCGCGTGCGGCCGGTCGACGACGCCGAACGCGGCCAGGGCCAGCATCGCGACGAGGGTCGTCCTCAGGATCTTGCGCGGGTGGCGCGGCCGTGACACGGCGGTCATCGGTTCCTCCTCGATGTCGCCGTGACGGTAAGAAGCCGCCGCGCCGCGGGTCAACCGGGCGGCCCGTCCACCCCCGGTGACCTGCGGGAACGTCAGAAACTTTCAGGTGGGGCCGGCGTCGTCGCGGCCCGCGTCAGCCGTCGTAGCGGTAGTAGCCGGCCAGGTCGGGAAGCAGGCCGACCGGGTCGGTGCGGATCGTCGTGCCGGTGCGCAGGGCGTTGATCATGCGGCCGGCGCCGATGTAGATGCCGACGTGGTGCGTCTTCACGGTCCGCTTGCGGATCTTCCCGTAGAAGACCAGGTCGCCGGGGCGTGCGGCGGCGGCCGGGACCTTGCGCAGGCGGCGGACGTGGTCGTCGGTGGTGCCGCCGCCCAGCACGTCCTCCTTGTAGGCGAGCTGGTATACCCACCGGGTGAGTCCGGAGCAGTCGAGGCCCTTGGTGGTGGCGGCGGGGCACGGCCGGATGGAGCCGCGGTAGCCCTGGCAGGTGCCGAGCGAGGGGCCCGGCCGGGCGCCGTGGCCACCGCCCCAGACGTACGGCACCGGCCCGCCCGGCCAGCGCGTCTGCTTCTGGCCTTCCTGGATGGCCATGGCGATGGTCACCACCCGGTTCGGCTCGCCGCCGACCAGCAGGGGAGCCGACCCCGCGGCCAGGACGAGAACGCCCGCGATGACGGCCGCGCGGACAGCCCGTGCCACGTGAACCCCCCGTTCCGCCTGTTACACGTCCTCACCATTCTCATCAAGCCGGTGGTAGGTGTTGGCGGATGTCCGGAAATGTCACCTTAGAGACACCTTGTGCGTCGCACGGCGGACGTCATGAGGCCCGGCCGGGCCCGTTGCAGGGCCCGGCCGGGCTGTGGTCTCGCGCTCCCAGGGCATATCGAGACCACGTATGGGGAGGTCAGGCGGGCGTGCAGGTCACGGAGGAGGGGACTCCGCTGCCGCCGTTCGCCGTGAAGCCGAACGCCGTCGACCCGCCGGCCGCCAGGCCGCCGTTCCAGGAGAGGTTCTTCACCGAGACGCCCGACCCGGACTGGGTGTAGGTCCCGCTCCAGAGCTGCGTGATCGTCTGGCCGCTGCTGGGGAACGTCCAAGCCACGGTCCAGCCGGTGATCGCCGCGCTGCCGCTGTTGCGGACGGTCACGTCGGCCTGGAAGCCGCCGCCCCAGCTGCTGGTGACCTTGTAGGCCGCCGCGCACGCCTTACCGGCCGTCGGGGTGGGCGTCGGGGTCGGCGTGGGCGTGGGAGTGGGAGTTGGCGTCGGGGTCGGCGTGGGAGTGGGCGTCGGGGTCGGCGTGGGCGTGGGAGTGGGCGTCGGGGTCGGGGTGGGGTCGGGGCCCGAGCCGGGCGCGTTGCCGTAGATCTTGGTGCCGCCCGAGTACACCGGGATGTTGGTCACGGTGACCGGCGTGGCGCCGGGGGTGGTGGCGACGCCGGTGTAGGACCAGTCGTTGGTGGGGTCCCACGACCCGGAGGAGCTGGCGATGCGGAACTGGGCCTCCCGCCGCGACTCCGACTGCCCGGCGGGCGCGATGGTCGTGCCGGAGCAGTCGATCGTGACGTAGTAGACCTTGCCCGAGTACTGCGTCGGCCCGGTCGGCGCCTTGCACTGCGTGTAGGCCGAGGCCAGGGTGATCTGGCTCGGCGTGGTGTCGCCGTCCAGGGTGAAGTAGTAGCGGAACGACCCGTCGGTCAGCGCCCGCGCGGGCCAGGCCGAGTGGTTGACCAGCAACGCCTTGATCTCGGTGTAGGTGGAGCCGGTGGAGTTGAGCGACGCCTGCAGGTAGATCTCCGGCCCGTCCGGGGTCTCGGCGACCGGGAAGTTCGCGAGCGGCGTGCCGCCGTACTCCTTGTACAGCCGGGCGAGGGCGCCGGTGAAGGCGGCGTTGTAGTCGGTCGCCACCTCGTTCATCACGTAGTCGCTGCGGCTGTCGGCGTAGGCGTCGTCGTTGGACTTCGGCCCGCCGACCAGAGCGCCGTACAGGATGTGCCTGCTGTCGGCCGGCTCGTTGAGGCTGTTGGACCACGACCCGTGCGCGGTGCGGTGGTGGGGGTTCCTCGGCGGGTTCGCGCCGAAGCCCACCATGTAGGAGGACCTGCGCGGGTTGTCGCCAAGCGCGTAGTTGATCTGCCGGACCCCGAAGTCGTGGTAGCGGGTCTTGCGCGTGGCGTCGCTCAGCCAGTCGCTGTAGACCAGGGCGGCGAACGCGGTGTTGGCGGCGTAGCGCAGCGAGCCCCAGGTGTCCAGCACGGCCTCGCCGCCGGGGGAGTAGTTCACCTTGGCGCCGTTGACGCCGACGGTCCACCAGTCGAGCCAGCGGTTGGCGTCGTCGACGTACTTCTGCTTGCCGGTCAGCTTGGCGAGCAGCACGTACGCGCCGTAGGACTTGTCGTCCCAGGCGATCGTCCACTTGTAGGAGCGCGTCGTGCTCTGCGGCTCGGTGCCGAGGTTGTCGTAGTAGGTCTCCGCCTTGCTCAGGTAGGAGGCGTCGTTCGTGGCGCGGTACAGCCAGATCGCGCCCCAGACCAGCTCGTCGTTGTAGCCGCTCCACGACTTGTAGTAGCTCGCCGCGTCGGTGATGCAGTCGCTGTACACCTTCCTGACCGTGTCGGCGAAGGTGTAGAGCTGCTTGGCGTGCGTGAGCAGCGTGTCGGCATAAGTCGGGTTCGTCGGACGGAAGACCATGGAGGAGGCCGCCATCGCGGCCGCGGTCTCACCCGCGAGGTCGGAGCCGCCGCAGGAGGCGTCGATCTTGTAGGCCGGGCGCTCCATCGGCATCACCTCGGCCGGACCCCACCACGCGTGGTCGGTCCCGCCGTTGCCCACCTGGCCGTACAGCACGTTCGACGACGGATGGGCCTTGATGAAGTAGTCGTTGACCCACTTGAGGTTGTCCAGCAGGTACGTCAACTGGCCCGAGCTCTGGTAGGCGTCGCGGTACTCCACGGCGCCCCAGGCGAGCATCGTCGTGCTCGCCGCCATCGGGAGGCCGAACTTCACGTGGTCGCCGGCGTCGTACCAGCCCCCGGTGAGGTCCAGTCCGGCCGAGCGGCCGTCGTTCATCCCCGAGTCGCCGCGCCAGGTGACGCGGTTGCCGGCCGGCAGGTCGCCCGACCGCTGGGCCTCGTAGAAGAACAGCGACTTCTGCAGCGCCTCGCCGTAGTTGAAGGTGGCGGCGGCCGCCGGTGAGGAGAACACAGGGAAGAGCGTGGCCGACGCGGCGAGGATCGCCAGGCCGGTGAGCGCGCGTCTGAGGGACATCGATCGCCTCTCGAGCCGGGGAACTGGTGGAGCCGATATGGGTGCGCCGCGGGGGCGGTGGTGGTCGGCGGGGGTGCGACGGGGGTCAGGCCCGCCGCACCCCGCTGTACCGGGGGGCGGCCGCGGTCAAGGCGTGCCGCGCCCCTTCGGCCGGGGGTGCGACGGCGTGTCAGGCGCCGCCGCACCCGCGGGGGGGCCGGGGTGCGGTGGCGTGTCAGGCGCCACCACACCCGCGGGAGGCCGGATCAGGGGAACAGTCGGCCGTACTCGGCGAGGGCGACGGCGACGTCGACCTGCGCCCAGAAGCGGTGGTAGTTGAACGTCGGCGCCGGGCCGGTGCCGTCCAGGTAAGCCTGGACCTTCGGCCAGTCCGGGTCGTTCTTGTACCAGCTGCGGATGGAGATGAAGGTCGAGCTGGAGTTGATCGTGTCGCCGTTCGGCATCTTGCCGCTCCAGCCGGACGGGACGTAGATCGCGTCGTCGAGACGGTTGTAGTCCGACTTGGTCTCCGGCACCGACACGCCCTTGCTGTCCTGGTCGTTCGCCCAGATGCCGTCGAGCAGAGCCTTGGCCATGTTCTTCGCCGCGGTGTTGCCGGCCTTGGCGGCGTAGTACATCAGGACCTTGGCGTAGGAGCCGGCGACGCCCACGTCAGTGGTGTAGTCGGCGATCGACACGTGCAGGCTCGCGTTCGACCCGGGGCTGGAGGCGTTCCAGGTGTCGGGCTGGCCGGTCCACTTCAGCGTCGAGGGGATCTGGAAGGTCCCGTCGGAGTTGATCGTGGTGTTGGCCATGGCCCACGCGACCCACTTGTCGAGGATGGCCTTGGCGGTGGTGTTGCCGCTGGCGTAGTACAGCTCGGCCACGCGCTCCAGCGACCACGCCTGGAAGCCGAACCACTGGTTCGACGGCGGGTCGTGGTAGACCGGCTGCCAGTCGTAGGCCATGCCGTAGAAGGTCGGCGTGCCGGACGGCGGCGCCGCGTAGTGGCCCTCCCAGCTGTTGGTCGCGCCACCGGCGATCGCGCCCTCGGTCGACTGCAGCCAGCGGTAGAACTCCAGCTGACGGGTCAGGCTGGTGCTCCAGTCGGTGACGGCGGTCGCACCCTTGGGCTTGAGCGCGTCCACGTTGGACAGGGCCCAGGCCGCGAGCGGGTTCTGGTAGCCGGAGTGGTTGTGGCTGGAACCGATGCGCCACGCCCAGCCGGCCGAGGTGTCGGTCGCGCCGCCCCAGGCGTAGTACCAGGACAGCAGGTAGGCCGAGCTGTCCTTGCCGGTGCCCGCCGCGCAGGAGGTGCTGGTGCAGCCCTGCTTCTTGAAGTACTTGTCGTAGAACGAGTAGCGGAGGTAGTCACCCATCTTCGCGGCCTTGGCGACCGTGGCCGAGATCTGGGAGTCCTTGCCCTGCGCCTTGGCCCAGGTGTAGGCCCAGTACGCGGCCTGGACGGCGCGCGCGTCGGCGTCGGGGGCGTTGGTGTACTTCCACTGCTTGGCGTAGGACGCGTCACCGGTGAACAGGTCCAGGTAGCCGTTCGGGCCGCCGAACTTCATCGTGTCGCAGGACGGCTGGGGGATGGTCTCGAAGACCGACTCCTCCGGGCCGCGCTGGTAGGTGTTGATGTAGGCCGGCTTGGTGGTGCCGTCGCCGCAGCGGCCGAAGCCGTAGGTGTTGTCGACGTCCAGCAGCCAGTGCATGCCGTAGATGTCCTTGTTGCCGTACGCGCTCTGCAGTTCCGACGCGATCGGGTCCTTGCCGACCGAGACGCCGCTGTCGAGCTTGGACGGGTACTGCGAGATGTTGTTCCACTCACCGGCGTAGGTGGCCGGCTTGCTCGCGTCGTAGAACGAGTTGGTGGGCTGGTCCTGCTGCGAGGGGATGATGTACTTCTCCATCGTCGCCCAGGCGTTGTTGAAGTTGGTCCACGTGCCGGTGACCTGGCCGTACACCGCCTCCAGCCACAGGAAGTAGCTGAACGCCTCGGAGGTGGTCTCGTGACCGTGGTCCGGGGCCTCGACCATCAGGGTCTCCACCGAGTGGTAGGGGACGCCCTGCGGGGAGAAGTACCCGTTCGCCGAGTCGTGGATCTTGTTGTACATCGTGGTGAAGCGGGTGATGTACTCGTTGCCGCCGCTGGTGCCGTCGTTGTCGGCCTCGGTGGCGGCCACGGAGGCGGAGGTCCAGCCGCTCGCGGTCGAGGTGAACGTCGCGGTGCCGGCCGTGGTGTCGGAGTCCTCGGCGGCCGCGATGCGCACGGTCTGCGGGGTGTTCCAGTTGGAGGTGGTGAACGTCAGCGACGCGCCTGAGGAGATCGTGAGGTCGGCGTCACCGCCGCTCGCCTTGGCCGTCGTCACGGTCACGCTGCTGGAGGGCTGGCGGGACAGGCTCACCGTGTAGGTCGCGGAGCCGCCCTCGGGAACCAGGAGCGAGCTCGCGCTGGTCACGATGCTGGAGGTCTGCGTGCCCGACACCGTGATGCCCACCGGAGAGGAGGTGGTCGTCGCTCCGGAGTTGTCGGTCGCCTTCGCGGTCAGCGAGTAGCTGCCGGCCGCGACGTTGGTCCAGCTGTAGGTGTACGGCGAGCTGGTGTCGGTGCCGATCAGCGTGCTGCCCTGGTAGAAGTCGACCTTGCTGACCGTACCGTCGGAGTCGGCGGCGCTGGCGGCGAGGTTCACCGTGGCGGGCGCGGTGTAGGTCTGGCCCGCGGTGGGCGAGGTCAGGCTCACCGTCGGCGGCTGGTTGGTGGGGGTACCGCCACCGTTGCACGTCGTGCCGTTGATGGTGAACGACGTGGGCTTGGAGTTGGTGCCGGTGTGGGAGCCGTTGAACCCGATGCCGACCGACTGGCCACTGCCCACGTTGCCGTTGTAGCTCATGTTCGTGGCCGTGACGTTCGCGCCGCTCTGGGTCCAGTTGGCGCTCCAGCCCTGGGTCACGCGCTGGCCGTTGGCGAAGGTGAAGCCGAGCGACCAGTTCGACCAGGCGTCACCGTTGTTGGTGATCTTGACGTTCGCGGTGAAGCCGTTGTTCCAGTCGTTGGTGCTGTAGTCGACGGTGCAGGCGACGGCCGCGGATGCCGGTACGGAGGCCAGGACGGTGAACAGGCCCGCCACCAGGCTGGTCAGCGCCAGCCACACGGCACGTCTTTTCATCCGTGACCGTGGGAGCGCTCCCGCTCCTAAGGATGTTGTTGACATTCTGGAGGTACTCCAAAGTGATGAATGGCGATGGACGGTACAGAAGGTTGCACAACGTCAGGTCTCGCACCGGGTGGGGAAGAAGTGGACTTATGGGAGCGCTCCCACCATGGATTCTGCTGGGTACACCAAAGATGTCAATGACATGTCAGGCGGATTTCAGGCGACGGACGCCTCTGGCGTCGCCAGCCTGCCCGTTCTTAGCTTCGCCTTATGTCGGCGGGCGGAGCGCTGTTGAAAGTTTCAACTGGTCATGAAGCGCCGTGAACGGGTTTCCCGGCCGTCCGCCGGGCAGGCCGGGGAGTGGCGGCCGGAGCTTCCCCCGGGTGGGTGCGGGGCAGGTCGGACGGGTGCGGCGGCCCACGTCACGGCCGGAAATGATCGATTGGTCGTGACGCCGGCGTGGGAGCGTCCGCTCGGCTCGCCGCCCCGGCGCGGGACCCACGGAAATGATCACGGCTGGATGCCTGGTGTGAGATATCCCGCTTTGTCTGAAGGTGACGGTTTTGGGCCTTTGGGTACAGGGTGGAGTCATGAACAGAGTCGATCCGAGAAACCTGAGCGTGCGAGATCTGCGCGCCGAGCTCCAGGAGCTCGAGGAGTCATGGATGGAGACGCTGCTTCGCGGTTCCGAGGATGCCGTGGACGACTTCGCGTCACGCACGCGGGAGCTCGAGGAGGAGTTCGACCGCCGTCAGCGGGAGCGAGCCGGTGAGGCCGCCCCGACCAGCCAGGACGCCGCACTGAGCGGCCGGCACCCCGCCCCGATCAGCCAGGACCTCGCTCACACCAGCCAGGACCCCGCACTGAGCGGCCAGGGCCCCGCTCACACCAGCCAGGACCCCGCACTGAGCGGCCAGGGCCCCGCTCACACCAGCCAGGACCCCGCACTGAGTGGCCAGGACCCCGTTTCGGGCGGCGAGGACGCCGTGCCGGGCGGCCGGGAGAGCGATCTGCGGCCGGTCGCCGGGCGCGAGCCCGAGCGGACGGCCTCCCAGGCCATGGGCGGCGAGCCCCGCGGGGAGGCGCAGGACGGGCTGGGCTCAGACGTGGACGGCGAGTCCCGCCGGGAGGCGCAGGGCGAGCTTCGCCTGGACGTGGACGGCGCTCCGGCCGCTCCGCCGTTCCCCCACGAGGCCGTCTCCACTCCGGTCGCGTCACCGGCCGTCTCCGAGGCCGCCCCGTCGCCGGCCGCTCCACCGGTCGGCCCGGAAGCGGCCGTGTCGCCGGCCGGCCCGGAAGCCGCTGTGTCGCCGGCCGTCCCTGAGGCGGGCGTCCCTGAGGCGGGCGTCCCGTCGGACGGGTCGCCGGCCGTCCGTGAGGAGCCGGCGGGGGCCTATCGCGGGTGGGACGGCGCCGGTGTCGCCGGGGACGGCGGTCGCGGCCGGGCCGTCCGGCCGGGCAGACGCCGCAGAGACGGCGTCCCCGCCGTCCGGGAGCAGCGGTCGCCGGGCAAGGTGGCCTGACCCAGAGGTTCTCCCATAACGTTCGGGGCCCGTCCGAGAAATCGGACGGGCCCCGCGAGCGTTCAGGCGGTGTCGTCAGCAGATGTCGCGGAGGTCACCGAAGGTGTCGTCAGCCGGTGACACCCAGAGCCGGGCGCTGCCGCGCCTGGGCCTGAGCCTGGGAGCTTGCCTGCGAGCGGGCGTGAGCCTGGCCGTGGCCCTGGTGCCGGTGCCCACCGTGGGCCTGCCCGCCCTGATGGCCGCCCTGATGGCCGCGGTGACGGTCGCTTCGGGAATGGTGGCGGTGTCCGCCGCCCTCGCCGAGCACGCCGGTGATCGTGCGCACGTTGGCGAACTCCACGAGGCGGTCGTCGTTCCTGTTGTGGTGATGACGGATGTTGCGCGCCCTGTCGTCCACCTTTCTGTCGTCCGCGCGGACCTCATGCCTTCCCTTGGCGGCGCTGTCGTCCTCTTCCTTCTTCTCCACCTTCTCCACGCAGACCTCGGGGCAGGCGCCGCCGGGACCGAGGTCCTGGTGGATCGTCGCCGAGAGGCTCGAGTCGAACGACGCGCTGCCGGGGAACAGGGCGGTGATGGAGTGCGGTCCCTCCTCGAGGGCCGGGGGCACGAGAACCGCCTGCCCGGTGGCGTCCAGCGGGGCGGCGCCCCGGCTGATCCCGTCGGCGAGGAACACCACCTGGCCGGTCGGCGGGGTCGTGCCGTTGGTGCGCACCGTGGCGGTGAGGCTCAGCGGGCCCCGGTGCCCGGGGTCGGAGCAGGAGGTGGTCAGCGTGACCGTCGTCCTGCCCCCGCAGATCGGCCGCCTGATCCGGGCGTCGTTCAGCGCGACGCCGGCGCCGGTGCGCGCCAGCACGCGGCCGTTCACGATCGCCCTCGTGCCGATGTCGACCCCGGCGCCGGCCAGGACGGTGCCGTCGAGGACCGCGCCCGCGCCGATGATGGTCCTCCCGACGACCCGCCAGAAGACGTTGCACGCCCGCGCGCCGCCGGTGAGGGTCACCGTGCTCCCCGGCAGGGCGTTCAGCGAGCCGGGGCCGGAGGTGCGGAAGATGAAGACCGCGTTGGGGTCTCCGTGCGCGTCCAGCGTCAGGTTGCCGGTGATCGCGAAGGAACCGCCGGTGGAGTCGTACACCCCCGGCCCGCGGGTGGTCCCCCCGAGCTGCGGCGGCACGGTGGCGGTCGCGACGCGGCTCGCCGCGTCGCTGTAGGCGGTGGACAGCGCCGTCTGGGCGAGCGCGGCGATGGGGTCGCCCGCGTGGGTGACACCGATCACCCTGCCGGGCGGGAAGCCGGTGACGGCCGCCCCCGGGCTCACCCCGAGGTTCCCGGTGATGAGCGAGGGGCCGGTGTTGTGCACCGACGTTCCGGCCAGGAGTCCGAACGCGGCGGCCGGGCCCAGCGGCACCGGCGCCGTGGCGGCGCTCGCGGCGTGCGGTGTCGCGATGACGGCTCCCATCGCGACCAACGCGGGGAGGGCCGCCGCCAGCAAGGAACGAACGAAATGTCGTGCCCCCGCACGAGAACGACTGCCATTGTTCATGAAGCGGTCCTTTGCTTTCGGTATCGCTATGAGAAAACGCATTGCCGATGATGCGTCTGGAGATCCTCACGGTACTGATCGTTGGACCCGCTATCCTCGTGCGACATGCGGATGATTTAATTCCGACGCCATCTGCGGATAAAAAGGAAAAGTGTCCCGTTGCCGGTGGAAGGGGCGCGGTTTCCGGCAAGGCATTTAAGCGCGCCGCAGGGGGAAATGGGCGGGGGCCGCGTCGTCCGCTTCGGTGGGAGGACGGTGGCCGAATCCGCCGGGGACGCCCGTGGAAAAGACCGGATTCCGGACATGAGAAAAGCGGGCGGGCGCGTCGCGCGCCCGCCCGCCGTTCGGCCGGAGGACGGGTGTCCGTCCGGGGCCGATCTCATCGGGGAGGGTCTCCCCGGCTCACGGCCGCCGTCGTGCGGCGCCCGCGACCGGGGACGATCGTCGTCTCAGGAGCAGACGAAGGATGCCGGGGCCGGCGTCGAGGGGCCGTTGGCGGTGAAGCCGACGGAGACCGACTGCCCCGGAGCGATGCTGGGGGCGTAGCTCGGCGCCTTGGCGGTGAAGGTGGTCCCGCTCTGCGTGAGCGTGGCGTTCCAGCCGCTGACCAGGGTGACGCCGGAAGGCATCGTCCAGGTCACCGTCCAGTTGTTCCAGGCGGAGGTCCCGTTGTTCTTGACGGTGAGCTGGGCCTGGAACCCGCCCGACCAGGCGTTGGTGATCGTGTACGCCAACCCGCAGGCGCCGGCCGACGGGGTCGGGGTCGGCGTGGGAGTGGGTGTGGGCGTGGGCGTGGGCGTAGGAGTGGGTGTCCGGGTCGGCGTGGGGGTGGGTGTGGGCGTGGGGGTCCTGGTCGGCGTCGGGGTGGGGGTCCCGGTGCCGCCGCCGACCGGCGGGATCAGGTAGGGCTGCAGGATGCTCTGCTTGGCCTGGTCGACCGTGGCCCAGTCGTCCTTCAGGATGCCGCCGGTGTCGCCGGAGTTGGGGTTCCAGGACCAGTAGGTGAAGGACATGCCGTTCACCCCGGTGCCGGTGTACTTCATCAGCTCCTGCAGCCACACCTTGTCGGTGTTGCTGGCCAGCGTGGTGCCGAACTCGCCCATCATGATCGGGGCGATGTTCTCCTTGTAGAGGTAGCCGAAGAACTTGTCCCAGATGGCGGGCATGTTGGCCGGGTAGTTCGGGTCGTCGAACCACGTCTGGTGGAACACCGAGGTCGCGTACTCGTGGGGGGAGTAGACCAGCCGGTTGGCCACGTTGAGCCGCACGGGGTAGTCCCTGGCCTTGGAGAGGTTGCCGCCCCACCAGCCGCAGGGCTCGTCGGGGATGTTGTCCCAGGCGTTGGCGTTGCCGCCGCTCGGGCAGCTCACGCCCTCGACGAAGATGAGCCAGTTGGGCTGCACGGACAAGATCGCGTTGCCGGCCCGCTCCGCGGCGAGCCGCCAGTCGCGGGCGGTGTCGCCGCAACCCCAGCACGAGCCGGTGCTCTGGGGCTCGGTGCCGTCGGCGTGCGGCTCGTTGTGCAGGTCGGCGCCGATGACGGTGGTGTTGCCCGCGTAGTGCTGCGCCAGCGACTTCCAGTCACTGATCCAGGTGCTCTCGGGGACGGCGCTGGTGTACCAGAGGGCGGTCTGGCCGGCCGAGGTGGGCCGGTGCCGGTCCAGGATGATGCGCATCCCCTTGACGCCCGCGTAGTCGATCACCTTGTCCAGGATCTGGATCGGCGACAGGCCGACCAGGTCGGGGTTGGAGTAGGTGTTCACGCTGGTGGCGACCGCGCCGGGCTTGATGGCGTCGTCGGAGAACGGCACCCGGATGGTGTTGTAGCCCAGGCTCGCCATGAGGTCGAGCTGGCTCTTCCACGGGTTGTTCGCCCACAGGCCGTGGAAGGTCTTGTTGTCGGTCTCCATGCCGAACCAGTTGATGCCGGTCAGCCGGACGGTGGCGCCGGTGCTGTCGACGATCTTGTTGCCGTTGGTGTGCAGGTAGCCGGTGCCGGTGCCGCCCGCCGCCGCGGCGGGTGCGGAGCCGAAGGTGACGGCCAGCACGGTGGTGGCGGCGGCGGTCGCGACCGCGGTGACGGCCGCCTTCCACCTCGTGCCGATCGATCGAGATGTCATCAGGTTTCCTTCACGACTGAGGGGAGCGCGACGGCCGCTTACGGCACGGCCGTTCTGTACGGCCAGGTCGCGCACGTCATGCTTCGGCGCGGTTTTCCGGCCCGTCAACCGGGAGCGGAGAAGGCGCCTCGCTGACCTGCGTAGCCCGTTGTAACTTTCATCGTGGAAGGAGTGCCTCTGAGGGCGAATCGGGGCCCAAGAGGGCCCAGAGTCTTGGGAGCGCTCCCACTCCGCTCCCGCCGATGCCCCCTTCCAGCGGGCTTCCGGGCGCCGGCCCGGCCCCGTGTTTGTCAAGACATCCTTGTCAAGGTGGTGAACTCCGGCGGCGGGGCGGCGATATTGCACGCCTCACGGCGCGCCGCGCGCGGGCTTATCCGGAGAATATTGTTGTCCATAAAAGGCGGCTTTTATGGATTAGCCGGTCTGGTCGCCGAACGGCCGCCGGTGCGCGGGCCCGGCGGCCGTTCGGCGTACGGTGGACCACCGACGCCGTGGATCACTGGACGCGGGTGACCCGGACGACGCGGTGATCCGGAGCGCGGTGGTCCGGAGCGCGGTGGTCCGGCGGACGCGGTGGCTCAGGCGCTGCGCTGGAGGGCGGCGCCGATCAGCGTCAGCCCACGGTCCAGTTCCTTGCGCACGTCCGGCGTGAGACCCCCTTCGCGTTCCCGGTCGTCCAGCTTTTCGCGGACCTTCGTCAGCCCTCTGACCGGGTCGTCCGGCGACTTCAACAGGTTGTGCACCACCTGCCGCAGGTCGAGGGCGACGTCGGAGCGGATGGCCCCGAGGTACTCCCCGGCCTCCAGCGTGGCGTCGAAGCGTCCCACCGCCTGGGTGAGCGTCGGCGCGGCCGGCCGGGCGCTCGCCGGGACGCCCGTGCGCTGCCGCTCGGCCGCCGTCGAACGTGCCGGGACAGGCGGCGCCTTCGACGGTGCGGGCGGCTCGGAAGCGAGCCGGGTGAGGGTCGGGACCGGCGAGGCGCCCGCGCCACGCCCGTCACCGGGGATCGGCTCGTCGAGCGCGCCGGAGTGCCGGGAGGCGGACGCGCTCGCGGTCGGTGTCGCCGGCGCCGCGTCCGGCGGCCGGGTGGTGACCGACGCCGTTACGGGCGGTCGCCCGTTCGGCTGGATCCACAGCAGGGCCGCGGTCCAGGTGGCCAGCATGACGGCCGCGATGGAGGCCATCCGTGCCCGCCGCACCCAGGTCGCCGTCTCCCGTCCGGCGGTCAGGAACGCGCTCAGCGAGGCGGTGAGCGTCTCTGCCACGTAGTGGGCCGTCGGCCGGTCGCCGGGGTCCTGGGCGAGGCAGCTCGCGCAGAGGTCGGCCACCTCCTGCGGCAGGCCGGGCGCGCGCGGCACGGGCGGCGGACCGGTGCGGTGCGCCGCCTCCAGCGCCTCCCACGTCGTCTCCGGGTAGGGGTGCTCGCCGGTGAGCATCGCGTACATCAGCACACCGAGCGCGTACACGTCGACGGCGGGATGGACGCTGGAACTGGTGAGGCGTTCCGGCGCCACGTAAGGAGGCGTGCCGAAGTCGGCCAGCCTCTGGTCGACCTCCTCGCCGACGAACGCCGCGATGCCGAAGTCCAGGAGCTTGGCGCCCTCCGGAGTGAGCAGCACGTTCTCCGCGGTGACGTCCCGGTGGACGATGCCGCGCTGGTGGGCGGCCGCGAGCACCATCGCCACACGGGCTGCGATGACCGCCGCCTCCCGCCAGGGCAGGGGGCCCTCCTCGCAGATCCGCTCCGACAGCGGCCGTCCGTCGAGCAGGCGCATCACGACGTACGCGGCGAGCCTGCCCCGGGCGGTGACCGTCTCCCCGTAGTCGTACACCTCGATCGCGTCCGGGTGGATGAGGCGGGCGGTCGCCCGCGCCTCCCTCCGGATCAGGTCTCGCCCGCCGTGGTCCCCACCGACGCAGCCGTCGAGAACCTTGATCGCGACGGTACGGTGCAATGACTGGTCGAAGGCCCGCCAGATGGCGGACATCCCCCCGGAGGCGATCTGCTCGACGAGCCGATAGCGGCGCGTGAGCACATCGCCTTCCTGCATGCCCCCCGAATCAAGTTGATTCACGTACCACCAGCTCCGTGGGAAGTATGGGGTTGCCGTGCGGGACGTCATCCTCCGAAGTGATCGACATGAGCAGCATCCTCGCGGCGAGCACGGCCATCTCCTCGACCGGCTGCCGCACAGTGGTCAGCGTAGGCGAGGTGTGCCGGGCGAGGGGAGCGTCGTCGAACCCGACCACGGCCACGTCGTCCGGCACCCGCCGGCCCGCGCGCCGCAGTGCCTGCATGGCGCCGGCGGCCATCGGGTCGGAGGCGGCGAACACCGCGTCCAGGTGCGGCGACCGCTGTAGCAGCCACTGCATGGCGTGGGCCCCTGAGGCGTGGGTGAAGTCGCCGTAGGCGACCGGGACGTCGTTCATCCCCGCCGCGTGCAGCGTCCGCAGGAAACCGTCGAGGCGGTCGCGGGCGCCGGGCAGCGTGGGCGGCCCGGCGATCACGGTGATCGCCCTGCGGTTGGTGAGCAGCAGGTGTTCCGCCGCCTGGCGCGCCCCGTCCATGTTGTCCATGTCGACGAACGGCAGCTCGATGCCGTCCGGCGGCCGGCCGGCGCTGCGCACCGCGATGCCGGACGCGGCCAGGGTGACGGCCAGAGGATGTCGCTCGCGGGCGCCCGCGAGCAGGACGCCGTCGAAGGAGCCCGTCACCAGCGGTGGGGCGGCGATCGTCGAGGTGGCCGGGGTGGCGTTCATCACGACGAACGGCACTCCATAGCTGGTGAACACCTCGTCCGCCGCCGAGAGCAGCCGTGCGTAGAAGGGTTCGGAGAACATGCGCTGGGTGTGTTCGCAGATGACGGCCGCGACAAGCTGGTCGGACCGCCGGGCGGACGTTCCCCGCGGCGCACGATGCCGTACGTAACCAAGACGTGACATGGCGTCGTGGACCTGACGGCGAGTGGAGGTGCTCACGCGGACGGAGCCGGTGAGCACTCGTGAGGCCGTGGCGGGGGAGACCCCTGCTTCGGCTGCTACCTGGGCAAGCGTGGGCTGGTCAGCCATCCGGCTTCCTCCGCTTTCAAGGTATATCGCGAAGGCGTGGGAGCGCTCCCATTACAATAACAGTGTTTCTTGCGTGTCAACAGATGTTTCCGGTAAATGTTCCACGCCCGGTCTGGAGGCGATGTTACGGACATATTCCATGCGAAGAAAGGTCCCTGTCAGAGATTCCTGCTCGGCAGGGGTCGGACGGGCGGCCCGGCGGGGCGGCGGCGGGGAGCGCCGTAGGCCACAGACCTGCTCAGCCACCCTCGGACATGCCTGTGACCGCACGGGCGAGAGGCCCGCGCGGGCGCAAGTGTTACCGCAGCGTTACCTCAAGTCTCTAGCGGGTGGTTGTTCCGTTCCATCCAGCCTGAGACGTCTATCGGCGTTAGTCGCTCTATGGGTGATATGGGCGGTTGGTTGCTCTAAGAGGGCTTTAGTGGCTGATGTCCTTCATGCCGCAGGCATTGGCGATCAGCTCGAAGAGGTCTCGAACGGGTCGCCGGCGGGACGGGCGTTACCGAGGAGGCGCTCGGCCCGGCCGGGCCACCCAGAACCGGTGGTGGCCCACTCCACGGCCCCGCGGGCCGGCTCGGTGCTCCTGCTGCGTGCGTCACCCGGCGTGTCCCCCACTCCGACGGCGCCAGGTCCAGGATCGACACAGGGACGCTCGACCCGCCACGGGCGACACCAGGGTCAGATCACTCACAACCCCCACAACCCGCCGGCGATGCCCCCTATTCCGTCGAGGATGGGACGGGTCTCACGCCGATGAAACCACTCCGGCGGGTCTCACGCCGGCGGGCGGTCGTCGGCCGGGACGGTGACGAGCTCGGCGGTGCAGAAGGCGCAGCGGCGCGCCTCGACGGGGATGTCGCTCAGGCACTCGGGGCACTTCTTCTCGGTGCTCTTCTTGTCCCGGTCGAGGTAGGAGATCAGCCGGGTCATCGGCATCACCACGAGCCAGTAGATCACCGCGGCGATGATCAGGAAGGTGAGCAGGTGGTTGACGAAATCCCCGTACTTGAACTGCGCCCCGTTGAGGGTGAAGGAGTACTTGGAGAAGTCGGGGTTGCGCCCGCCGGTCACCGCGCCGATCAGCGGCGTGATCAGGTCGGCCACCAGCGCCTGCACCAGGCCGCTGAAAGTGGCTCCGACGACCACCGCCACGGCCAGCTCGACCAGGTTGCCGCGCATCAGGAACTTCTTGAATCCACCCATCTCAGGGTCCTCCGGGGGGAGTGTCACCGGCTCGGAGCCGGTCGGCTACCCGGCCACCGTCCCGCAAACCCTCGACGGGGTGCGGGCCGGGCCGGCTCGGGGGGAACGGCCGGAGCCGGCGACGGCGTCCGGAATTCGTCGTGATGACGATATCCTATTTCGTCGTGGTGACGATATCGAGCGGGTGCCATAAAGGCGGGGGCCGGACAATGGGCGCCGGTCCGGGAAAGCCGGAGGCGGGCTTGTGCCGGCCCGCCCCCGGCCTCGGTCCCAAACCGTCTCTTTGCTATTCGGAGAGACTCCGCAGGTCGAACTCGCCTTTCTTGGCGCCGTCGATGAAGGCCAGCCACTCGTCCTCGGTGTAGACGAGCACCGGACTGTCGGGATCCTTCGAGTCGCGGACAGCTATGTGACCGCCGGTGGCGGCGACCTCGACACAATGCTCGGCGTTGCACCGGCTGGCGGAGCGCCATCGCACGTCGTTATCATACGAGGATGATGAGAGCCTCATGAATTCCCCTGATGGTCGTCGAAGTGACAGGATCACCCAGGAGGGATGTCCATATCCGGCATTATGCCACCAGAAGATCATCGAGGCGTCCGTTCACCCCTCTTGATCAGGATCTGTATTTCTGCGAGACTTCCTCGATGAGCGCGCGGGAGGCGCCCTGCCCGAGACCCACGGCGCGCAGATGGCCGATGAGGTCGCGGTAGGCCTGCAGTTCCTTCTCTTTACGGAAGTACTCGATTCGCCCGCCGACTTCTTGATATATGACGTCGGGAATGGGGTCGGCCATCTCGAGCAGCGTGAAGGTCTCGTTCAGCCCTTTGTGGGAGCCCGCGCTGAACGGGATGACCTGCAACGACATGCGGTGGCGCCCCGAGAGCTCCAGCAGGTGCGACAATTGTTCGTACATTACCCTCTCGTCGCCGACCCGGCGGTGGAGGGCCGACTCGTCGACGATGATGTGCAGGCGCGGCGGGTCTTTCTTGTGCAGGATGTCCTGCCGGCGCATCCGCAACTCGACGCGCTTGGCCAGGGTTTCGGCGCTTATTCTGCCCGCCACTCCCTTGATGATGGCGCGGGCGTAGCCGGACGTCTGCACGATGCCGGGAAATATGCCGGTGTCGTAAGAGAAGATCGCGACGGCGTCCGCTTCGTGGCCGATGTAGGCGCGGAATTTCTCGTCGGGGTATTCCTCCCACCACTCCGACGCGCGCGCCTCGCGGGCCATCGCTATCAGGACGGCCGCCTCGGCCGGGTCGGCGCCGTAGATGGCGCACAGATCGCGCACGTCGCGCGGGATGACGCCGCGCGCGGCGGTCTCCAGGCGGCTGATCTTGGCCACCGAGCACTCGAGCCTCTGCGCCGCCTCTTTCATGGTGAGACCGGCGTCCATCCGCAGCGCGCGCAGCCGGGTGGCGACCTCATGGTGTCGGAGCGACGGATTGATCCCGGCCATGACCTGCTCACCTCGCCTCGGCGCGGTGATCGCCTTCTCGGGTGCGCGGTCACCGCTGATGCCGAGTCTCCTCCGTACTGTTAGGGCGCACACTACTCATGCCCTATGGGCAGCAAGGTGCTCGCCGGAGATACTTTCCTGTGGCAATTGCCAATGGCGGTTGCTCTTGGCATCAACCCGGGTAAACGTAAGGTTAGCCCCTACAGAGAGGACGTCACTCCCTAAGAGCCGCCTCCTCGCGGGGTGGCCGTCCCCTGCGGGAGGGGGAGGGCCGGGCCGCGAGGCGGGCGGCGGACGGGTGGCGTTCCCGGGGGCGCGTTGAGGCCGGGTCCGGTGGTGGGGGCATCGACCGGCTCCCGACCACCGCGAGAGGACCGATCCCTATGAATGTGAGCCCCGCCGGGATCGCCACCACCCTGTGGACCCACATACGCGAACACGCCCTCGCCCGTAACTGGGAGCTCAGCGACGCCTTCTTCGCTGAGATCGACGGCTTCGCGTGGGTGCAGGGATGGGCGATCGTCCGGCGCCGGACGCGCCACACCTACCGCGACCCCCGGTTCGACCGGGTGGTCGTGTGCTGCACCTGCGGGGGGAACGGCAGGGGGGAGAGCGGCCGTCCGTGCCGCACCTGCAAGGGGGAAGGGCTGCTCAACTTCTTCGAGCCGCCTCCGGCCGCCAGGAAGAGCGCCTGACCCGGTACGGCGCGACCGTGCCGGGGGCCTGACGCCGCTCCGGACCGCGCCGCCGGCCCGCCGGGTCGCCGTCCAGTCCGGCCGGATCGCCGCCCGCATGGCCTCGCGGCGGCCAACTCCAGGTGTTCCTGTGATCAGGGTTGTTTAATGTGCCGCGCCTGCGGCAGGTCCCCAGCCGTGACCGAGTCGTGTGACCGCCCTGTTACCGCCCGAGTGTCCCCGACGGCCTCGACCTGCGGGTCAAGTAGCCTGGCACGGACTGCGCGGATCGCACGGGTGACAGGGTCGGCGCGGCGTCGCGGACAGCAGGTCACATTCATACAGCGCACGATGTCCTCCTGCGAGAAGTGATCTGGCGCACTGAGCTGCGCTGGTCGGCATGGTCAGGAGAACATGGGGCAAATCCCTATCCGGGTGGTGACATGATCGAGATTTGGCCCGGCGACCCCTATCCGCTCGGGGCTACATACGACGGCGCGGGCACGAACTTCGCGCTCTACACCGAGGTGGGCGAGCGTGTGGAGCTCTGCCTCTTCGGCGAGGACAACAAGGAGGAGCGCGTACCCCTCACCGAGTGCGAGGGTTTCGTGTGGCACGGATACCTGCCCGGCATCGGTCCGGGCCAGCGCTACGGCTACCGCGTCCACGGGCCCTACGACCCGGCGCGCGGCCAGCGCTGCAATCCGAGCAAGCTGCTGCTCGACCCCTACGCCAAGGCGATCGAGGGGGGTGTGAAGTGGGACCAGGCCGTCTACGGCTACCGCTTCGGCGACCCCGACAGCCGCGAGGACACCGACTCGGCGCCGTTCGTGCCGAAGTCCATCGTGGTCAACCCGTTCTTCGGGTGGGGCCACGACCGGCCGCCCGCGACGCCGTACCACGACACGGTGATCTACGAGGCGCACGTCCGCGGCCTGACGATCCAGCATCCGCGCATCCCTGAGCGCATCAGGGGCACCTACGCCGCGCTCGGGCACCCGGAGATCATCGACCATCTGACGGGGCTCGGGGTGACCGCGGTCGAGCTGATGCCGGTGCACCAGTTCGTCACCGACGACACCCTCCAGCAGCGCGGGCTGACCAACTACTGGGGCTACAACACCATCGGCTTCTTCGCCCCGCACAACGCCTACTCCAGCTCCGGCGAGCGGGGCGGGCAGGTGCTGGAGTTCAAGGCCATGGTCAAGGCCCTGCACGAGGCGAACATCGAGGTCATCCTCGACGTCGTCTACAACCACACGGCCGAGGGCAACCACCTCGGGCCGACGCTCAGCATGCGCGGCATCGACAACGAGGCCTACTACCGGCTCGTCGACGACGACCAGCGCTACTACATGGACACCACCGGCACCGGCAACAGCCTGCTCATGCGCTCGCCGCACACGCTGCAGATGATCATGGACTCGCTGCGCTACTGGGTCATCGAGATGCACGTCGACGGCTTCCGCTTCGACCTCGCCTCGACGCTGGCCCGGGAGCTGCACGAGGTCGACCGGCTGTCGGCCTTCTTCGACCTGGTCCAGCAGGACCCGGTGCTCAGCCAGGTCAAGCTGATCGCCGAGCCGTGGGACGTCGGGCCGGGCGGTTACCAGGTGGGCAACTTCCCGCCCCGCTGGACCGAGTGGAACGGCCGCTACCGCGACACGATCCGCGACATGTGGCGCGGCGAGCCGGCCGCGCTGCCGGAGTTCGCCTCGCGGCTCACCGGCTCCAGCGACCTCTACCAGGACGACAGCCGGCGCCCCGCGGCGTCCATCAACTTCGTCACCTGCCACGACGGCTTCACGCTGCAGGACCTGGTGTCCTACAACCACAAGCACAACGAGGCCAACGGCGAGGGCAACCGCGACGGCACCGACGACAACCGGTCGTGGAACTGCGGCGAGGAGGGCGCCGCGGGCGTGGCCGTGGAGGCGCTGCGCGAGCAGCAGAAGCGCAACTTCCTCACCACGCTGTTCCTGTCGCAGGGCGTGCCGATGCTCTCCCACGGCGACGAGCTGGGCCGCAGCCAGCAGGGCAACAACAACGCCTACTGCCAGGACAACGAGATCAGCTGGGTCGACTGGTCCGACATCAAGGAGAACTGGCTGCTGCTGGAGTTCACCCAGCGGCTGGCACGGTTGCGGCGCGACCACCCGGTGTTCCGGCGCAGGCGCTTCTTCTTCGGCCGCGCGGTCCGCGGGTCGGGCGACGACCTGAGCGACATCGCCTGGCTCACCCCCGGCGGCGGCGAGATGGCCGACGCCGACTGGCACAACGGCTACGCCCGCTCGCTGTGCGTGTTCCTCAACGGGGAGGCCATCACCGAGCCCGACCGGCGCGGCCGGCGGGTCGTGGACGACTCCTTCCTGCTGATGTTCAACGCCCATCACGAGACCATCCAGTTCACGATCCCCAAGGACTTCGGTGACGCCTGGGTCCCGGAGATCGACACCGCGGTGCCGATCGCCATCGACACCAAGCTCTACCGCGCCAAGGAGGAGGTGCCGGTGGAAGGCCGATCGGTGCGGGTCCTGCGCCGCGCCTGACCACGCCGCGCCCGCTCCGGCATGCCCGACGAGACACCCGCGAAGGAACACGACGTGACCGAACCGGCGAAGCCCACGGCGACCTACCGGCTCCAGCTCACCCCCCGCTTCGGGTTCGGGGAGGCGAAGGCCCTGGTCGGCTACCTGACCGAGCTGGGCGTGAGCCACCTGTACCTCTCGCCGATCCTGCAGGCGGTGCCCTCGTCCGAGCACGGGTACGACGTGACCGACCACACGCGGGTCAGGGCGGAGTTCGGCGGGGTGGAGGGGTTGCAGAGCCTGGCGGCGGCGGGCCTGCCCCTGGTCGTGGACATCGTGCCGAACCACATGACGGTGCCCGTCCCCGAGTCGGGCAACGCCCGGCTCTGGGACGTGCTGGCGCACGGGCCGCAGGCCGGTTCGGCGCGGTGGTTCGACATCGACTGGCAGGGCGGCGGCGGCAAGGTCGCCATGCCCGTGCTGGGCGACGAGACCGACCTGGAGGCCGAGGTGGTGGCCGACGGCGACGTGCTGCGCTATTACGAGCACGAGTTCCCGGTACGGCCGGGCAGCGGCGGGCGCCTGGCCGACCAGCACTACCGGCTGGTGCCGTGGCGGCGGCCGCCCGGCTACCGGCGGTTCTTCGACGTGTCCTCGCTCATCGGCCTGCGGGTCGAGGACCCGGAGGTCTTCGAGGCGACGCACGAGGTGATCCTTTCGCTGGTCGCCGAGGGCGTGGTCAGCGGGCTGCGGGTGGACCATCCCGACGGGCTGGCCGACCCGCGCGGCTATCTCGCCCGGCTGCGCGAGCTGGCCCCGGTGTGGACGGTCGCCGAGAAGATCCTGATCGACGACGAGCGGCTGCCGGACGACTGGGCGTGCGACGGCACCACGGGGTACGACGCGCTCAACATGGTGACCCGGCTGTTCGTCGACCCGGCGGGCGCCGAGCCGCTGCTGGAGCTGTTCGTCCGGCACACCGCCTTCCCCCGCGACTACGAGACGGTGCGCTACGAGGCCAAGAAGCAGGTGCTGGCCCAGTTCTTCACCGGGGAGGTCGAGCGGCTCACCCGGGAGCACCCCGAGCTGCGCGAGGCGATGGTCGAGCTGCTGGCCGCCATGCCCGTGTACCGCGCCTACGCGGTGCCGGGCGAGCGGCCGCCCGCCGAGACCGTCCGGCTGCTGCGCGAGGCGGGGGCGCGTGCGGCCCGGCACGCCGACCCGGCCGCCGTCGAGCGCGCCGTCGAGCTGGTCCTGTCCGGCCCCGCCGAGACGGTGACCCGCTTCCAGCAGACCTGCGGCCCGGTCATGGCCAAGGGGGTGGAGGACACCGCCCTGTACCGCTGGTACCCGCTGGCCTGCCTCAACGAGGTCGGCGGCGAGCCCGACCGGTTCGGCGTGCCGGCCGAGGAGTTCCACGCCTACTGCGCCGGCATGGCGCCGTACACGATGACCACGCTGTCCACCCACGACACCAAGCGCTCGGAGGACGTCCGCGCGCGGCTCGCGGTGCTGTCGGAGCTGCACCAGGAGTGGGCCGAGGCGGTCGCCGGCTGGTCCGAGCGGGTGTCCTTCGACCCCAAGCTCGACTACTTCGCCTGGCAGAACCTCATGGCGGCCTGGCCGATCAGCGTGGAGCGCTTCAGCGACTACCTGTACAAGGCGGCCAGGGAGGCCAAGACCTCCATCTCGTGGATCAGCCCGGACGCCGCCTACGAGAAGGGCGTGCGCGACTTCGCGGCGCGGGCGATCGACGTCTGCGGGCCGTCGGTCGCCGCCTTCACCGAGCGGGTCGACCGGTACGCCAGGGTCAACTCGCTGGGCCAGAAGCTCGTGCAACTGATGATGCCGGGCATCCCCGACGTGTACCAGGGCAGCGAGACCACCGACTTCTCGCTGGTCGACCCGGACAACCGGCGGCCGGTGGACTTCGCCTACCGGCGATCGCTGCCGGCGGCACCGGACGCCGGTGGCTGGGACGCCGCCAAGTTCCTGGTGACCACCTCGGCGCTGCGCCTGCGCAAGCGGCTCGACGTGGCGGCCCCCTACGTCCCGATCTCCACCGGGGAGTCCGGCCCGGGACGCGATCACGCGATCGCCTTCGCCCGTGGTGACCGAGCCGTGGCGGTGGCCACCCGGCTGCCCGCCGGCCTTTCGCGCCGCGGTGGCTGGGGCGGCGCCACCCTCACGCTGCCGCCGGGGCGCTGGCGCGACCTGCTCACCGGCGCCCGGCACACCGGCCGCATCCCATTCGCGCACCTTCTGGGGCGTTATCCCGTGGCGCTGCTGGAAAAGGAATAGCAGGCGAGCCCCGCCGATGCGGCGGGGCCGCGCCGAATCCACGGGGAGGAACATGTTCGAGGTCTGGGCGCCCACGGCCGGTCGCGTCGAGGTGGAGATCGACAGGTCCGAACGGCATCCGATGGTCCGCGGCGAGGGCGGATGGTGGTCGGCGGAGGTGCCGGGCGCGGGCCACGGCACCGACTACGCCTTCAGCGTCGACGGCGGCGAGGCGTTCCCCGATCCGCGCACCCGGCGCCAGCCGTACGGCGTCTTCGGGCCGAGCCGCGTCTACGAGCACGACCGGTACGCCTGGGGCGACCGGGCGTGGCGGGGGCGCCAGCTTCCCGGTTCGGTGATCTACGAGCTGCACGTCGGCACCTTCACCCGCGAGGGCACCTTCGACGCGGCGATCGGCAGGCTGGACCACCTGGTGGCGCTCGGCGTCGACTTCGTCGAACTGCTGCCCGTCCCGCCCGTTCCCGGGCGCCACAACTGGGGCTACGACGGGGTGGACCTGTACGCCGTGCACGAGGAGTACGGCGGGCCGGACGGTCTCAAGCGCCTGGTGGACGCCTGTCACCAGGCGGGCATCGGCGTGCTGCTGGACGTGGTCTACAACCATCTCGGCCCCTCGGGCAACTTCCTCGCCCAGTTCGGCCCCTACCTCCACGAGTCGGCCTCCTCCTTCTGGGGGCAGGCGGTGAACCTGGACGGCGCGTGGTCGGACGAGGTGCGCCGGTACTTCATCGGCAACGCGGTGCAGTGGCTGCGCGACTACCACATGGACGGCCTGCGCCTGGACGCCGTGCACGCCTTCCACGACAAGCGGGCCGTGCACTTCCTGGAGGAGCTCGCGACCGAGGTGGACGCGCTGTCGGCCGCGCTCGGACGGCCGTTGACGCTGATCGCCGAATCCGACATGAACGACCCCCGCCTGGTCACCCCGCGCGAGGCGGGCGGGTACGGCCTGGCCGCGGTCTGGGACGACGACGTGCACCACGCCCTGCACTCCGCGCTGACCGGCGAGCGCCACGGGTACTACTGCGACTTCGGGCCCATGGACGTGCTGGCCAAGGTGCTCACCTCGGCCTACCTGCACGACGGCACCTACTCCACCTTCCGCGGGCGCACCCACGGCCGGTCCGTGGACCGCCTGCGCGTCTCTGGGCACCGGTTCGTGTGCGGCCTGCAGAACCACGACCAGATCGGCAACCGGGCCATGGGCGACCGGATGCCGTCCGAGGCGCTCAAGGTCGGCGCGGGCCTGCTGCTGACCTCGCCGTTCACCCCGATGCTGTTCATGGGCGAGGAGTGGGGCGCGAGCACGCCGTTCCTGTTCTTCACCGACCACATCGAGCCGCACCTGGCGCAGGGTGAGAGCGAGCGCAGAGAGCGGGAGTTCCTCGGGCACGGCTACGACGACTGGGGGTCCAAGGCGCCCGACCCGCAGGACGAGGCCACCTTCCACCGCTCCAAGCTCGACTGGGACGAGCCGTCGTCGCCGGCGCACGCCGAGTTGCTGGCCTGGTACCGCGACCTGATCGCCTTGCGCAGGTCGTGTCCCGACCTGGCCGATCCCCGGCTGGACCGGGTGGCGGTGGAGGTGAGCGAGGAGGGCCGCTGGATCGTGGTCCACCGGGGCGCGCACCGCGTGGCGGCCAACCTGGGGGAGGCCCCGGTCACGGTCCCCGTCGCGAGCGGCGCCGTCCTGCTGGCCTCCGACCCCAAGGTGGGCTTCGCCGACGAGGGCCTGTCTCTGCCGCCGCACACCGTCGCCGTCGTCCGTCCCGCCTGACCGGGCGGGACGTGCCGCCCCGGCCGGGCGTGGGGAGCCCGCCCGGCGCCGGGCGGCTCGTCAGGGGGTGGCCGGCGGTTCAGGCGGCGGCCGAGGACAGGATCGTCGACAGGCGGCGCAGGCCGCGCGCCGTGCGGGCCTTGACGGTGCCGAGGGGCACGGCGAGCCGGTCGGCGATCTCGCGCTGGGTGAGGTCGGCGTAGTAGGCCAGCTCGATCGCCTCGCGCTGCGGGCCGGGCAGCACGGCGAGCGCCCTGCGCACCTGGTCGCGGCGGCCCAGCGTGTCGGCCATGTCCCGGCCGTCCCCGCCGGATGGTTCGATCACGCTCTCCAGGGGGACGGTCGTGAGCGTGCGGACCCGCAGGTGGTCGATGGCGCGGTTACGGGCGATGCCGAGCAGCCACGCCTCCAGGCTGCGGCCGGGGTCGTACCGGTGGCGCGAGCGCCAGACCTCGGAGAAGACCACCTGCCGGACGTCCTCGACGTCCTGCGGGGGGACGAACTTGCGCAGGTAGGAGGCGACCAGCCCGGCATGGGCGCGGTAGCACTCCGCCAGCGCGGCCTCTTCGCCTCGCGCCAGCCGTACGCCGAGCGTGCCCGCCATGACAACCCACCTTACGGTCGAAAACCTATTCATAACTTATTCAATGTGCCCGTCGTCGCCCGCACAACCAAGAGCGGGCATGTGCGTTCCACGACTGGGCAAAGCCGGAGCCGGTGCGGTGGAGAGGTGTCGCGGTCAGGGGCCGAGGGCGGCGCGGTCAGGGACCGAGGATGGCGGAGGTCAGGGGCCGAGGACGGCGCGGATCCGCGCCTGCGCCTCGCGGAGCGAGGCGACGCGGGTGACGCCCGGCGGCAGCCCGCCGTCCCACCAGCCGGGGCCGCCGACGAAGATCCGGCTGGCCGGGCGCAGCGCCGGCAGAGAACGCAGCGGCGCGGGGTCGCCCGTCGTGCCGACCTGCGACCAGACGAACACCGCCAGCGGCCCGACGCGCCGCATCGCCTCGGCCAGCGCGGCGTAGGGAGTGCGGGCGCCGAGGACGCGCGTCTCCAGGCGGTAGGCGGTGGTCAGCGCGGCGGCGAGCGCGTGCACCGGCAGAGTGTGCTGCTCCTCCTCCGCGCAGGCCAGCAGGACGGGACGGGGGTGGACCGGCCGCTCTGGCCGCGCGGACCGCCGGATCAGCGCGCTCAGCAGCCGCTCGGAGAACAGGTGCTCGATCTCGATGCCGGCCCCCGATCTCTCCTGACGCCGGGTGATCGCCGCGAACACCGGCTGGACCAGCCGCTCCCAGGTCCAGACGACCCCCTGCCGATCCAGCGCGGCGTGCAGGCACGCGGTGACCGCGTGGTCGTCAAGGTTCAGCACGGCGCGGGACAGAGCGGTCACACCCGGGACCGCCGTGTCCCGCGGCGGCGTCTGCGCGGCCCGTTCCTGGGCCGGTACGACCGAGCCGGGGTGCCCCGGCGCCTGCGCGGCCCGCTCCTCGGGGGGTGCGGCCGTGCCAGGGTGCCGCAGCGCCGACCGTGCGGCCTCGGCGGGGGGGACGCCCGCCTTGACCAGCCGGCTCATCTCCTCAAGGCGCACCAGGTCGGCGGCGTCGTAGCGGCGGTGCCCGCCGGGGCTGCGGTGGCTCGGGCCGATGCCGTAGCGCAGGTTCCAGGTGCGCAGGGTGGGCGCCGGCACGCCCAGACGCCGGGCGACCGCGCCGATGCCGAAGCCCGGTGACGCCTCTTCCGGCGGCTCGCTCTCGGTGCCCCGCCGGCCGCTCTCGTCGTCCATCCGTCCGCCCGCCTCGCCGCCCGCCGCGGGCGGGGCAGCGGGGCGCCCTCCTCGCCTGGTACTTCGCAACGACCGGCGCCGCTGGACGCAACCGGCCGCGGTGATCGCGCGAAGGCACAGGTGTGGAGACCGTCATCGTGCTGCTCACCAGAGATCTTCGTGTGCACGACCACCCGGCGCTGGCCGAGGCCTGCGCGCGGGCCCGGTCGGTGGTGCCGCTGTTCGTGCAGGATCCGGCGATACGGGCGCGCGGCCGCCAGAGGTTCCTGAACGAGGCGCTGCAGGACCTGCGGGCGTCGCTGCGCGAGCGCGGTGGCGACCTGGTGGTGCGCCGGGGCGACCCGGTGGAGGAGACGATGCGGCTGGCCGCAGAGCTGGGGGCGGAGGCCGTGTTCACCTCCGCCGACGTCAGCGCCTACGCCCGCCGGCGCGAGCGCCGCCTGGCCGAGGCGTGCGCCGCCCACCGGCTGCTCCTGCGCCTGTTCCCGGGCGTCACCGTGGTGCCGCCCGGCGCGCTCCAGCCCACCGGCGGAGACCACTATCGCGTGTTCACGCCGTACTGGCGGGCCTGGTCGGGCGCCGCCCGCAGGCCCGTCCTGCCGGCGCCGGACGCGGTGAGCCTGGCCCCGGGCGTGGAGCCGGGGGAGCTGCCGCCTCCCGGCCCGCCGCACGGCATGCTGCCGGGCGGCGAGACGGCCGGGCGCGGGCGGCTGGAGCACTGGCTGGCGCACGGCCTGGCCGGGTACGCCGAGGGCCACGACGACCTGCCGCGCGAGCGGACCTCCATGCTGAGCCCCTACCTGCGCTTCGGGTGCGTGTCGCCGTCGGAGGTCGCCGCGCGCGCGGAGGGCCGGCACGGCGGCGACGCCTTCGTGCGGCAGATCTGCTGGCGCGACTTCTACTACCAGGTCGCGCTCGCCTTCCCCGACCTGCCACGGCGCGACTACCGCGAGCGCCAGGTCGACTGGAACGACGACGGGGAGGCCGCGCAGGCGTGGCGCGAGGGCAGGACCGGGCTGCCGATCGTGGACGCCGGAATGCGCCAGCTCGCGGCCGAGGGATGGATGCACAACCGCGCCCGGCTCATCACCGGCTCCTATCTGACCCGGCGGCTGAAGGTCCACTGGCGCATCGGCGGCGAGCACTTCGCGGACCTGCTCCTGGACGCCGACATCCCCGACAACTGGGGCAACTGGCAGTGGGTGGCCGGCACGGGGAACGACACCCGGCCGAACCGGGTTCTCAACCCCGTCCGGCAGGCCAAGAAGTTCGACCCCGACGGCGAGTACGTCCGGCGGTACGTCCCCGAGCTGGCCGGCCTGCCGGTGGAGGCGGTCCACGAGCCGTGGAAGCTGGCCAGGCCGCTACCCGGCTACCCGGCGCCGCTGGTCGCCCTCGACAATGGATAGATGATCGTAGCCTTCTCGGTGACCCCCCTCGGCGTGGGCGAGGGCGTCGCCGAACCGGTGGCGCGGGCCGTCCGCGTCGTCCGCGAGAGCGGCCTGCCCAACAGCACCGACGCGATGTTCACCACCGTCGAGGGCGAGTGGGAAGAGGTGATGGACGTCGTCAGGCGCGCCGTCGAGGCCGTCGCCGAGGTCGCGCCGAGGGTGAGCCTGGTGCTCAAGGCGGACGTGCGCCAGGGGGTGAGCGACGCCATGACCTCCAAGGTCGCCTCCCTGGAGCGCCACCTGGAGCAGGGCACGGCCTGACGCGGCCGGGGGCGGCCGGGGGCGGCCGGGCAGGGGTCAGTCCTGGGCCGCCGCCTCGCGCAGAGCCGCCGCCTCCCGGGTGGCCTCCGCCTCGCGCATGGTCTCCGCCTCGCGCGCCGCCTCGCGCATGGCCCCGGCCGTCGCGCGGTCGGACTCCGAGCCGTCGAGCAGGCCGGCGACCACGCCCTCGACGTCGTCCCGGCCGCGGTTCTGGTTGAGCTTCCACTTGGCCTCGACGCGGGTGATGACGACCTCGACCCCGACGATGGCCCGCAGTTGCCCCTGGATGTAGGCGTCGGGGGCGTCGTCCACCGACCACGGCGCCGGGCGCCGCGACTCGTGCTCGTCGGTCAGGCGCCTGACCAGCGCCCCGGTCCAGGCCGGGTCGTCGTGGGCGACCAGCCGGCCGTAGACGTGGGCCGTCACGTAGTTCCAGGTGGGCACCACCCGGCCGTGCTCGCGCTTGGCGGCGTACCACGACGGGGACACGTAGGCGTCGGGCCCCCGGACGATCACCAGCGCCTCGGTGCCGCCGCCGGCGTGCCGCCACTGCTCGTTGTTGCGGGCCAGGTGCCCGAGCAGGGCCCCGTGCTCCCCGGCGGAGGGGTCGAACACGAACGGCACGAGGGTGGCGACCATGCCGCCGGGGGTCATGGTGATCAGGTCCGAGGCTCCGGCGCGCCCGAGCAGTTCGGCGACGGCGGCGGGGCCGGGGGCGGCGAAATGCCGGGGGATGTACATGGTCACTCCGGGCGTCGCGGGTGGTCGGGCGGAGCCGGCGGCCAGGGTGCCGGTGGGGGTGGACGGCGCCGATCGCTCTGGCCGCGATCAGAATAGTTTGAGGCGTCCGGTGCGCCGGGCGGTGGCCTCGCCAAGGCGCAGCGCCACGACGGCGGCCAGCACCAGCAGCGCCGAGAGCGCGCCCAGCGCCAGCAGGTCGGGCGCCAGGCCGGCCAGAGTGCGCCCGTCGAGCAGGGCGCCTCGCACGACGACCAGGCTGCCGGTGAGCGGGAGCACCGAGCCGGCCGCCCGCACCCATCCCGGCAGCGCGAACAGCGGCAGGCGTACCCCGGCGGCGAACCACATCGGGTCGTCCAGCAGCGTGTAGAGGAACGCCGAGTCCCGGGAGAAGATGAGCAGGGAGTTCAGGAAGGCGCCCCAGGCGACGGCCGGCACCAGCAGGGCGAGGAAGACCACGGCGTACATGGCCGGGTGGGCGACGTGGACCACGTCCAGCACGGTGAACATCGCCACCATGAAACAGGTGAACAGCCAGACGTTCTGCACCAGCGCGCCGAAGCCGTTGGCGACGACGATGGCCAGGCGGTTGGCGGGGGACAGGAACAGCAGCTCCAGCGTGCCGGTCACCCGTTCGAAGGAGAAGTGCCAGGCCGACTGCACCAGGGAGAAGAAGAAGGCGAACCCGAGCGTGCCGGTGGCCAGGAACGCCAGCAGCCGTCCGGGGTCGGCGGCGAGCGGCCAGCGCTCGGCGATCCCGGGCGTCGCCGCGAGCGGGCGCACCGTGTAGTAGGTGGCCGCGAGCTGCATCAGCGGCCAGATCAGCATCGAGAACACCACGAGCTTGCCGCCGAAGACGCGGCGGTGCTGCTTGAGCGCCTCGGCGGCGAACACCCTGCCCATGTGCCGCGCCGCCGCCACGGCGGAGATCCTCTCCGAATGGACGGCCTGCCCGTCGGCCGTGGTGCTCCTGGAGGGGGTGGCGTGCCCGTCTGAGGGGGTCTTCGCCGAGGGGCTCGTGGGCTCGTGCGCCGTGATCCTCTTCTGCCGGCGGCGGGGCGCCCGGATCACGGGGTGGCCTCTCTCGTGCGCGGGTCCGGGGTCGCCGGGCGGGCGCAGCCCGTACAGCAGGGCCTCGTGCGGGCGCAGGGCGGAGTGCGGCAGCGCCTCGCGTGGTCCGCGGTGCTCCTCGCGTGGTCCGCGGTGCTCCTCGCGTGGTCCGCGGTGCTCCTCGCGTGGTCCGCGGTGCTCCTCGCGCGGTTCGCGCCGGTTCTCGCGCGGTTCGCGGTCGTTCATGCGGTGACCAGCCCGGCCTCGTCGTTGAGGGTGAGGATGGCGTCCTCCAGGGAGGGCTCGGCCACCTCCAGCCCGGCCAGGGTGCCGCCCGCGTCCACGATCGCCATGGTCAGCGGGCCGGCGATCTCGTCGGGATGGCTGAGCGAGACGGTCATGTCGCCGTTCTCGGCGACCTCGACGTCGGCGCGGGCGCCGAGCCGCCCGGCGAAGGCGGCCACGGCCGACTCCACCCGCGCGGAGTGCCCGGCGACGGTGACCCGCACCCGGCGGTGGCAGCCGGTCCGCGCGGTCAGCTCGGCGGGGCTGCCCTCCGTCAGGTGCCTGCCGTCCCCGATGACGTACACGTGCCGGCACAGCTCCTCGACCTCGGCCAGATAGTGCGAGGTGAGCAGCACGCCCTTGCCCTCCCGGGCGAGCCGGGCGACCACGCGGCGCAGGTCGCGGGCGATGGGCGCGTCCAGGCCGAGGGTCGGCTCGTCCAGCAGCAGGTAGGCGGGGTCGTTGATCAGTCCGCGGGCGATGGACAGCCGCTGGGCCATGCCGCGCGAATAGCGTTCGACCACGGTGTCGGCGGCGGCGTCCAGCCCGACCAGGGCGAGCAGCTCGTCGATGCGGGGACGCAGCACGCCGCGCGGCACGTCGTAGAGCTGGCCGAAGTACCACAGGTTCTCCCGGCCGGTCATCCGGGCGTAGACCATGCGCTCGCCGCCCGCGATGAGGTTGATCCGGCGGCGCACCGCGTTCGGGTCCCTGAGCGGGTCCAGGCCGTCCACCCGCACGGTGCCGGAGGTCTGCCGCAACAGCGTGGCGATGATCTTGATGGTGGTGGTCTTGCCCGCGCCGTTCAGCCCGAGCAGGCCGGTCACCCGGCCCGGCGGGATCGCCAGGGTCAGCCCGTCCACCGCGGTGGTGACGGCGCGGCCGGAGCGGCGGCGCACGATGCCGGCGCGGCCGGCGCGGAACTCCTTGCGCAGGTCCTCGGTCTCGATCATGGATCAGTAGCTCCTCTCCATCGCGCGCCGTTCGGCGCGCGGCAGCCACAGCAGTCCGGCGACGCCGTAGGCGCAGCCGAGGGCGAGGGCGACGGCGAGCCGGCCGGGCGGCGCGCCCGTTCCGGTGGTGAAGACGCCGCGCACGACGTCCATGGCCGCGGTGGTGGGCACCGGCTCGCCGAGCCACTGGAGTGCCGCCGGCAGGTCCTGGCGGGGGAAGGTGAAGCCGGAAAGCAGGGCGATGGCGAAGAACACGGTGTTCTGCGTGATGTGCGCCTCGCCCGCGGCGATCATCGCGGCGCTCAGCACCATGGACATGCCGAACACCGCCACGGCCAGGGTGAGCAGCGCGGTCAGGGCGCCCGCGGCGCCGCTCGCCGACGGGCGCACGCCGAGCGCCAGCGCGCAGGCGAGCAGGACGGCCACCTCCAGGACGATGGCGGTGAAGGCGAACGCGGCGAAGCCGAGCAGGTAGGGCAGGCGGGCCGCGGGCGCGACCAGCAGCGCTCCCATCGTCCCTTCGCGCTGCTCCTGGATGAGGGCCTTGGCCACCCACAGGACGCCGTGCGTGGTGAACATGAACGCCGCGGCGCCGACGGTGATGTATCCGAGGTAGTCGGCCGAGCCGGTCGTGGCCGCGAAGTCGCCGGCCACCCGGCCGCCGCCGATGGCCGTGAGGCCGAGGTGGGCGAGGCCGACGGTGAACACGCCGAGCATGAGCGTGCCGATGAAGTACGACCACGGATAGGCGTGCCTGGTGATCGTCCAGGTGCGGAGAAAGGTCGCCCAGAGGACGCGTGCCGGGGGGCTGAGCATATAAGTCTCCTTTAGAAACTGATTAGTTTCTATCAGAGACCCGCTGAGGGCGTAAAGTGGCCGCATGGCACGGGAACCTCGCGGGCACGATCTCCAGTGCGCGATCGCGCAGGCCGCCGCGGTGATCGGCGACTGGTGGAGCCTGCTGATCGTCCGCGAGGTGACGCGGGGCCACCACCGCTTCGAGGAGCTGCTCGCCGAGCTCGGCATCTCGCGCAAGGTGCTGACCGAACGGCTCCGGCACCTCGTCGAGCACCAGGTGCTCGACCGGCGCCCCTACCAGAGCGGCCCGGCGCGGCATGAGTACGTCCTGACCGGCACCGGTCGGGCGCTCGCGCCGGTGCTCATCTCGATGCAGGACTGGGCCGACCGCTGGCTGCTCGCCGACGGGGCCCTCACCGGCACCGCCGACCCCGACAGCGCCGAGGCCGGCCGCGTCCACGGCCTGCTCGGCTCCCGCGTCCCCCACCCGCTCGCTCTCCCTGCCACCCTCCCGCCGCCGGTGAGCGAGTCCGGGAAGCCGGGCGGCCAGGCCTCGGAAGGGACGGCGAAAGGGCCCGGCGCGCAGGCGTCCCCTGCGCCGCTCGACGTGGTGGCGGACGCCGCGGCCACGGTGCTGTTCGCCTATCCGGCGACCGGCGTTCCCGCGCCGCTGCCGCCCTACTGGGGCTCGCTGCCGGGCGCGGTCGGCTGCACGCTGGAGAACCGGCTGTTCCGCGACGTCCAGCCGGCCTTCGCCGCCGAGGGCGTCGCCGTCCACGGCGTCAGCACCCAGCGCCCCGACGAGCAGGAGGCCTTCGCGCGGGCCGAGGGGCTGACCTTCCCGCTGCTGTCGGACATGGACGCGCAGTTCGCCGCGGCCCTGCGGCTGCCGACCTTCCGCGCCGGGCAGACCCTCCGCCTCAAGCGCCTGATCCTGGTCGTGGACCGCGCCCGGACGGTGCACCATGTGATCTATCCCGTGCTCGACATCCCCGCCGCCGTCGAGGAGGCCGGCCACGCGGCCATGAAGATCGTCTCGGCGGCGCGGGCGGGTGATGGGGCGCCGGGCGGCGCTTGAGTACCATCGGCCGCGAGGCGCCATCCATGAGCGGCGATTCCCGGATGAACGGGATCTCTCGCGGGTAGTGCCCCCCTGACCGTAGAGCGGTGAGACGAGGAGTTCTCATGGTGCACGAGCGCGCTGGGCAGCCGGCGCAGGCATCCGACCTGGTGGACGTGGCCCGTCTCGTGACGGCGTACTACAGCCTGCGCCCCGACCCCGGCCGCGCGGAGCAGCGGGTCTCCTTCGGCACCTCGGGTCACCGCGGGTCCTCACTGGCCACGGCCTTCAACGAGGAGCACATCCTGGCCACCAGCCAGGCCATCTGCGAGTACCGCGCGGCACAGGGCACCGACGGCCCGCTCTTCCTCGGCATCGACACCCACGCGCTCTCCGAGCCCGCCCGGGTCTCGGCCCTGGAGGTCTTCGCCGCCAACGGCGTGACCGTCCTGATCGACGACCGGGACGGCTACACCCCGACGCCCGCGGTGTCGCACGCCATCCTCACCCACAACCGCGGCCGCACCTCCGGCCTGGCCGACGGCGTGGTGGTCACTCCGTCCCACAACCCGCCCGCCGACGGCGGCTACAAGTACAACCCGCCGAGCGGCGGCCCCGCCGACACCGACGCCACCTCCTGGATCCAGGACCGGGCGAACGCCCTGATCGCCGACGGACTGAAGGAGGTCCGCAGGATCCCCTACACGCGGGCCCTGGCCGCCGACACCACCGGGCGGTACGACTTCCTCGGCGCGTACGTCGACGACCTGCCCTCGGTGATCGACGTCGAGGCGATCCGCGGCGCGTCGGTGCGCATCGGCGCCGACCCGCTGGGCGGCGCCAGCGTCGCGTACTGGGGCGAGATCGCCGAGAGGCACGGGCTCGACCTCACCGTGGTCAACCCCGTGGTCGACCCGGCCTGGCGGTTCATGACGCTCGACTGGGACGGCAAGATCCGCATGGACTGCTCGTCGCCGTACGCGATGGCCTCGCTCATCGCCGGCCGGACGGCCTTCCAGGTGTCGACCGGCAACGACGCCGACGCCGACCGGCACGGCATCGTGACCCCCGACGGCGGGCTGATGAACCCCAACCACTACCTGGCCGTCGCCATCTCCTACCTGTGGGCCCACCGTCCCGGATGGCCGTCGGGCGCGCGGGTCGGCAAGACCATGGTCAGCAGCGGCATGATCGACCGCGTGGTGGCCGACCTTGGCCGTGAACTGTACGAGGTGCCGGTCGGCTTCAAGTGGTTCGTCGGCGGGCTGCTCGACGGCTCGCTCGGCTTCGGCGGCGAGGAGAGCGCCGGCGCGTCCTTCCTGCGGCGCGACGGCTCGGTCTGGACCACCGACAAGGACGGCATCATCCTGGCGCTGCTGGCCTCGGAGATCGTCGCGGTGACCGGCCGGTCCCCGAGCGAGCACTACGCCGACCTGACCGCCCGGTTCGGCGACCCGGCGTACGCGCGGGTGGACGCGCCCGCCACCAGGGCGCAGAAGGCCGTGCTGGCCCGGCTGTCGGCCGGCGACGTCACGGCGGACACGCTCGCCGGCGCCCCCGTCACCGCCGTGCAGACCGCGGCCCCCGGCAACGGGGCCGCCCTCGGCGGGATCAAGGTCGCGACGGCCGACGCCTGGTTCGCCGCCCGCCCGTCGGGGACGGAGGACGTCTACAAGATCTACGCCGAGTCCTTCAAGGGCCCCGAGCACCTGGCCGAGGTCCAGGACGAGGCCCGCGCCCTGGTCGGCGCCGCCCTTACCGGCTCCTCCGGCTGAGCCGCGCCGCTCTTTTGTCCTGGCGCCCACCTTCCGCCATGCCACTGCGCCCCGCCCACCTGGCCGAGGTCCGGGAAGAGGCCCGCGCCCTGGTGGGCGCCGCCCTTACCGGCTCCTCCGGCTGAGCCGCGCCGCTCTTTTGTCCTGGCGCCCACCTTCCGCCATGCCACTGCGCCCCGCCCACCTGGCCGAGGTCCGGGAAGAGGCCCGCGCCCTGGTGGGCGCCGCCCTTACCGGGTCCCGGCGCCCACCCACTCCGCCCCGCCCACCTTTTTCGGCCGGATGCCGCCGCTTCCCCCGGCCATGGGGTGGTGGTGATCGGCGCCGGGTCGGCGGGATGTGGTGCGGTGGATTCGGCGCCGAGATACGGCGCCCGGCCGTCGGGTCACGGGGCCGGGCGCCGTGGTGGGTCAGGCCGGACCAGGAGTGATGGCCGCCCCGCCGCCGTAGGCCTTCACACGGCACTCGTTCTGGATCTTCTCGATGTCCACGTCGTCCCCGGGAAGGCTGTCGTAGGTCCAGGAGATCGTGTTCGGGTCCGAGGCCTGCGGCGGTATCAGGTGCACCTTGAACCCGTGTCCCTGCAGGCACTTCACCTCACGCCGGACCGCATCGGCGTAGTGGGGGTTCTTCTTCGGATCCATCTCGGGCGGCAGCAGCGGTACCTTGTCCGCGCACGCCCGGCGCGCGGCCTCGTAGGTGGACTTCTCGGCCGGGGTCGGCTTCTCGCCGGCCCACTCGCCGGAACCGTGCTCCTTCAGGCAGTCGGCGTACGCCTTCCGGTAGCGGTGCACCTCCTCCTCGGTGCTGTCGAGCCGAAGCTGGGGACTTCCCTCGTCCGCCGCCGTCCGCCCGTCGTCGACGGCGGGCGCAGCCGCGGCCGCGCCCGCCGGCGACGACGCGGCGACGGGAGCCGGGTTCTGGGATCCGGAGTCCTGGGCCGCCGCGGTGCCGCAGGCGGCCAGTGCGAAGGAGCCGGCGACGAGTGCGGCGGCGAGGCCGGAGCCGCGGAGCCGGGACGTTCGCCCGCATGGGTCGGGTGCTGTGCGAAGAATCATGGGGACGAAGATGCCCGGCGGATGTGAGGAACCTGTCAGGAAACGATCAGGTGTTCTTGGTCCCGGCACCGCCCGCGGTCGAATGTCAGGAACCCGTCAGGAAGTGGTCACCGTCCTGTGATCCCCTCTCGCCTGGGGAGGAAGCGGGCGAAGCCTCGCCGCCGGGCCGCCTACGCTCACCATTATGTGCGCTTATGTCGTGGTCGCGGAGGACGACGTCAAACAGGCCGAGCTGGTCCGCCGCTATCTCGAACACGAGGGCCACGAGGTCGTCGCCGTGCACGACGGCCGGGCCGCGCTGGACGCCGTCCGCGACCGTGCCCCCGACCTGCTCGTGCTGGACGTCATGATGCCAGGAGTCGACGGGCTCGACGTGTGCCGCGTGCTGCGCGCCGAGTCCGACCTGCCGGTGCTGATGCTGACCGCCCGCGCCACCGAGGACGACCTGCTCCTCGGCCTGGATCTCGGCGCCGACGACTACATGACCAAGCCGTACAGCCCGCGCGAGCTGATGGCCCGGGTCCGCACGCTGCTGCGGCGCACCCGGGCGGCGGCCGCCGCCGCGCCCTCGCCGGCCGCGCCGCTGCGCGCGGGCGGGCTCAGCGTGGACCCGGCCCGCCACGAGGTGCGCGTGGACGGCGCGCCCGTCGAGTGCACTCCCGGGGAGTTCCAGCTGCTGGAGCTGATGGCGTCCCAGCCGGACCGGGTGTTCACCCGGCAGCAGATCCTCGGCCACCTGCACGGGTTCGACCGCTACATCACCTCCCGCACGGTCGACGTGCACGTCATGAACCTGCGCAAGAAGATCGAGCCGAACCCGCGCGCGCCCGTGCGGCTGGTCACCGTCTACGGGGTCGGCTACAAGCTGGCCGCGGTGGGCGGGCGGTCACCGGGCGATGCCTGAGGCGCCCCGTGTGATCCGGCGAGGCGGCCGGGTGCCGCCGGAGGCGGGACGGGCCGCGCGTGAGGTGCCGTTGCGGCGGAGCCTGCTGGTGCGGCTGCTGGCCGTCTCGGTGCTGGTGTCGCTGTGCTCGATCGCGGCGACCGCCTGGCTCACCGTCCGCAGCACGAGCGTCGCGATCAGGCAGGAGCAGGGGCAGGCGCTGGCCGACGACGCGCGGGTGTACGACGCGCTGCTCGGTTACGCGGCCGGCCACACCTCCTGGGACGGCGCCAGGCCGACCGTGGCCCGTCTGGCGGCGCGCATCGGACGCCGGATCACGCTGACCACCGAGGACCGCAGGACCCTCCTGGACTCCGACCGCGGCCCGCTCACGCTGCCGGCCCGCCCGGCGGCCGTCATCGAGCCGCTCGCCATCGACACCGCCCTCGCCGACACCGCGCTCGCCGCCGGCGCGGAGTCGGGCCGCATCGACCCGCGCGTCGTCGGGCCGTTCCGGCTGCCCGCGGGGGAGCGGCGGCGGCTCCGTGCCGCGGCCGAGCAGCGGGTGAGCTGTCTGCGCACGGTGTTCGGCGCCCCCGCGGAGATCGTGTACGGGCCGGGCGGTCGCCCGCGCGTCGAGACCCACGACGCCGGACTCGGCCTCGGCACGCGGTGCGCCAGTCAGGCGCTGGACAGGCCCACTCCGACCGAGGCCGCGGCGCTCGGCCGGCTCACCAAGCTGGTCAACACCTGCCTGGCCCGGCGCCGGGCGCCGGAGGTGCGGCTGGGCCTGGACTTCACCTGGACCCCGCTGCCCGGCCCCGCCCCGCGGATCCCTCCCGCGCGGGTGGCGGCGGTCGCGCGCGCCGCGTCGAAGGCGGGCGCCGCCCCCGTATCGGGCGAGTACGTGCCCGGGTGCATCGCCGCGAGCCGCCGCGAGCAGCTCGCGCCGTACGTGGCGCCGACCGCCCTGCTGTTCGTCAGCAGCCGCGGCGCGGACGCCTCGACGATCTTCGATCTGTCCCCGGCCAACCAGACGCGCATCGCCGGGGTCGCCGCGCTGGTGCTGCTGACCACCGTGACCGTGACCGCGCTGGCCGGCGTCCGGCTCGTCCGGCCGCTGCGCGCGCTGACCGGAGCGGCGCGGCGCATGGAGGAGGGGGACGTCACCGCCCGCGTCGCGGTGACCGGCGGGGACGAGATCGGCGCGCTCGCGGCGGCCTTCAACGCCATGTCCGAGCGGCGCGAGCGGCTCGAGGAACTGCGCACGGCGATGGTCAGCGACGTCGCCCACGAGCTGCGCACCCCGCTGAGCAACATCCGCGGCTGGCTGGAGGCGACCCAGGACGGCATCGCCGACCCCGACGCGGCGCTGGTGTCCTCGCTGCTGGAGGAGGCCCTGCTGCTCCAGCACGTCATCGACGACCTGCGCGACCTCGCCGAGGCGGACGCCGGCGAGCTGACGCTGCACAAGGAGCCCGTCGAGCCGGCCGAACTGCTGGAGCAGGTGGCCACCATGCACCGGGAGACGGCGCGGGCGGCGGGCGTCACGCTGTCGGCCGAGGTGGACGGCGAGCCCACGCTGGTCGCCGACCCGGTGCGGCTGCGCCAGGCGGTCGGCAACCTGGTGTCCAACGCGGTGCGGCACACCCCCGCCGGGGGAACGGTCGGCCTGCGCGCCCGCGGCGGGGACGGGCAGGTGGTGATCGAGGTCGCCGACACCGGGTGCGGCATCGCGCCGGAGGACCTCGCGCGGGTGTTCGAGCGGTTCTGGCGCGCGGACAGGTCGCGCAACCGGCGCACCGGCGGCAGCGGGCTCGGCCTCGCCATCGTCCGCAAGCTCGCCGAGGCGCACGGCGGCTCGGCCACCGTCGTGAGCGAGCCGGGCGCCGGCTCGGTCTTCACCCTCCGGCTCCCGGCCGGCGGCTGACCCGGACGAACCCCCGCCCGCCGTGGCAGGCGGGACGGAGGTCACCCGGCCGGATGGCCGAGGGCAGGACGGTCAGGGGCGGGATCGCTGAGTTCAGGGCCGGTCAGGTGGCGGGATCGCTGAGTTCAGGGGCGGTCAGGTGGCGGGATCGCTGAGTTCAGGGGCGGTCAGGTGGCGGGATCGCTGAGTTCAGGGGCGGTCAGGGGGCGGGATCGCGGGAAGGCGTGGCCGTCAGGGGAGCTTCCACTCGACGGGGGTGGCGCCCTGCTGCTCCAGGAGCTGGTTGGCGCGGCTGAAGGGCCGGCTGCCGAAGAAGCCGTTGCGGGCCGACAGCGGGCTCGGATGCGCGGACTCCACGCACGGCACCGGGCCGAGCATCGGCTTGAGCGAGCGGGCGTCGCGGCCCCACAGGATGGCGACCAGCGGAGTGCCGCGGGCGACCAGGGCGTGGATGGCCTGCTCGGTGACCTGCTCCCAGCCCTTGCCCCGGTGGGAGGCGGGCTTGCCGGGGGCGACGGTGAGGACCCTGTTGAGCAGCAGCACCCCCTGCTCGGTCCAGGGCGTGAGGTCGCCGTTGGAGGGCTGCGGGTGGCCGAGGTCGGCGGTGTACTCCTTGAAGATGTTGACCAGGCTACCCGGGATCGGGCGCACGTCCGGGGCCACCGAGAAGCTCAGGCCGACGGGATGGCCCGGCGTCGGGTAGGGATCCTGTCCGACGATGAGCACGCGCACCTGGTCGAAGGGCTGCTGGAAGGCCCTGAGCACGTTCTGCCCGGCGGGGAGGTACTGCCGGCCCTCGGCGATCTCCTGGCGGAGGAAGTCGCCGAGCGTCGAGATGCGCTGGGCGACCGGCTCCAGGGCGGAGGCCCACCCGGACTCGACGACTTCGGTTAATGGACGAGCGGTCATGCCGGGATCTTAGCCGCGTGGCGGCGCCCCCGAGTGCCCTTCCCGGCCGACCGGCGAGCCCGGGTGCCCGTCTGCCCCCGCGAGACGGGCACCCGGAGGGCGGTCACTTCACCGAGCCGGCGAGCAGGCCCTGGACGAAGTACCGCTGGAAGGAGAAGAACAGCACCAACGGGATGATCAGCGACAGGAAGGCGCCCGGCGCGAGGATGTCGACGTTGGTCCCGAACTGCCGCATTTGCGACTGCAGCGCCTTGGTCATCGGCTGGGCGTCGGTGTCGGCGAAGACCAGCGCGACGAGCAGGTCGTTCCACACCCACAGGAACTGGAAGATGCCGAGGGAGGCGACCGCAGGCTTGGCCAGCGGGAACACCACCGTCGCGAAGATCTTCCACTCCGCCGCGCCGTCCATGCGCGCGGCCTCCAGCAGCTCCTTGGGGATGCCGACGAAGAAGTTGCGCAGCAGGAAGATGGCGAACGGCAGCCCGAACGCGACGTGGAACAGCACCACGCCCGGGATGGAGCCGAAGATGCCCACCGCCCCGTACATCTTGGCGATCGGGATCAGCGCGATCTGGATCGGCACCACCAGCAGGGCGATGACCACCATGAACAGCGCGTCGCGCCCGGGGAACTCGATCCAGGCGAACGCGTACCCCGCCATGGCGGCGAACCCGATGACCAGGATGGTCGCGGGCACCGTGATCGCCACGGTGTTCCAGAACGACGAGGTGAACCCGGTCGCCAGCAGGTTGCTGTAGTTCTCGAAGGTGAGCTGTGCGGGCTTGGTGAAGAAGGTCCACCATCCGCTGGAGTTGTTGTCGGTGTCGCCGCGCAGCGACACCACCAGCAGGCCCAGCGTGGGCAGCAGCCAGAACAGGGCCAGCACGATCAGGACGAGCTGGACCAGCCCGCCGCCGGCCCGGTCGATGATCCGGGAGAGCATCCCGCGCCGGAGCGCGCCGGCGTTGCTGGTCGTGCCAGGCTGGGACGCGGTGAGGGTCGTCATGCCTGCTCCCTCCGGAACCGCCGGATATTGATGATCATGAATGGCAGGACCAGCACGAGCAGGAAGATCGCCAGCGCGCTGCCCAGTCCCTGGTTCCCGCCGCCGCCGAAGGAGACCCGCCACATCTCCAGCGCGATGACGTTGGCGTTCGGCTGCACCGATCCCGGGGCGATGACGAAGACCAGGTCGAAGACCTTCAGGGTGTTGATGATCATCGTGACCAGGACGACGAGCAGCACCGGGGACAGCAGCGGGATGGTGATGCGGCGGAACACCTGCCACTCGGTCGCGCCGTCGATGCGGGCCGCCTCCAGGGCGTCACGCGGGATGGCCGACAGGCCCGCCGCGATCAGCACCATGGCGAACCCGGCCCACACCCAGATGAACGCGCCGATGATGGCCGGAGTGATCAGTGCGGGGCCGAGCCAGGTGAGCCCGCCGAACGGCTGGGCGAAGTTCGACTGCGGCAGTCGCACCTGGTAGGAGCCCGCGGGGAGCCCGGAGAAGTGGAAGGTGCCGTCGGCCGCCGTCGTGGCGGTGGCCTTGACCGCGCCGCCCGAGACCGCCTCGACGGTCACCTCGGGCATGCCCTTCTCGTTGCCGTCGATCTGGTTGACCGTCCCCCCGCCGGGGGTGAAGTCCAGCCAGACCGTGCCGGACAGCTCTCCGGGCGCGGCGGCGGCGGGCTTGGCCTTGGCGGCGCCCGCGGGCAGGGCGTCCGGCTTCATGCCCACCAGCGGGATGACGACCTGCTGCCCCGCCTGGGCGGGCTGCCGGGTGAGCACCGCGCCCTTGTCCGCCACCACCGGCGCCTGGTCGTTCTCCCGGGGACGCGCGCCGGGGTAGCCGCTGCTGGAGGCGAACACGTCGTGCACCGAGGTGATGATGGCGTTGGCGACGCCCTTGTCGGGGTCCTGCTCGTAGACCAGGCGGAAGATGACGCCGGAGGCGAGCAGCGACACCGCCATGGGCATGAACACGACCAGCTTGAACGCGGTCGCCCAGCGCACCCGCTCGGTCAGCACCGCGAAGATGAGGCCGAGGACGGTGACCAGGCTCGGGGCGACCACGACCCAGATCAGGTTGTTCCTGATCGTGGTGAGGGTGCCCGAGTCGCTGAAGATGGCGCCGTAGTTCGAAAGGCCGACGAACGTGCCGCCGTTGGCGTCGTACAGGCTGCGGATGATGGAGTAGATGATCGGGTAGACCACCCAGGCGCCGAGCAGGACGAACGCCGGGAGCAGGAACAGCGCGGCCGCCTTGGGCGAGGGGCCGAGGTTGCCCGAGCGGCCGTAGGCCACCTTGGGCGCGGCGCTGCCCGTGGCGAGCTCCGGCGGCGCGGCGCTCGTCGTGCCGTCCTCGCCGGAGGCCACGTCCTCGAGCGTGGGATGCGCTTTCCCGGCCGGCGCGGCGGGGCCGGTCAGGTCGTTCGCCGTGGTCGGTTCCGTGGTCTCTTCTGGGGTCTCTTCTGGGGTCTCTTCTGGTCCGGGGGAGGCCCCGCGGGCGACGACCTCGTCGTCGCCGCGCGGGGTCTGCGGGCCGTCCAACCGTTCGGTCACGGCCTGCGTCCCTACTTCTTCCAGGCCTTGGCGGCGTCGGCCTCGAGCTTCTCCTGCGCGCCCTTGATGTCCTTGGGGTCGCGCAGGAAGTCCTGCAGGTCCTTCCACTCGCCCTTGCCGTCTGTGCCGCCGAAGGCGCTCGGCGCCAGGTCGGACATGTCGTACCGGACGGCCTCGCCGGCCGAGATGATCGTCTGCGCGAGCTGCTTGGTCAGCGGGTCAGGGTAGTTGTCGGGCGAGACGTTGCGGTTCGGGGACAGGTAGCCGGGGTTCTTCGCCCAGATCGAGCCGCCCTCGGCGGAGGCGAGGTACTCCAGCAGCGCCATGGCGCCCTTGGAGTCCTTCATCGCCACCGCGACGTCGCCGCCGAGCACCACCGGGGCGGTGTCGCCGGCCTTCGGGAACGGCATGATCTTGGCGTCCTCGCCGACCTTGGCGCCGGACTGGACGGCCGAGGAGGCGACGAAGTCGGCCTCGATCACCATGGCGGCCTTCTTCTGGCCGTAGACCTGGGTGGCGCAGGTCGGGAAGTCGGTCTGCAGGGCGCCGGAGGAGCCGCCGAGCATGAACTCCTTCTTGCCGAAGATCTGCGCCATCTTCTCCAGCGCGGTGGTCACCGAGGCGTCGGTCCACGGGATCTCGTGCTTGGACAGCTTGTCGTAGTTGTCCGGGCCCGCGGTGGAGAGGTAGACGTTCTCGAACAGGTCGGTGAGCGTCCAGCCGGAGGCGGCGCACAGCGCGAACGGGGCGGTGCCGGAGTCCGCCAGCGTCTGGGCGGTCTTGGTGATCAGCTCGTCCCACGTGGTCGCGGGCTGGGCGCCGGCGTCGTCGAAGGCGGGGGCGCGGTACCAGATCATGGACTTGTGTGCGGCCTTGACCAGCACGCCGTACACCTGGCCGCCGGCCGAGCCGAGGCTCTTCCAGTACGGGGTGTAGTTCTGGTCGATCTGGGCCTGCACCTCGGTCGACAGCGGCTTCAGGGCCTTCTGGTCGGCGTACTGCTGCACCAGACCGGGCTGCGGCAGGACCGCGACGTCGGGCGGGTTGCCGCCCTGGATGCGCGGGCCGAGGTAGGCGCCGGTGTCCTCACCGGTCGAGGCGTAGGTCACCTTGGCGCCGGTCTTCTCCTCGAAGGCGGTGAGCACCTTCTGGAAGTACTTCTGCTCGTCGCCGGTCCACTTGGCCGCGATCTCGATCGTCGTCCCCGCGAGGGACTTGGCGGCCGGGGCGCTGCTGCCGCCGGCGCTGGCGGAAGGCGTGGTCTCGCCGGACTGACCGCCGCACGCGGTGGCCGCGAGCATGAGCCCGGCCACCACCGCAGTCGTCTTGGCACGCATGATGGTGCTACCTCCTGTTGAGGCCCAGAAAGCGAATATCGGATTTTTGGGATGAAGGGATGCGCGGGGGGATCGCCCTCGCTCTATGGGGTGCGAATGATCTCGCTGAGCTGTTGCTTCAGGGTCGCGACGGTCTCGTCGCTGGGTTTCCTGAGGTTGAGCGCGTCGGAGACGGCGCTCGAGATCACCAGGCTGACCTGGTCGTATTTGGAGGAGACCGGCCGGGGCCGGGCGGACATGATGCTCTGCTTGAGCACCGGGAGATACGGATAACGCCTGATGAGGGCCGGGTCGTCGTACAGCTCGGCCCACACCGGGGGGAAGGAGCCCTCGGTGAGCACGCTGCGCTCGTTGGCCAGGCCGGTGAAGTAGCGGATGAAGTCCAGCGCCGACTTCTGGTGCTTGGAGTAGGCGCTTATGGCCAGGTTGAGCCCGCCGAGCGTGCTCGACCCCGGCCCGTCGAGGCCGGGCAGCCGGGTCACCGCGAACTTGCCGGCGATGCCGGACCGGGTGGCCGGCCCGTACGCGTGCGGCCAGTTGCGGGCGAACAGCAGCTTGCCCTGCTGGAACGCCAGCCGGGACTCCTCCTCCTTGTAGGAGAGGGACTCCTGCGGGATCCAGCCCTGGCGCAGCCCGCCGACCAGGAAGTCCAGCCCGGTGGCGGCGGTGCGGAGGTCGAGGGTGACCCTGGTGCCGTCCGGGCTGAGGATCTCGCCGCCCGCCGACTGCACGGCTTCGGCGAAGTTGACGGTGAGGCCCTCGTAGGGCAGGAACTGGCCGGCGTAGCCGTCCAGCTTGTACTTCCTGCCGAGGCGGACGGCCTGCTCGCGCAGCTCGGCCCAGGTCTTCGGCGGCTTGAGGTGCTCGGCGGACAGGATGTCCTTGCGGTAGTAGAGCAGCCCCGCGTTGCTGGTGTAGGGCACCGCGTAGAGCTTGCCCTGGTACAGGGCGGTGTCCACGACCGGCTGCAGCAGCTTGTCCAGGGGGAACATGCTGCGGTCGAGCGGGACGATCCAGCCCGCGTCGGCGAACTCCGCCGTCCAGACCACGTCGAGCCCGAGCACGTCGTAGCGCTCGCTCCTGGCCTGGAGGTTGGCCACCATCTGGGCCCGCTGCTCGTCGGCGGCCTCGGGCAGTTCCAGGAGGCTGACCTGCTCCTTGGGGTGCTCCCGGTTCCACTTGTCGATGAGGGGCTGCATGTAGCCGGTGGTGTCGCGCCCGGTGGCGAAGGTCATCGGCCCGGTGCCGTCGGTGCCCCCGGTCTGCACCGCGTCGCCCTCGCCCAGCCCGGCGCAGCCGCTGACCAGCAGCGCTGCGACGAGTACGGGGGCCAGGCGGCGCAACGTGTCCTCCGGATGTTGATTGGGTTACATGCGTGTTATGTAGATGCATGCATGTTATGCATAGCGATAATGTGGACGTCAACGGATTGGTCCGTAACACATAGGTAACGCGAGGCCCGAGGGAGGTGGGGCGTGCGGCTCCAGCTGCTGGCGCTCCTGGCGAAGGAACCTGCCCACGGGTACGAGCTGAAACAGGCGCTCGAACAGATCTTCGGCACCGCCTACCCGTCGCCCAACATCGGGCAGATCTACGTCACCCTCGGCAGGCTCGAGAAGGACGGCCTGATCCGCAGCGTCGACGTCGAGCAGTCCAACCGCCCGAACAAGAAGGTCTACTACTGCACCGCCCAGGGCCGCGAGGCGCTGGACGAGTGGGTCGACTCGCCCACCGAGGGGCCGCGGGTGAGGGACGAGTTCTTCATGAAGCTCGTGCTCGCCCCCATGACCGGCATCGCCGACCGCATGGCGCTGATCAACCGGCAGCGCCGGCATTACCTCGCTATCATGCGCGATCTGGTAGAACTCGCCGAACAGACCGATCAGGACAACCGCCCGGCGCACCTGCTGATCGAAGGCGCCATGCTCCATCTCCAGGCGGATCTCGACTGGCTGGAGCGCTGCCAGGAGGATCTGCTCTGACGAAGTGAACCAAGGAAAAGTGGTGAGTGACCAGTGACCACCGCGCCCCCCGGCCCGCCCCACCCGGCGACGCCCGCGTTGCACACGGTCAACCTGGTGAAGATCTACCAGACCGGCGGCCTGCCGGTGCCCGCCGTACGGAGCGTCGACCTGCGGGTCGAGCGCGGGGAGTTCGTGGCCATCATGGGGCCGTCGGGCTCGGGCAAGTCGACGCTGGTCCACATGCTCGGCGGCCTGGACACCCGCACCAGCGGCGAGATCTGGATCGACGGCCAGCGCGCCGACACCCTCAACGAGAGCGCCTGGGCCATCCTGCGCCGCCAGAAGATCGGCTTCGTCTTCCAGTTCTTCAACCTCGTCGACAACATGACCGTCGCCGACAACGTCGAGCTTCCCGCCCTGCTGGCCGGCGCGTCCCCCAAGCACGCGCGCGAGCGCAGGGAGTACCTCCTGTGCGAGCTGAACCTCACCGACAAGGCCGACTCCGCGCCGGGCCGGCTGTCCGGCGGCGAGCAGCAGCGCGTCGCCCTCGCCCGCGCGCTCGCCAACCAGCCGCAGGTCCTGCTGGCCGACGAGCCCACCGGCAACCTCGACAGCCGCAACACCCGCGACGTGCTGCGCCTGCTCGGCCAGGTCCACCGGCAGGGCCAGACGATCGTCATGGTCACCCATGACGCCCGCGTCGCCGGCCTGGCCGACCGGGTCGTCACCCTCCTGGACGGCCAGGTCGTCGACGACGGCGCCATCGCCCCGGTGCGCCGCCGCAAGGGCGGCCCCGGCGACGTAGTGGAGCTGCGCGGATGAGGCGTGCTCATGGCGCTCGCTGCGCTCGCGCGGGGCGAAGCCGCCCTTCAGCCGGCGCTCTTCAGTCGTCAGCCGGAAGCGCTCGTTCCTCGCACTTCCGGCTTCCTCCCTCAGAGCACCGGCGCGGCTTCGCCCGAGTGGGCGAGCGATATGAACACGGCTGAGGGGCGATCGCGCTCGCTTCGCCCGAGTGAGCCGGTGCTATGAATACTGCCGAGAGGCGGTGGATCAGGGCCGATCTGCGGGCGCGGCGGGCGCAGGCGGTGCTCACCGTGCTGGTGGTCGCCGGCATCGTCACCGCGCTGATCACCGCGGCCACGCTGCTGGAGGACGGCACCAACCCCTGGCGGGGCCTGTTCACGCGGGGCAACGGCGCGCACGTCTGGCTGCACACCAGGGACGCCCCGGACCCGGCGGCGCTCAAGGCGCTGGACGGCGTCACCGACGTGGCGGGCCCGTACCGCAGCGCGCCCGCGACGCTCGTCCAGGGAGGGAAGAAGACGCCCGTCGCCCTGCAGGAGATGAGCGCCGTCCTGCCCTCGGTGGGCCGGCCCGTCCTGCGGGAGGGCCGCTGGCTCGACCCGGGAGACGCCAACGGCGTGGTCGTCGAACGCTCCTTCGCCCGCGCGGCCGGGCTGCGCACCGGCGGCCCGTTCACGGTCATCGGCCTGAACGGCGCCACGCACGGCCTGCGGGTGATCGGGCTGGCCGAGAGCGGCGACCAGGGCTTCTACCCCGAATGGACGCCGGGCGTCGCCTGGACCCTGGCCGCGACGCTGGAGCAGGTCGAGCCGGCGCTCGGCCGCAGCGAGTCGGTGACCGGTCTTCGCCTGGCCGACCCGGACGACACCTCGCTCATCGTCCAGCGCACGATCACCAAGCTGGCCGGCCAGGTGCAACGCGTGTCTACCTGGCGCGAGGTGCAGGCGTCGATGGAACTGGACAACCGGCTGCTGGGCGTGCTGCTGGCGCTGTTCGGCGTCGCCGGGCTGGTGGCGGCGGCGCTCGCCATCGCGAACGCGACCGGCGCGCGGGTGCTCACCCAGCGGCGCGACATCGCGACGCTCAAATCCCTCGGGTTCACCCGCCGCCAGGTGGTCCGCATGCTCGTCGTCGAGCACGGCACGCTGGGGATGGCCGGCATCGCGGCCGGGGTGCTGATCGGCCGGCTGATCACCGCCTACGCGCTGGCGGACACGGTGGTGGTGCCGCTGTCCTCGGCGCCGCTGCTGGCGATCGCCTTCGGCACGGCGCTGGTGGTGCTGGTCGCGGTCTGGCTGCCCGCCTGGCGCGGCGGCCGCACGCCGCCGCTCCCGGCCGCGCCGGTGACCCCGCCGCGCGGCCATCTGTCGCGCATGGCCCGCCTGGCGCTGCTGGTACGGCTGCCGCCGGCGCTGGTGCTCGGAGCCAGGGACGCCTTCACCCGCAGGCTGCCGGCGCTGCTGACGGCGTTCGGGCTGGCCATCCCGATGATGCTGATCACCATCGGCCTCGGCGTCTGGGCGACGCTGGACGGCTTCAAGGCCCATCCGGAACAGGTCGGCCAGGCCGCCGTCCTGACCGTCCGGCCGGGGAGCGTGCCCGCGACGGACGCCGGCCGGCGCGCGCTGGCCGACGCCGACGTGGTGGCCGCCTATCCGGGGACGGAGGTCGACGCGCTGGTCCCCGGGCAGACGCGCACGGTGCGCACCCGCGCGCTCGGCACGGTCACCGACCCCTACCCGTACTCGGTGGTCGAGGGCCGGCTGTACCGCGACCGGGGCGAGGCCGTGGCCGGGCAGGGCCTGCTCGACCTGCTGCACGTGCGCATCGGCGACCGCACCCGGCTGACCATCGGCGGCACCCCGCTGATCGTCCGCATCGTCGGGCGGGTGCTGGAGCCCGAGCAGGACGGCGAGGTGCTCTCGGTGCCGCTGGACACCCTGGCGCCCAAGGACGCGCTGCCGCCGCAGTACTACAGCCTGGCACTGCGGCACGGCGCCGACCCGGCCGGCGTGCGCGCCCGCCTGCAGGAACAGGGGCTTGAGGTGTCGCAGGCGGTGAACCCGGCCGACCGGCTGTCGGTGATCCGGGTGATCATCGTGGCGCTCGTCGCGGTGCTGGCGTTGCTGGGGCTGGCCAACCTGCTGACGGCGAGCGCCGTGGGGCTGCGCGACCACGCCCGGGACCTGGCGGTGCTGAAGGCCATGGGCCTGACCCCACGCCAGGTCATGGGCACGCTGGTGACCGGCACGGGGCTGCTGGTGGCGCTCGGCGTCGGCGTGGGCGCGGCGGCGGGGGCACTGGTCTCCTCCGGCCTCATCGACCTGCAGGGCGCGGCCAGCGGCATCGGCGCGGGCATCGGACGGGCGCCCGGGCCGGCGACGCTGCTGCTGGCCATGGTCACGGCCATCGGGGCGTCCCTGCTGGTGGCCCTGATCCCCGCCCGTAAGGCCGCCCGCGCCAGGGTGCCGGTGACCCCGCGTTAGAGCGGGTCCCGCGATTCGACCGCCGGTGGCCATCCATTCTTCCCCGACGCCAGGGCGTTATCGGTGACTCAGTGGCGATATCCAGATAAATCTGGTTGTGCGCGCTAACATATGCCTCGATCCCGGTGCGTTTCGCGGGCCGGTGGAGACAGGGTGGGGATGAGCGTGTCCGATCGTGAAGACTGGAACTGGGCCAAGAGCGACGATGCCGGGCTGCCGCCCGAAATAGACACCTCTAAGCCGAGTATCGCCCGTGTTTACGATTTCTTCCTGGGCGGCAAGGACAACTTCGCCGTCGACCGGCAGATCGGCGAGATGACGCTGAGCATCGTCCCCGACGCCAAGGAGGCCGGCCAGGCCAACCGGCGGTTCCTGCGACGGGCCGTGCACTACTTGGCCGCAGAAGAGGGCATCCGCCAGTTCATCGATCTCGGATCCGGGCTGCCGACCCAGGGCAACGTCCACCAGATCGCCCAGGAGGTCGACCCGGCGGCGCGCGTGGTCTACGTGGACAACGACCCGATCGTCCTCGCGCACGGCCGGGCACTGCTGGCCACCAACGACACCACCACCGTCATCCAGGCCGACGTCCGTGAGCCGGAGGCGATCTACGCCAACGCCACGCTGCAAAGGTTCATCGACTTCAGCGAACCGGTCGGCTTGCTGCTGTTCAGCATCCTGCACCACCTGAACGACGACGAGGACCCGTGGAGCATCGCCGCCCGGCTGCGCGACCCGCTCCCGTCGGGCAGCTTCCTGGCCATGTCGAACTTCTTCGACGCGCAGGACGAGCACCCTGAGTCGCACAAGCAGGCCGAGGTCATGGAGAAGGTCTTCAACGAGCACCTGGGCACCGGAAGGTGGCGCACCCGCGAGGAGCTCATGGGCTTCATCGGCGACTTCGAGCTGCTGGAGCCCGGCCTGGTGCCGCTCGCGGACTGGCGCGCCGACCCCGGGGAGTCCTGGGAGCGCTCGGCCACCTACTACACCTTCAGCGGCGCCGTCGCCCGCAAGCCGTAACCCGCCGCATCCTGGGACGAAGCCGGCGCCCTCGCGCCGGCTTTCTTCTTCGACGATCGCGGGGCCGGAGCCGTCACCCCGCGGGCCCGGCGCCCGAGGCCGGTCCGCCTCGGAGTGGGAGAAGCCGTCGGCGCTTCCCCCACTCTTCCAGGGCCGTCCTCTAGGGGCGGGTGAGCGAGAACCAGTAGAAGCCGTGCCCGGGCAGCGTCAGCAGGTAGGGCAGCTCGCCGATGACCGGGAAGCTCACCCCGCCCCGGCACTCGACCGGCGTCATGCCCGTGAACCGGCGCAGGTCCAGCTCGACCGGCTGAGGGTGCTTGGAGAGGTTGTTCACGCACAGCATGCGGTCGTCGCCCTCCTCGCGCACGAAGGCCAGCACGCTGTAGTTCGGCGACCACAGCTCGGTGTAGGCGCCGGTGCCGAACACCGGGTGCTCCCGCCGCACCGCCAGCATCTTCCTGGTGAAGTGCAGCAGTGACGAGCCGCTCTTCATCTGGGCCTCGACGTTGACGGCCTGGTAGCCGTAGATCGGGTCCATGACGGCCGGCAGGTACAGCCGTCCGGGGTCACCGCCGGAGAAGCCGGCGTTGCGGTCCGGGCTCCACTGCATCGGCGTGCGGACCGAGTCGCGGTCCTCCAGCCAGATGTTGTCGCCCATGCCGATCTCGTCGCCGTAGTACATGACGGGGGAGCCCGGCATGGACAGCAGCAGCGCGGTGAACAGCTCGATCTGGTCGCGGTCGTTCTCCAGCAGCGGCGCGAGGCGGCGGCGGATGCCCAGGTAGGCGCGCATGCGCGGGTCCTTGGCGTACTCCGCGTGCATGTAGTCGCGCTCTTCCTCGGTCACCGTCTCGAGGGTCAGCTCGTCGTGGTTGCGGAGGAAGATGCCCCACTGGGCGTTCTCCGGGAGCTTGGGGGTGCGCGACATGATCTCGGAGATCGGCTCGCGCGACTCGCGGCGCACCGCCATGAAGATGCGCGGCATCAGCGGGAAGTGGAAGGCCATGTGGCACTCGTCGCCGCCGGTCGTCGGGTCGCCGAAGTACTCCACGACGTCCTCGGGCCAGCCGTTGGCCTCGGCCAGCAGCACCCGGTCGGGGTACAGGCGGTCCACCTCGGCCCTGACGCGCCTGAGGTAGGCGTGGGTCTCGGGCAGGCCGGAGCAGGCGGTGCCCTCGCGCTCGAACAGGTAGGGCACCGCGTCCAGGCGGAAGCCGTCGATGCCCAGGTCGAGCCAGAACCGCAGGACCTCCAGCATGGCGTCCTGGACGGCGGGGTTCTCGTAGTTCAGGTCGGGCTGGTGGTGGAAGAACCGGTGCCAGTAGTACTGCCCGCGCACCGGGTCGTAGGTCCAGTTGGACTCCTCGGCCCCGACGAAGATGATCGGCGCGTCGGGGTAGCGCGTGGGGTCGTCCGACCAGACGTAGAAGTCGCCGTAGGGGCCGGTGGGGTCGTGCCGGGACGCCTGGAACCAGGGGTGCTTGTCGCTGGTGTGGTTCATCACCAGGTCGGTGATGATGCGCAGGCCCCGCTTGTGCGCCTGCTCGATCAACTCCACGAAGTCGGCCAGGTCGCCGAACTCCTGGAGGATCTTCATGTAGTCGGCGATGTCATAGCCGCCGTCGCGCAGCGGCGACTCGTACAGCGGCAACAGCCACAGGCAATCGACGCCCAGCCACTGCAGGTAGTCGAGTTTCTCGATCAACCCGCGCAGGTCGCCGGTGCCGTCACCGTTGGAGTCACGGAAGCCGCGGACCAGAACCTCGTAGAAGACGGCTCTCTTGTACCACCGGGGGTCGGATGAGATGAAGTCTTCGGAAACGGATTCCGGGCATGGTGAAGCGCTCATAGGTATCGCTCGCATCAAGGGAGTAGGGCGGTACAACACAGGGGCTCGCGCCGACGGAGCCGTCATCCCTGCGGCTCCCGCCCGACGCCGTCACCGAAGGGGTGGCTCGGTGCTCAGCGTGTTTCGGCGCTGTTTCGCCGAAGACTAGCAGGCCATTAGGGTCCCTCGAAGTCGATCAGTGGAGGTCACCCAGCGTGCCAACCGCGTAATCGACCGCACTCCCTCGAATGCTCGCGTATTTCGGCCGCCACCCTCCGTGTCCCCGCTGATGGGACGCGGAATTCGCCGGTATTAGGGAAACGGTTCACAATGTCTGCGCCCACGGTGGCGTGAGGTCGCCCAGCGCGTCTTCGTAGTCGGTCAGCCAGGAACCGAAAAGCACCAATCCACGGAGCCAGAACCGCGAGTTCCACGACCCGAACGCCGTCAGGGCGTCCGGGCCCCGCTCGACCGCCTCCAGCATCGGACCCGACATCAGCCCGGGCACCGTCGCGGCCTTCACCAGCATGCGGTGGTTCCACTCGCGCGCGGCCGGGCCGTTCGAGCGCAGCGGCACCCGCCGGTGCGGCAGCGCCCCGTTGGTCGACGGCAGGGCGGCGACCCGCCGGTTGGCCGCCGTCAGGATCTCCCGGTAGAACCGCCCGCCCTCCTTGCGGTCCACCGGCACCGACAGGGCGGCGTCGAAGAACTCCGGGTGCAGGAACGGGAAGACCGGGGTGATCTCCGGGCCCACCAGGTTCACCGGGGAACGGGCGATGCCGCGCGCGGTGCGGGTGTGCAGCACGCTCAGCGGCAGCTCCGAGCGGTGCCCGCGCAGCATGGACGTCGCCTGGCCGAACGCCGCGCCCACCCGGTCGTCCACGAAGGCCAGCGCCCGGTCCGACAGCATCGGGACGTGCGGCTCGCCGGTCGCCAGCGCCGACAGCAGGGCGGCCTGCCGGTCGGCCGAGGTGCCCGCTCCCACGGCGTCGGCGGTGATGAGGAAGTTCTTCATCAGCGGCCCGCCCGCCAGCCCGTCCACGACCGCCCGTCCCGCCCGGTGCACCTCGCGGGCGAAGGGGGAGTACCAGGCGTGGTGGCTGGTCAGGTACTCCAGCCTGCGCGCCGCCCACCGCGCCTCGCCGGGGTAGGCCGCGGCGTCCTGCGGGACGACCCGGTGCGGGATGCCGAGCTCGCGGGTGACGTGGCGGGCGAAGTCGATGTCGTTGTCCAGCCCGTCGTCCGGGCTCGTCGTCCAGGACACCACGTCCATCTTGCGGGCCACCGCCACCGAGGCGAGCAGCCGCGAGTCGTACCCGCCGCTCACCGGCACCAGCAGCGGCCGGTCGTCGAAGGGCTTGAGCGCCTCGTGCAGCAGCGCGACGATGTCCCCTCCGGTGACGCCCCGGTCGAAGGGCTCCTCGCGCACCCAGCGGGGGGCGCGCCTGTCCACGCCGATCCTGCGCGCGGAGCGGGACCACACCAGGGCGGTCGCGCCGGGCAGCCGCCTGACCTGCCGGTAGGGGGTGTCCTCAAGCAGCGGGTAGGTCAGCTTGAAGATGGCCGCCCAGGCGTCCCAGTTCACCTCGTGCGGCCGGCGGGCCAGGGCCAGCAGCGGCTCGATGTTGCCCGCGAAGTAGACGGCGTCGCCCTCCGGGCCCGGCTCGGTCAGGTAGTACACGTCGATCAGCCCGAAGGCGCCGGTGTGCAGGGTCACTGTGTCGGGCTCGTCGATCAGGCCGGGCGTCTCCCACGTCTCGGCCACCGCCCACCACGGCATGGCGCCGGACGGCCGGCCCTCCGCCCACGCGAACCGCGCCCCGCCGCTCGCCGGGTGTCCGAGGGCGGCGTCCTGGCCGGCGTCGTGGTCGGTGGGCGGTCTCGGCGGGGCCGCGTAGGGGGCCACGGGGGCCGAGCTCAGCAGGGCGGCCCCGGCGGCCCGGTAGACCTCGCGCACGGCCGGGCCCGCACCGGCGAGCAGTCGCAGCCGGTCGGGGTCGTAGGCGCCGATGGCGCCGCAGACGTACGGCCGCGCGGCGTACTCCGGCCACTTCCCGTTGCGCACTGTGACGTCTCCCCTCAGCGAGTACCTGCCGAGTGTACGGACTTGCGGCGGTTCGAGATGGTCGGGCCGGATCTGCGATTATTCTTGCTCGACGTCTGGGGACACGGTGATGGCATGAGTGAAGAGTTGGAGAGCACCCGTCGGGCCCTCGAAGCGGCCGTGGCGGCGGCTTCGGGCGCGGCCGAGCTCACCCGCCTGCTGGCCGACTACCAGGAACGGCTCGCCCGCGCCGCCGTCTCGGAGGCCGAGGCGCTCACCCGCCTGCGCGAGACCGAGGCCAGGCTGAAGACCGCCGAGCGGCAGGTCGCCCAGCTCGCCAAGAACCTCGCCGAGCAGCGGTACCAGACCGAGGTCGCCCAGTGGCGCCTTGAGTCGGTGCAGGCCAGCCGGTGGTCCAAGCTCGGCGACGCCATCCACACCAAGAACCCCGGCGAGGTCGCCCGCACCCTGCGCGCCCCCGTCGGCAAGCGTCCCGCGCCCAGGCGCTCCGACTTCGCCCCCACCCCGCCCGCCGTCGAAACCGCGCCGGTGGCGGCCGTCACGCCGCAGACCGCCGGCCCCGAGGTCTCCACGGCGATGGCCGAGGGCTTCGTCGTGCCCAAGGGCCCGCTGACCCGGCCGTACCTGACCGTCGCCGCCATCGTGGACCGGCAGTCGGAGGCCCTGTTCCGGTACGAGTGGCGGCAGGTCACCAACTTCGGCCCGGACAACTGGCAGGCCATGCTCGACCAGCACCGGCCGCACCTGCTGTTCGTGGAGTCCGTTCAGGCCGGGCCGCGCCAGGGCAACGGCGGCCGGTGGCTGGAGGAGCTCGCCGGGCGCTCCCGCGGGCTGCGCGACCTGGTCGAGGAGTGCTCCCGCCGGGGCATCCGCACGATCTTCTGGCACTCCGGCGGCCCCGTCTCGACCGCCGTCCCGATGGCCTCCTACTTCGACCACGTGCTCGCCACCTCCGAGGCCAGGGCGCGCGAATGGCGCGCCGCGCTGCGCCACGACCGCGTCGGCATCCTGCCGCACGCCGTGCAGCCGCGCGTCCACAACCAGATCCCCGCCGCCGAGGGACGGCACGGGGTAGGCCTGCTCGGCACGGCCACGCAGGCCGCGGAGGTGCCGCCGGAGGCCGGGTGGCGGCCGCTGGTCACCCCCAAGGCCACCTACGACGACCTGCTGACGGCCTACCGTTCCGTCTCGATGGTGCTCGCCGGGCCGGACGCCGACGCGCGGACCGTCGAGGAGGTCTCCGCCTGCGGTACGCCGATCATGCAGCTCACCGCCCCGGTCGACCAGGCGTCACTGCCGGCGGCGCTCGATTCCGTCCGCGACTACCTCGCCGCCGAGGCCGAGTGCGCCTCCGAGGCCCACCTGGCCTGGCGCTCCACCGTGCCGGTGACCCCGCTGCTCGACCCGATCCTGGACACCGCCGGGCTCGCCTCGGTGCGCAACTCCGCCGCCGTCACCGCCATCGCCGCCGTCTTCGGCGCGGCCGAACTGGACAACCTGCTGGCCCAGCTCGAACGCCAGGCCCACGCCCCCGGTCAGCTCGTCATCGTCACCGACGGCCTGGACACCGCCGTCGTGGAAAAGGCCGTCCGCGACCGCCTCTCCGGCATCCAGCGGCCCGGCCACCCCTTCGGAGACCCCCCGGTGACCGGCTCTCCCGAGACGGCGCACTCGCCCGCAAAGACGGGCCTGTCCGAAACGGCCCACTCACTCGGAAAGACGGGCCTGTCCGGGGTGGCCGGCTCGCCGGGATTCGAGGACCTGATCGTCCGTGCGGCCGGCTCGCCCCTGACCCGGGGCGCCGCGCTCGACCGCGCACTGCGTCTGGCGGACGGCGACCTGGTGGCCGTCCTGGACCCTCGCGACCTGTACGGCGAGCACTACCTGGCCGACCTGTCGCGGTACTTCGCCGCCGTCGACGCCGAGATCGTCGGCAAGGCGTCCTTCTACGCGCACATCGCCGACACCGGCGCCACCCTGCTGCGCCAGCCCGGAGCCGAGCACCGCTTCCTGCCCGAACTCGGCGGCGCCACCCTGCTCGCCCGCCGTCCCGCCCTGGTCGAGCTCGGCATCGCCGACATGTCAGAGGAATGGGACGAGGTCCTCATGCGGCAGTGCCGCACCGACGGCGTCCGCGTCTACTCCGCCGACCGCTTCTCCTACCTCTGCCGCCGCCCCTCCACCGAAGGCCGCCTCCTCACCTCCGCCCACTTCGAAGGCTACGTCCAACCCCACCCCCTGGCCCTGATCTAGCCGCTTCCAGGCAAAGGTTCTCGCCCACGCGCGCTGCGCGCACTCCGGCTCGGCCTGTGCTCCCCAGGGGGCTCCGCCCCCTTCGACCCCCGATCGAGGGGCTCCGCCCCTCGAGCTCCCCCGACCGGGAGCCTGTGAGGCGGATCCGCGCTCCGATCGCATGGCGTCATGCTGGGCCTTGAGAGGATGACGTCGTGCTGCAAGCCGTGCGTCAGAGCTCAGTGCCGCCGCCGGCGGTCGCAGCAGGGGCGACGGTCGGCGGAGTTCCGCCCACTTCGAAGGCTACGTCCAACCCCCGGCGGGTACGGTCGTCGTCCTGGCTTCAGAACTGGAGGTCCGTCCAGTTGATGACCATGGGGATGGGGTTGGTCACCCTAGGAGCCTCGCCGAACTCGGACTCGTCCTTCATGAAGGTGCCGACGTGCTTGTACAGCATGGCCGCGCGGTCCAGGCGGTAGCGTTCGATGATCGATACGCCCGTTCGGTCCAGGCGGACGATCCAGTAGTGGGGAATACCTGCTTTGGCGTACTCACCCAGCTTGTCGGTCGTGTCCTGAGTCTCCGATCCGGGAGACACGATCTCCACGACGAGTAGGGCATGGTCGGCGCGCAGCCGTTCGCCCCGCTCTCTGTCGAGGCACCTGTAGAGCGCGACGTCAGGCCGCCGATTGAGCAGTGGCAGATCACGCAGGCGTAGATCCACGTCATTGTTCACGGTCAGGCACTCGTAGCCCGCGTCCATCGCGGATTTGGCGTGACGTTCCAGCAGGTTGACCAATCGCCTGCCGGCGGTCTGGTGATCAGGCGTCGGCGCCGCGCAGTAGACCACGTAGCCGTCGACGATCTCGATGGCTCGGGCGATCTCTTCGGGCACCGCGTCGTACTCTTCAGCGGTGACCCGCGCTGGTTGCGGGCGGATGCTGAGAAGCCAACTGTCCTCCGGCAGGGCTGTCATCCGGCGTCTCCTCGTCACTGTCCGCATCTGACGACGCAAGCCTACGGGTAGGTGCCGACACCGTCCTCGGCAACGGACGACGACCCCGCTTCCGCGTCGCTCCGCCGCGAAGCAGGGACCGCCGAGTTCGGCCGTGATCCTCAAGGGGGACGGGATGTCGTAGTCGGTTCGTACCATCGCGGCATGGCTCTCGACTTGTTCGCCGGAATCCCGGTCACCCACTACGCGGCGGCGCTGGAGTGGTACGAGCGACTGCTGGGTTCCCCGCCGGCGTTCTTCCCGAACGACACCGAGGCCGTGTGGGAACTGGCGGAACATCGCTACGTGTACATCGAGGTCCGCCCGGAGCACGCCGGGCACGCCAGGAACACGCTGTTCGTCGGCGACCTCGACGCGCGCGTCGCCCAGATCGCCGGACGCGGGCTCGATCCCACGGCCCGGGAGACCTACTCCAACGGTGTCCGCAAGATCACCTATCGCGACCCGGACGGCAACGAAACAGCCTTCGGCGGCGCCTCCACCTGAACGACCGGACCACTGGGCGGCGGGGCGAGGCGCTCTCGGCGAGTCGCCATCCTTGCGACTCTTCACGCATCTGCCAGGGTCGGTGCGGGTCTCGTGTGTAAAAAATTCTGTACATGAAGTCTAGAATGGCTTACATTGGAGGTGTCAAAGATTCTTAACATCTGGGAGGGCTGATCATGACACTCGAGGAGAAGCGCGCGTGGATCCGGTTGTTCGCCGCCGTGATCTCGTACGCCGTGTACCTGGTCGTCGTACTGGGACGCGTGGACGGGCGCGCCTTACCCGACGTTCCTTACGCCACCGTCCTGCTGTGGACCGTGGGCGCGGGCATCGCCGGGGCGATCGTGGCCGAGATCGTCCTCGGCGCCCTGAGGCCGGGCGCGTCACGCGCCAAGGACGTGCGCGACCGCGAGATCGGCCATCGCGGTGACCACATCGGCCAGTCGTTCGTCGTCATCGGCGGGGTCGCGGCGATGCTCATGGCGATGGCCGGATGGCACCAGTTCTGGATCGCCAACGTCATCTACCTCTGCTTCGTCCTCTCGGCCGTCCTCGGCAACATCGCCAAGATCGGCCTGTACCGCGGGGGTTTCCCCCAATGGTGAAGGCGACCCGTGTCACCAACCGCATCCGCGCGCTGCGCTTCGAGCACGGCGAGATGACCCAGGCCCAGCTCGCCGAGCGCATCGGCGTGACGCGGCAGACCATCCTCGCCATCGAGCAGGGCCGCTACTCGCCGTCCCTGGAGATGGCGTTCCTGATCGCGCGGGCGTTCGGTGTTCCGCTCGACGACGTGTTCCAGTACCCCGACTCTCCGGAGGAGACGTCATGAAGGCGATCACCCAGGACGTGTACGGCTCGGCCGACGTGCTGGAACTGCGTGACATCGACCGCCCGTCGCCCGCCGGGGACGAGGTGCTCGTCCAGGTGCGTGCCGCCGGCGTGGACCCGGGCGTGTGGGTCTGCATGACGGGCAGGCCCTACGCCGCGCGTGCGGCGTTCGGGCTGCGCGCCCCCAAGGTCGGGGTGCGGGGTCTCGCCGTGGCCGGGGTGGTGACGGCGGCCGGTTCCGGCGTCACGCGATTCCGGCCCGGACAGGAGGTGTTCGGCACCTGCCGCAGCGGCTCGTTCGCCGAGTACGCGACCGCGAGTTGCGGACGGCTGGCCGCCAAGCCGCCGGGCATGTCGTTCGAGCAGGCGGCGGCGGTGCCCATCTCGGGGATGACGGCACTGCAGGGTGTGCGCGACGCCGCCGCCGTGCGACCGGGGCAGCGGGTGATGGTCATCGGTGCGGCGGGCGGCATCGGGTCGTTCGCGGTGCAGATCGCCAAGGCGTTCGGCGCGCGGGTGACCGGCGTGTGCGGCGCCTCGAAGGCCGACCTGGTCCGCTCCCTGGGCGCCGACGACGTCATCGACTACACGCGTGAGGAGGTCGACCGCGACGGTCCGCGGTACGACGCCATCATCGACACCGCCGGATGCCGGCCGCTGTCGCTGCTGTGCCGCGCCCTCACGGCGCGCGGGACGCTCGTGCTGGCCGGCGGCGGCCACGACGCCGGCGGGCTGCTGGGCGGCTACACGCGTCAGCTCCGCGCGCCGCTGGTGTCGGTGTTCACCCGCCGGCGGCTACGCGGCCTGATCTCCAAGGAGCGCGCCGAGGACCTCGCGGAGCTGGCACGTCTCATCGAGTCCGGTGCGGTCACCCCGGTCATCGACCGCACCTACCCCCTCCCCGGCGCCCCCGACGCCATCCGCTACCTCGCCCAGGGGCATCCGGCGGGGAAGGTCGTGGTCACCGTCCCCTGATCGCCGGCCCGTGACGATCACTCCGCTTCGGTGGAGCCCGCCGGGGTCAGGCTCCGGCGCCGGGCAGTGTCTCCGACAACTCGAACATGTTGCCCCACGGGTCGCGGAAGAACGCCAGGCGGCGGCTGATCTCCTCCACCACGAACGGTTCGCCGACCAGGTCGACGCCTCGGCGGGCCAACTCCGCACGGGTCTGGTCGACGCTGTCGACGTGGAGGCACACGTGCTGGTAGCCGCCGTGCCTCAAGCTCACTTCCAGGTCGTCGAGGATCTCTTTGGGGAACTGGACCGGCCCCGCGAGGATCTCGACATGGAAGTCGTCGTCGTTCGGCGGGCTCAGGTAGGCCAGGCGAAGCTCGCCGTACGGCCACTCGTGCAGGACGCGGAAGTCCAGTTTCTCGGTGTACCAGGTCTTGGCGGCGTCGAAGTCCGGCACCCGGATCCCGACGTGGTGGCCCCCAAGTGAGGCGAAGGGGCTGGTGGGGGCTTTCGGCGGGTTGACCGGCATCGGCATGACGAACTCCTGGAGCCTTCGAGTGAGGGAGATCCCGTCCCGCGGCGGTGCGATCCGTTCGGCGGATCAGGCGGTCGACGGGGGCATGTGCCAGTCAATGGCAGCCGTTCCGCGGTGACAACGGAGTACCTGGCCCCGCTCGGCCCAGTTCTGCCCGACCTGGTTCTGGCGGGACCACCCTCGCGCGCGATGCCTCCCCATGCGCGTGCGGCGCGGTGCGGATCACGCCGCCACACCGTGACAGCGGCGGGCGCCTGCCAGAGAGCGGCGATCTGGCGGGCGGTGGGAGTGGTTTCAACCTAGATCGCCCGAATCCTAGGCCTCTCGGTCCTGTGGGGGGAGGAGTCCCGGATAATGAGGTGTGGCCACTACTGCGGAGCTTCGCGAGTTCCTGCGCTCCCGGCGTGCCCGTCTCAGTCCCGCCGATGTGAACCTGCCGGTGCGGGACGAGCGTCGGCGCGTGCAAGGTCTGCGCCGCGAGGAACTCGCCCTGCTGGCCGGCGTGAGCGTGGACTACTACACCCGGCTGGAACAAGGTCGTGCCTCCAACGTCTCCAGCCAGGTGCTGGCCGCCGTCGCGGAGGCCCTCCACCTCGATCCGCTGGAGCGGCGGCACCTGTTCGACCTGGTCAGGACCGCCTCCGGGCCCGCCGTCGATCTCGGCTCGGCCGAACGCCCACGAGCCCGGCCTGCGCTGCGCATGATGCTCGACGCCCTCGATCCCGTTCCCGCCGTGCTCCATGGTCCCTGTCTGGACGTCGTCGCGATCAACCGCATGGGCAAGGTCCTGCTGGACGACTTCACGGCTCCGGACGTCGGCCGCAACATGCTCCGCTGGATGTTCCTCAACCCCAAGGCCCGGCAGGTCTACCCGGACTGGGCGACCATCGCCGAGCAGATGGTCGCGATCCTGCGCGTCGCCGCCGGTCAGGGCATGCACGACCCGTACCTCGGCCGGTTGGTCGACGACCTCGGCAGCCGGTCGCCGGAGTTCGCCCGATTCTGGGCGGACTACAGGGTCTACCAGCACACCCACGGGACGAAACGCATGCACCACCCACACGTGGGCATCATGACCCTCAACTACGAGTCGCTGGTTCCGCCGACGGACCCGGGCATGTGGCTGATCCTCTACTCGGCGGCCACCGGCTCCCCCTCAGAGGACAAACTCAAGTCCCTCTCCGAGTGGGCGGCCAGCTGACGATCCAATAGGTCCCACCCCGCGTCCCGGGGGCGCTCACGCTTCCGTCATCGGTCTATCGCGTTCCGTGCAGCCGCCTTGGGCGGTCGGATCGGATGGCGGGCAGGCAGGGCCCGCCTTCGGGGGATGGCGGGCCCTGCCTGTGTGCCAGGCGTCAGTGGAGGCCGGTGGCTCGGGTGATGGTCTGGGTGATGGCGTTGCCGGCGGAGTCTTTCGCGCCGGCTCTGAGGGACATGAAGGACGCGGTCCTGGGGGCGGACAGGCGGTAGCGGCCGTCGTGGTCGCAGGTGACGCGGTGCCAGGTCCGGCCGTCGTCGTAGGACAGTTCCAGGGTGACCGAACCGATGCGCCCGGCTCCGGCGGCGCGCGGCAGTGCGGTGGCGGAGACGGACAGCGTGGCGTTACGCGCCGCCCTGCCGGCGTCGTCGGTGGCGATCTCGTAGTCGAGCTGGATCAGCGGCAGGACCGCCTGGGCGTCCTGCCGCGCGGGGGCCTGCGAGGTGAAGGTCCAGTCGGTGTGGGTGGTGGAGGAGTACGGGCTGAACGCCGCGTCGCGGCTGTTGTCCACGACGAGCCGGTAGGGCAGCAGGCCGTCCGCGGGCGCCGTCCCGCCGACGACGGTGCCCGTCCCCTGAGCCAGCCGGGTCTCGCCCTGGTAGAGGGTGAGGGTCTGCCGGCTGAGCTGGTAGTCCATGGACATGCCGACGTGGTCCGCGCCGCCGTAGCCGGGGACGTCCAGGCTGAGCCGGTTCCCGCTGCGGCTGGGGAGCTTGTAGTTGTCGTTGAGGTGGGGACGCTCGATCGGCTTGAACCACTCCTGCGACCGGGTGCTGCCCGGCCGGTAGGTGGCCCGAGGCTCGATCTCGTAGATCAGCCCGTCGACGTACGCCTCCTGTCCCCAGGCGTTCGCGGCGCCGGTGGAGACCCAGTCGACGCGCCGCCCCTTGACCGGTTCGCGCATGGTGGTGCCGATGCCCCACTCGGAGTAGGACGGCCAGTCGAAGCGGTACTCGCCGCCTCCCCGCTCCGGGCCGGGCCCGGCGAAGGTGACGTCCACTCTGGCCAGGTTCTTCGGGCCGCCCTGCACGACCAGGTCGGAGGGGATCTCGTTGTGCCAGGTGCGCATGAGGTCGTACACGTACGGGCTGACCGGCCGCGACTCGACCGTGAGCGTCGCCCTGCCGTCGCGGACCTGCTGGATGAGCCTGTCCCCTTCGTCGGTGCTGAGTAGCGCGACGTCGATCGGGGCCGGGGTGAGCGGATCGGCGTTGTAGGGACGGACACGCCGGCCCGGCTCGTCGTTGCGGACGAGCAGGAGCCTCGCGCCCGCGCGCGCGGCGGCCGCCGCCTGGTCGGCGTCGGCGACCGCGCTGGTGCGGCGCACCACCACGGCCTTGCCGCGCGCGTCGAGGCCGGCGTAGTCGGCGCTCGCGCCGTCACCGGCGTAGACGGCGGGCAGCTTGTAGCGGCCCTCGGGCAGCGGGGTGACCGAGTCCTGCCGCAGCACGTCGGTGAAGTCGGTCGTACGGCTGGAGACGCTCAGCGCGGGCAGTTCCTTGCGCCACCGGGCGGCCAGGTAGAAGTCGCCGTGGGTGACCTCGTCGGTCGTCGGCTGGGCCCAGAGGCTGTCGTAGCTGGTCTGGACCTCCATGTAGTCGCGCCACGACCAGCCGCCCATGGAGCGGAAGTACTCAAGGCGCTGGTAGGTCACCTCCGCCTTCTGCGGGGTGGTCATGTCCACCCGGCGGATCTTCCCCGCGTCGAGGGTGACGGTGGTGTCCCGGTCCATCTTGACCTCGGGATCGCCGAGCAGCGCCATGCCCTGCGAGCTCGGGCCGTGCACGCCCTGGACGGCCTTGAAGGCCAGCACCGAGTACACGTCGTTGGGCAGGTACGTCTCGGCCGTGCCGGATTCGTCGATGACCCAGAACTCGGGGAAGTCCTGGCCCGACCTGAGAAGCTGGACCACCCCCGGCATCGGCTCGCCGTGCGCGTCCTTGAGGACCATGGTGAGCTTGTGCGCCACGTCGCCCAGGGACACGGCGGTGTGCGCGGCCACGTGCCCGTCCGCGCCGGTCGCCAGCACCTGGCCGCTGTAGCGCTCGTCGCCGCTCGCCCGCGAGCCGTCGATCGTGACCGTGACCGCGGCGGTTCCGTGCGCGGGCACGACCACCCGGCCGGCCGACAGCCGGAACATGCCATCGGGGGCGCTCGGCGCCGCGACGGCGAGATCGAGGGTGACCGGGGTCGCGGTGGTGTTGGTGTAGGTCACCGGACGGTCCACCGCGCCGGATGCCCCGGCCTTGACCTGCCCGGCGAAGGCGGTGGCCGAGGCGAAGACGCCCCCGTGCGCGGCCGCCGCGACGTCCAGCCGGCCGCTGCCGCCCTGGAACGCGTCGTACGACGGGGTCGGCCGGGAGGTGCTGGTGAGCAGGTCCTTCAACTGGCGGCCGTCCAGCTCCGGGTGGGCGGCGGCCAGCAGGGCCGCGGCGCCCGCCGCGTGCGGCGTGGCCATGGAGGTCCCGCTGAGCGTCTGGTAGTCGCCCTCGCCCTCGGAGGCGTACCGCGAACGCGCCGCCAGGACGTCGACGCCGGGGGCGGTGATCTCGGGCTTCAGGGCCCCGTCGCCGACGCGCGGACCCTGGCTGGAGAAGGACGCCACCGCGTCGGTGGAGTCGACCGCGCCGACGGTCAGCGCCGCGTCCGCCGCTCCAGGGCCGCTGATGCTGTAAGGGGCGCCGGTGTTGCCGGCGGCGACCACGAACAGCGCCCCGGTCTGGGCGCTGAGGCGGTCGACCGCCGCGCTCAGCGGGTCGGTGCCGTCGGAGGGGACGTCCGAGCCGAGGCTCATGTTGATCACCTTGGCGTGCTGGTCGACCGCGGCCCACTCCATGCCGGCCAGCACCCAGGAGTCCATCCCCGAGCCGCCGTTGGACAGCACCTTGCCGATGTGGAGCTCGGCGCCGGGCGCCACGCCCTTCTCCCGGCCGTCGGAGGCGGCGCCGGTGCCGGCCACGGTGGAGGCGACATGCGTGCCGTGCCCGTTGTGGTCCTCCACGTCCTCCTCCGGCACGAAACTGCGCGTGGCGGCCAGGCGGCCGGCCAGGTCGGGGTGGCCGGTGTCGACGCCGGTGTCCAGGACGGCGACGTCCACGCCCTGCCCGGTGTCACCGCCCGCCCACACCTCGGGGGCGCCGATCTGGGCGGTGGTGTCGGCGAGATCGGCCTTCACCACGCCGTCCAGCCAGATGCGCGTGATGCCGCCGGCGAAGGGCGAGCTCGCACGCGCGGCCTTGGGGGCGGCGGTGACCGCACTCCAGAAGTCGGCCGAGCGGGCGCGGTCCTGCGAGAGCGCGGCGCCCTGGACGCCGGCGAGGTCCCGCACCCGGGTGGCGCCCGGAGGCGGGCCGCTCGCGCGAAGACCGGAGGCGTCCTGCGCGTAGGCGACGATCAGCGGCAACCGCGGCCGGTGCGCGTCGTCGTAGCCGTCGGCGACCAGGTCGGTGATGTTGAACAGCCGCCGGTCCAGGATTCCGCCGGCCACGTACGGAAGGGCGGACTCGGGGTAGACGTAGAGGTCGCCCCCCGACTCCGTGACCCGGGCCTGAGCGGGGGACCCGCCGGGGCCGCGGACGACGACCGTGCCGCCGGACCGTCCAGGCTCCGGGGACGGGCGGGTGGTGACGACGTCCCCGGTGATCAGCGTGACCGAGTGGGCGCCCGGCGGCACACCCTCGGAGATCGTGCCGGTGGCGGAGGAGGGGGCGCGGGAGGCGTCCGCCGAAGCGGTGACCGGGCTCGACAGCGCCAGAACGGACACGGCGGCGATCGCCGGCACGCTCCAGTGTCGATGTGGTTGTTTCAAGGGGGTCCCTGCAGTTGATCAACAGTGCGGGGACGATTGTCTCTAATGACCAGGCATCACACCATATGTGGATAATGCCGGATTTTTCGGTGTTTCCCCCCCAGTTCCCTGACTGTTGGTCGGGCAGGCGTGACGCCGGTTCGGCCCGACGTGGTCGGCATGGTCCTCCTCGACCGCCATGGGACCGCCCGAAGATCACGGCACGACAGGCGACAGGTCTCCGCCGGAGGGCGCGAGCGTCGACGGGCGGCTCAGGTGACCTGGAGGGAGCCGTCGTCGTTGAAGGGGAAGGCGCCCCAGGCGACCTCCCACAGGTAGCCGTCGGGGTCGGTGAAGTAGCCGGAGTAGCCGCCCCAGAAGGTGTCCTCCGCCGGTTTGACGATCTCGGCGCCGGCGGCCGCGGCGAGGGCCAGCACCTCGTCGACCTGGTGGCGCTCGCGGACGTTGTGCGCCAGCGTGATGCCGGAGAACTTCGACCGCGGCACCTCCCAGCCTGGGCCGACGTCCTTGGCCAGCTCGTCGTACGGGAAGAGCGCGAGCGTCGCCCCCGAGGTCCGGAAGAAGACGATGCCCTCTTCGGGCGTGCGACTCGTCGGCAGGCCCAGGCCGTCCTTGTAGAACCGGTAGGACCGCGCGAGGTCGGCGACGCCGAGGGTGATGAGAGAGATCCGGGCTTCCATGCACCGCAGTATGCCCACCGCCACCGACAACTCCGCCCCCGGGCGGCGCTCGCCCGCCTCGTCACTCGGAGGGGAGGAGGTATCGCCAGGAGAGGGCGTAGGTGTGGTCGTGGTGGTCGCGGTAGAGGGGCCAGGCGCCCTTCTTGGGGTCGCGGTGGACGAGGCGCACCACGGCGCGGGCCTTCGCGCCGGACAGGTGCCTGATGGCGATCGATTCGTTCGTGGCCGAGGGCTGGGGGACGGGACCCGGCCACGGCGCGCCGCTCTCGCCCGGACGGGGCTGGGCCACCAGCAGGACCCGGCCGGCGGTGTAGGGCGACGACGTGCGGGCCACCCGGGCCGCCAGGCCGTTCATCGTGTCGAGCGCGCGGTAGAGGGCGGCCGGATAGCCGTGCTGGGAGCGGGTCTCCTGCAGGGCGTAGGCGGTGACCGACCGCATGGTGCCGCCGCTGCGGACCGCCAGCACCGTCGTCATGGCGTCGGAGACGCGCGGGCCCGCGGTGGGGGACGGGGTGGCGGCCTGGCCGCCGAGATCGCGGCGAAGGGTGCGCACCAGGGCGGTCACCTCGGCCGGCTTCACGGTCACCCGCCGCTCGGCGCCGGCGACCACCAGCCCGTCGCCGTAGACCGCGATCTTGGGCGGGGTGAGGTCCCTGCGGGTGCCCGCGAACCCTCCGAACGACTCCCACTGCGCCACCAGCCGGCGGGGCCGGCCCTTGGAGTCGATGGAGGCGGCGTCCCGGCCGCCGGTCGAGGAAGATCCGCCGGTCCTGGAGGCGCCGACTGTGCCTGAAGTGCCGGTGGCCGCGGCAGAGCCGTCCGGGGGAGAGGGGGACCCGCCCTGCGGGCCGTCCGCGGGGTACGGCGCTGATGAGCGCGGGGCGGCGGGCATGGGGACGGCACTGGCGGCGGCTCCGGTCGTGGTGGCGCCGCATCCGGCGAGGGCCGCCGCCAGGAGGGCGGCCGGCATGACGGACGCCGTTCTCGTGAGCGGGCATCTCATCGCGACCACTCCTTGTCCCCGGCTCCAGGCACGAGGCTATCGCGGCGGCGCCGAGGGGTCCCCTGTCTCCCCGGCCAGGGTCGGGACCCGCGCCCGCCAGGTCTCCCACAGGCTCGGACTTCCCGGGCGGTTCACGAAAGGACGCCGGCCGCTCCCCGCCGATCTTCCGGTTCTCCCGGAAAGGCGGTCCCGCGCTTGCGCGGCGGACGGCGGGACGTCCCCGTCAGCCCGCGGTCATCCCCCCCGTCGATCGCGAGCGCGGCTCCGGTGATGAATCGCGCTTCGTCGCTCAGCGGGAACGCCGCGAGCGCCGCGACCTCCTCGGGTCGGGCGATCCGTCCGGCCGGGTGCATCCGACCTTCGCGCCCTCGGACGCGACCCGCTCGGCGAGGGCACGCCCCATGCCGGAGGTGCCCCCGGTGATCAGGATGACCTTCTCCGCGAAACGTGCGGACATGGTGGAACTCCTTTGTCGGTGAGAGTCGGCGGAGGTCAGAAGGTGAGCACGAGCCGGCCGCGGACACCGCCGGCCTCCAGCGACCGGTGCGCGTCGGCGGCCTGGGCGGCGGGGAGGGTCGCCGCGACCCTCGGGGTCAGCACACCCGACTCGGCGAGCCGGCGGATCTGGTGCAGTTTGTCGGTCCGCCCCGCGTAGTCGGGGACGAAGACCGCCCGCACGGAGACCGCACCGCCGTCGTCGAACCGGTGCCCGCCGGGTTCGTCGCCGCTGCGGAACCGGGCGTAGGCGCCACCGTCCCGTACGGCGTCCAGCAGGCGCGGGCCGACCAGCGCCGTGTCCGCCACGGCGTCCACGCCATCGGGGTACCGGGCTCGGATGCGTTCGGCGACATCGGCCCCCCTGGCCACGACGTCGGCCGCGCCGGACCGGCGGACCAGGGCCTCGTCGGCGGGCGCGGCGTCGGCGACCACGGTCAGCCCCGCGTGCCTGCCCATCTGGACCAGGTACCCGCCGAGGGTGCCGGCGGCCCCGGTGACCGCCAGGACCGAGCCGGGGGCCAGTGCCAGCAGGTCGAGCGCCAGCAGCGCGGTGAGCCCGTTCATCGGCAGCGTCGCGGCCGCCGGGTGGCCGACGCCCGCCGGTGCGGGGACGACCCAGCCGGCGGGCAGGACCACGTACTCGGCATAGCCGCCCGCGGCCGGCGGCAGTGGATCCACCATCGCCATCACCGGCTCGCCCATGGACAGGCTGGTCGGGGTCCCTGGGCCGATCTCGTCGATCACGCCGGCGATGTCCATCCCGAGGACGTACGGGGCCGGCGTTCCGGCGAACGCCCCCGCGTGCACGCCCGAGCGCAGCAGCGTGTCCGCGGGGTTCACCGCGGCGGCGTGCACCCGTACCCGGACCTGACCGGGCCCGGCATGTGGTTCCGCCAGGTCGACGACCCGCAGCACGTCGGGTCCCCCGAACTCGTACACCCCGATCGCTCGCAAAGTCCCAGCTCCCTTATGGTTCTCGATGTATACCTGGTCTGCTATTCGTACCGTTGCATCGATGTGGCGAAGGCGGCAAGAAGGCACTTCGCCATGACCTGGTATCGCCGGGAGAACCGTTCAGGAGCGGAACCTGGTACCTCTCGTATACTGCTGGTCATGCCACATCCGATCACCCGGGCGGACGACGCCGCCCTGTCCGAGCACACCCGCCGCGCCTTGATCCGCGACGTGCTCGAACGGATCGGCGACAAGTGGTCGGTCGTGGTCATCTGCCAGCTCGGCGACACCACCCGGCGGTTCAACGAGCTGAGCCGGATGAGCGAACCCATCACCAAACGCATGCTCAGCGCGACACTCCAGGGGCTGGAGCGCGACGGCCTGGTGACGCGGACCGTCTACGACACCAAACCCCCGCGGGTCGACTACGCGCTGACCGCGCGCGGGCACAGCCTGCTCGAGGTCGTCCGCACCCTTGCCGGGTGGGCGGAGGACAACGCCTCCGGCATCCTTGAGTCGAGGACGGCCTACGACGCCCGATGACCCCGGTCACGGGTTCGCCGTGCGGCCGGTCACGGCGGCCGGCATCAGTGGAGATCCGGCCGGTCCACGACAGGTGGGCCGACAAGTACACCGGGCGTCAGGTGACGGCGCTCGTCGATCCCAACGCGGAACCGGAGGACCGGGCATGACCACCCCCACGCCCGGCGCGGCGGACACCCAGGTCTACCGCGTCTACATCAAGGCCACCCCCGAGCGCATCTGGGAGGCCATCACCAGGCCCGAATGGACCGCCCGGTACGGCTACACCGGCCTGGCCGACTACGACCTGCGCCCCGGCGGCGCGTACAAGGTGCGCGCCACCGAGCAGTTCAAGGCGGCGGGCGCGGCCGGCGGCCGGGAGGTCCCCGACGTGGTCATCGAGGGGGAGGTCGTGTCGGCCGACCCGCCCCGCAAGCTCGTCACCACCTTCCGCATGCTGATGGACCCAGAGATCGCCGGCGAGCGCGCCACCGTGATCACTCATGAGATCAAGGAACTGCCGGGCGGGGTCTGCTCCCTGACCCTCACCCACGAACTGGCGGGCGCCCCCAGGCTCGCGGCGCTGGTCGCCGGCCAGTGGGAGGACCACGGCGCGGGCGGCGGCCACGCCTGGGTCCTCAGCGAACTCAAGACCCTCCTGGAAACCGGCAAGACCTTCGCCGAGTGACCGGCCCGCCGCGCCGTCCGGCGGGCGCCGCGCCCCGATATTCGGTCGCCGTGCGGGCGGGGAGAAGGTCAGACTGGCCGGATGGGACGGACGGTCAGCGCGTGGGTGACCTCGGGCGCGACCCGGCCGCGGTGATCCGCAAGGCGTTGCGCCTGGCGGCGGCGTCCGCCACGGACGCCCCGGCGGCGGCGGTGGCGGGGAGCGCCGGTGGCGGCCCCGTAGCCTGAGCTCTGTGCGACCTATCGTGGCGGCGCTGCGTGCCGTGCTCGGCACTCCACCCGTGCCTGAAGGGTCCTGGGAGCGCGAGGCGGTGTACGTCTCGACGGCGGCGCTCCGGCGGGCGGCGGGGCGGCCCGTGCCGGAGGTGGCAGCGGGGCTGGCGGCGGAGCTGCGGTCGGTGCCGGGCGTGCGGGCGGTCCAGGCCCGGCCGAACGGCTTCCTGGTGATCGAGCTGGCGGTGCCCGGGATGATCGTCCCGGAGATCCTGGCCGAGCCGCCGCCCCCGGCGCCTGCGCATGGCGGTCCGCTGACGGCGCCGTGGCCGGACCGGCCGCGCGGCTGGAGCAATCCCGGCTTCGCCGTCCGGTACGCCTACGTGCGCGCGGGCTCCGTCCAGCGCTGGGCCCGCGACCTCGGCCTGGACGCCGCCCTGTGGCCGGAGCCGGGCCTTGCGGGGGTGCCGGGGGGAAGTCAGGGGGCGCCGGCGGCTTTCCGGGGTGAGTCGCTCGACGATCGGCGTGACCGGGCGGTGCTGCGGGTGCTGGCGGAGCTGCCGAGCAGGCGGGCGGGGCGCCACTCCGGCCGGCCGGCGTACCTGGAACGGCTGGCGTGGGCCTACCACGAGGCGTTCGAGCACGCTCCGGCGATCCCGATGGGCGACCAGGCGCCGACCGGCACGCATGTCGCGCGGCTGTGGATGGCGCGAGCCGTCCGCAAGGTGCTCGGGGAGGAGCTCGCGGAACTCGGGCAGACCCCACCGGGCAAAATATGACTAAAAGCGGCAAATGGCCGGAAGTGGTACGCCTTGCGGCCTGCCGCGCGGAAGATCTTCCTTATCGCCGTCTCGCCAGGTGGGCACAGGGCGCGGTGGGATCACAGGGTCGGATAGCCTCGTTCGGGTGAGTCGATTCGCCCATCCCGCCGGTGACCGGCACGCCGAAGTGCTGCCCGAGGAGCGCCCTCCGCAGGCCCCCGCCGACCTGAACACGCTCGCCCCCACCATCTGGCCGCGAACGTCCGGCCGCGCGGACGGGGCCGTCACGATCGCCGGCGTGGACGTCCGCGACCTGGCCCGTGAGTACGGCACCCCTCTCTACATCGTGGACGAGGACGACTTCCGCTCCCGGTGCCGCGACTACAAGGCGGCCTTCCCCGGCGACGACGTCTACTACGCGGGCAAGGCGTTCCTGTGCAAAGAGGTCGCCCGCTGGGTCGACCAGGAGGGCCTGGGCCTGGACGTCTGCAGCGGCGGCGAACTGGCCGTGGCGCTCAGCGTCGGCTTCCCGCCCGAGCGCATCGCCCTGCACGGCAACAACAAGTCCTACGCCGAGCTCAAGCGGGCGCTGTCGGCGGGCGTCGGGCACATCGTCGTCGACTCCTTCCAGGAGATCGCCCGCGTCGGCTACCTCGCCGAGGAGCTGGGCGTCCGTCCCAAGATCCAGATCCGGGTCACCACGGGCGTCGAGGCGCACACGCACGAGTTCATCGCCACCGCCCACGACGACCAGAAGTTCGGCCTGTCGCTCAACAGCGGCGCGGCGGCCGAGGCCGTCCGCCGCATCCTGGCGCTGCCGCAGCTCGAACTGGTCGGCCTGCACTCCCACATCGGCTCCCAGATCTTCGACACGGCGGGCTTCGAGGTGGCGGCCCGGCGCCTGGCCATGCTCCTGACGCAGATCAAGGAAGAGCACGGCGTCGTCCTGCCCGAGCTCGACCTCGGCGGCGGCTACGGCATCGCCTACGTCGACGGCGACGACGCGCCCGACATCAAGGTCGTGGCCGACAACCTGCGCATGATCGTGACCCGGGTCTGCGAGGACGCCGGCCTGCCCGTCCCCCGGCTCACCGTCGAGCCGGGGCGGGCCATCTCAGGGCCGGGCGGCATCACGGTCTACGAGGTCGGCACGGTCAAGGACGTCGAAGGGCTGCGGTCCTACGTCAGCGTCGACGGCGGCATGAGCGACAACCTGCGCACCGCCCTGTACGGGGCCGAGTACACCTGCGTGCTCGCCTCGCGCGCCAGTGACGCGGCCCCCATGCTGTCGCGCGTGGTCGGCAAGCACTGCGAGAGCGGCGACATCGTGGTGCGCGACGTGTGGCTGCCGAAGGACGTCGCCGCCGGCGACCTGCTCGCGGTGCCGGCGACCGGCGCGTACTGCCGCTCGCTCGCGCACAACTACAACTACCTCCTCAAGCCCGCCGTGGTGGCGGTCAAGGACGGCGAGTCACGCGTCATCATGCACAGGGAGACCGAGGACGACCTGCTGAGGGGGCAAGTATGAAACCGGTCGAGCCCGAGGGGCCACAGGGATCCGGCGCGGCGGCCACGCCCGGCGCGGAGGTCCCGGCCGCCCCGGGGGCCCGGGGCAGGCACGAGAGGCCGGGCGATCCCGGCGAGCCGCGCACGCCGCTGAAGGTCGCGCTGCTCGGCTGCGGCGTCGTCGGCTCCCAGGTGGTGCGGCTGATGCACGAGCAGGCCGACGACCTCGCCGCCCGCATCGGCGCGCCGCTCGAGCTGGCGGGCGTCGCGGTCCGGCGGCTCGCCCGCAAGCGCGACGGCGACGTCGACCCCACCCTGCTCACCACCGACGCCGAGACCCTGGTGGCCAGGGACGACATCGACATCGTCGTGGAGGTGATCGGCGGCATCGAGCCGGCCCGGTCGCTGATGCTGGCCGCCATGTCCGGCGGCAAGTCGATCGTCACCGCCAACAAGGCCCTGCTCGCCGAGGACGGCGCCACCCTCCACGGCGCGGCCGGGCGGCACGGCGTCGACCTGTACTACGAGGCCAGCGTGGCCGGGGCGATCCCGCTGCTCCGGCCGCTGCGCGAGTCCATGGCGGGCGACCACGTCCGCCGCGTGCTCGGCATCGTCAACGGCACCACCAACTACATCCTCGACAAGATGGACTCCACGGGCGCCTCGTTCAGCGACGCCCTGGACGAGGCCCAGTCGCTCGGGTACGCCGAGGCCGACCCGACCGCCGACGTCGAGGGCTTCGACGCCGCCGCCAAGGCCGCCATCCTGGCCGAGCTGGCCTTCCACAGCCGCGTGACGGCCGCCGACGTGCACCGCGAGGGCATCACCGAGATCACCGCGACCGACGTCGCGAGCGCCAAGGCCATGGGCTACGTCATCAAGTTGCTGGCGATCTGCGCCAGGTCCGACGACGGCCGCTCGGTCGGCGTGCGGGTGCACCCGGCGATGATCCCGAGGAGCCACCCGCTCGCCGGGGTACGCGAGGCCTACAACGCGGTCTTCGTGGAGGCGCGCTCCGCCGGGCAGCTCATGTTCTACGGCAAGGGCGCGGGCGGCGCGCCGACGGCGTCGGCGGTGCTCGGAGACCTGGTCGCCGTGGCCCGCAACCGCCTGGCCGGCACCCACGGCCCCCAGGCGTCCACCTACGCCGACCTGCCGGTCCATCCGATGGGCGAGACGGTCACCCGCTACCACGTGTCGCTGGACGTCGCCGACAAGCCCGGCGTGCTCGCCACGGTCGCCGACATGTTCGCCAAGCACGACGTGTCCATCCAGACCGTGCGCCAGGAGGGGCACGGCGACGACGCCCAGCTCGTCCTGGTCACCCATCGGGCCAGTGACGCCGCGCTTTCGGCCACAATAGACGGGCTGCGCGAGCTCGACATCGTCAGAGGCGTGACGAGCGTGATGCGCGTCGAGGGCGACGACACGCCCTGACCCGGGCCCGCCCGGGGACGCCGCTCCGCGCATCCTCGCGGGACCTCGGCGCCGTTCGGCGCCCCTGTCCCGCGCGGTCCTGGGCGTCTTTCCCCCCGCCGCCCCCCGGCGGGGCCGGCAGTTGAAAGGTGAGGCCTTGGCAGAGGGCGACCCGACACCGCTCGGCTACGTGCGGACGCCGACGGCCGATCCCGGCGAGCTGTCGTTCTCGGGGGCCCGGCCGGTCCTCGCCGGACGGCCCGCCGACGCGCCGCTGACCGCGGCCGACATCGTGCCGCTCCGCGCCCTCCCGGGCCTGCGCGTCCGCTGGCCGCAGGTCGTGGGCACCGCGGAGGCGTCCGCGACGGGCCCGGCCACGGCGTCCGGGCCGCCGGGCGCGACCGAGGCCGCGGGAGTGCTGGAGACGATCCGCGCGCTGGCCCGCGCGGGCGTGCCCCTCCACGCGGACGACGCGCCCGCCTGGATGAAGCAGGCCGATCCCGGCCTCGCCGCGCTGCTCGCCTCCTGGGCGCCGGGCCCGCGCGACCCCTCGGTGGGCTCGGTGAGCGATCTGCGCAGGGAGGAGCACAGCCTCCGCCTGCGGCGCCACGCCCTGCGCCACGGCAACGACGGGACGGCGGGGGCGCGCGGCTCCGCGCCCACGGCGCCGGCCACGCCGGCCGTCCCCGCGTTGCCGCCCGCGCCGGCCGTCCCTGCAGCGACGACCGCGTCGGCTCTGCCGACAGTGAGCGTCGTGATGTCGAGCAAGCGGCCCGCCCTGCTCGCCTCCGCGCTCGCCCAGATCGCGCGTCAGCGGCACGTCCAGGTCGAGGTCCTGCTGGGGCTGCACGGCGTCCCCGCCTCCCACCAGGACGTGCGCCGCGCCGTCGCCGGGTTCCCCCTGCCGCTGACCCTGGTGGAGGCCGACGAGGCCACGCCGTTCGGCCAGGTGCTGCACGAGGTGGCGGCCAAGGCGGGCGGCGACGACATCGCCAAGTGGGACGACGACGACTGGTACTCCCCGGAGCACCTCGCCGACCTGCTCATGGCCCGCGCCTACAGCGGGGCCGACATCGTGGGCACCGCCGCCGAGTTCTTCTACCTGGAGCCGCTGAAGGTCACCGTGCGCCGCACCGACTACACCAGCGAGGTCTGGTCGGACCACGTGGCCGGCGGTACCATCTTCCTCGCTCGTGAGAAGTACCACGAGATCGGCGGGTTCGAGGGGGTGTCGCGGGGGGTGGACGCCCAGCTCCTCAAGACCGCCCACGCCGCCGGAGCCCGCATCTACCGCACCCAGGGGCTCGGCTACGTCCTGCGCCGCGCGCTCGCCGCCGGCCACACCTGGCAGCTGCCCCTCGCGCACTTCCTGCGCGTCTCGGCGAACCAATGGCGCGGCTTCCGGCCGAGCCGCATCCTGGAGACGCAGTGACCCGTCCCGGCGGCCCCGTGCCCCGCCACTTCCTGGGAACCCGATGAGCGGCCAGACCCTGCGCCCCGACGACACGGCGCCCGCGGCGGCCGGTCCGGCGGTCCCGCGCGTCCACGGCAACGACTACACCGTGCTCGACCCGCCCGCGCTCGGCGCGTGGACGCCGAGCCTTCGCGTCAGCGTCGTCGTGCCCGCCTACAACGGCCAGGACAAGCTCGATCTCGTCCTCGCCGGGCTGGCCGCGCAGACCTACCCCGGCGAGCTCACCGAGGTCGTCGTGGTGGACAACGGCAGCAGCCCGCCGCTGCGCCTGCCGGAGATCCGTCCGGCCGCCACCCGGCTGGTCGTCTGCGAGGTCCCCGGCCGGGCCGACGCCCGCAACGCCGGCCTGGCCGCCGCCACCGGCGACGTCGTCCACTGGCTCGACTCCGATGTGGTCCCGGACCGGCACGAGGTGGAGGCGCACATGCGCTGGCACCATCTCGCCCCCTACCTCGTCGTCACCAGCTACCTCAGGTTCACCACGGCCCCGCTGCCCGATCCCGGGGCGGTGGCGGCCACCGCCGACCTGTCCGCCCTGTTCGAGCCCGCCGAGCCGCACGAGTGGCTGGTCGATCTGGTGCAGCGCACCAACGGGCTCACCGACACCCCCAACCGGGCCTTCAGCCTGCACGTCGGCGGGGCGACCTCGGTGGCCCGCCGGCTGATCGACGCGGCCGGCCCCATGGACGAGGAGCTCATCCTCGGCCAGGACACCGAGATGGGATACCGCCTCGCGCAGGCCGGCGCGGTGTTCGTCCCCGAGCCGCTCGCCCGGGGCTACCACCTCGGCCCGTCGATGCGCATGCGCGACAAGCAGCCCATCGACCGGGTCAGCCACGCCCTGATCGGCGACCGCATCCCGCAGTACCGCTGGCTCCGCGCCCACCCCGCGCGCCAGTGGAAGGTGCCGTACCTGGAGGTCGTGGTCGAGGCCGCCGGGTACGAGGACACCCGCGCCACCGTGGACGCCGTCCTGTCCGGCACCCTGCCGGACGTGTCGGTGCTGGTCACCGGGCCGTGGGACACGCTGGAGCCCGAGCGTCGCGCGCCGCTCACCGATCCCCGCCTGGACCTCGCGCTCATCCTCGGCCACTACGCCCATGACGGCCGCGTGCGGTTCGCCTCGGGCGGCGCCCCGCGGGTGGCGCCGTTCCGGCTGTGCCTGCCGGCCGGGTGGGTGCCGGAGGAGGACACGCTGGCCAAGCTGCTCGACCTGGCGGTGGACGACGGGCACGGCCTGGTCGGAGTGCTGCTCGCCGAGACCCCCGAAGAGCTGGCCACGGCCCGCCTGGAGCGCCGCGCCGCCTTCGCCCGCGCCGCGCTCGTCCTGGCCGCCGAGCCCTCCTCCACCCTCGCGGGTCCCGCCATGGACGACCCGGTGGACGACCCGGTGGACGACGTGGTGGACGAGGTCTACGGCGCGCTGTGGATCGACGGCGAGACGCTCGGGTTCGTCCCCGCGTCCCAGGCCGTGCCCGCCAAGGGACGCCGGATGGCCTACCGCGCCCGGCTGGAGGCCGAGGCCGAGGTGGTCAGGCTGACCAAGGAGGCCGAGCGGCTGCGCGGGCAGGTCGCCAAGTGGCGCGAGGAGGCGGGGCGCTGGCGCAAGAGCGCCGTCGACCTGCGCAGGGAGGTCGGCGGGCTGCGCCGGGAGGTGGCCAGGCTCAAGGCGGGCCGGCTGCGCACCATGATCAAGCGCATCTCCGTGCGCCGCACCGCCCAGGCCCCGAGCGAGCCGCTGAACGGCCCGTCGTCGTCCGTGACGATCCCCGACGAGCCCGCGAACGGCACGGGGAGCGGACAGGCGGGCGGGGCTTCGGGCGTGCGGGGGAAGACCGATGGCGTTCCTGGCACAGGCGTGAAGGCGAACGGCGCCGCGGATGCGAGCGGCAAGGCGGACGGCGCCGCAGGCGCGGGCGGGTAGGCGGACGGCGCTTCGCAGGTCCACTCGGAGGCGGCCGGCGCGGTAAGGGCGCATGTCAGATGGCGCGAGGCGCGCATGATCCGCGCAGGCGGGGAAGACCGGCAGGTGACCGCGCCACGGGCCTCTCATGAACCTCCCAGCTTGTTTGGGTAATGTCGGCTCCGGCGGCGAACGGAACCGACGAAGGAGCGATCATCTTGACCGCCTCCACGAACGCGACCGGTGATGGCGGCGAAGGCCCGGCCTCCCCGAACGGCGCCGGCGGTCCCGCGCGGCCGGTGATCCGGCACAACGACTACTCGCCGCTCATCCCGCCGCCGCTCGGCGCGTGGACGCCGTCCCTGCCCGTGAGCGTGGTCATCCCCGCGTACGGCGGGCAGCACCGGCTCGATCTGACGCTCGCCGCCCTGGCCGCGCAGACCTACCCCTCCCACCTGATGGAGGTCGTCGTCGTCGACGACGGCAGCGAGCCGCCGCTGCGCCTGCCCGGCATCCGCCCCGAGCGCACCCGCCTGGTGCCCGGCGCGCCCGGCGGATGGGGCATCGCGCACGCCATCAACACCGGCGCGCGCCTGGCCGAGGGCGAGATCGTCCAGCGCCTCGACTCCGACATGGTGATCTGCCGCGAGCACATCGAGGCGCTCATGCGCTGGCACCATCTGGCCGACTACGTGGTCACCATCGGCGCCAAGGTCTTCGTCGAGGAGCAGGCGCGCACCCCCGAGCAGGTGCACGCCGCCGTGCGCGACGGCGACTTCGACGGGCTGTTCGACCTGTCCACGGCCGTCCCGAGCTCCACGGAGGCGACGATCAGGCGGCTGGACGGGCTGCGGACCAGCAAGAACCCCTATCACGTCTGCACCGGGCCCACCGTCTCCTTCCGTCGCGCGTTGTTCGCGCGGGCCGGGGGTTTCGACGCGCGGGTCCTCAGGGGCGAGGACACCGAGTTCGCCTACCGGCTCGCCATGACCGGCGCCGTGTTCGTGCCCGACATGGAGGCGCGCGCCGTCCACCTGGGGCTGCCGGCCCAGCGCGTCGACACCGACACGATCGTCCGCGTCGTGGCCCCCTATCTGGCCCAGCGGGTCCCGCTGCGCCGCGACCTGCGCAAGGAGCCGGGCCGGCGCTGGCTGGTGCCCTACGTCGAGGTCGTCCTCCAGGCCGAGGGGCACGCCGAGCCGCGGGTGCGGGCCGCCGTGGCCGCGGCGCTCGGCGGCAGCCTGCCGGACGTGCGGGTCACGCTCGTCGCGCCGTGGGACCGGCTGACCGAGGGCCGCCACCGCGTGCTCGACGACCCCGACCTGGAGCTGCGGCTGGTCCAGGAGCAGTTCCGGCACGACGAGGGGGTGCTCCTCGCGCCGGCCCCGGCGCGGGACGCCGCGCCTGTCCCGTTCCGCTACACCGGGCCGGTGGAGGTGCCGCTGCACCGCCGCTCGCTCGAGGTCATGATCAGGATGATCAACGACAAGCGGGCCGGGCTGCTGGTCGTGGAGTTCCCCGACGGGAGAACGGCGCGCTTGGAGCGCACCGACGCCGTCAACCGCGCCCGCCTGCTCGCCGGCCCCGGCGACGACCTCGACGCGGTGATCGAGCGGACGCACGGCGTGCATCGCGCTCCCGCGGCCAAGTTCTGGCCTCCGGCGTCGGCCGATCGGCCGAGGACGCAACCCGGGAAGGCGGCCCCTTCGAGCGTCCCGGCGGACTCGTCCGCCCCGGCGTCATCGCCGTCGTCCCCTTCCGGGCCCCTGCCTTCGCAGGCCGCCGAGAAGCCGCCGTCCGGCGCTCCGCCGTCGTCCCCGCCTCCGGCCGCGCGGAAGCTCGTCAACCGCATCCGGTCGCTCCGCGGCCGATGAGATCTTCGGCGCGGGGGACGCCGGCCCGCGGACGCGCGGTACGGCTCAGGGTTCCGTCCGGCCGGGCAGGGCGCGCCGGGCGGACGGGGGAGAGCCGATCGCCACGGGGTGCTGCGAGGCCGGCGGGGCCTCGCGAACCGAGGAGTAACGCACCCGCCGGTAGGCCGTGATCAGGCGCCACGCCCGCGAGCGGCGCAGGCGCGCGATCAGTTCGCGGTACTCGGCGAGGCGGCCTTCCAGATGCCGCATCCGCTGCAGCAGGCGCGTCGCCTCGGCGCGCAACTGGGCGTTGCGGCCGAGCAACTCCTGCCCGGCGCGGGTCAGGGTGGCCTCGCGGTCGCTCAGTTCGGCGCACAGGGCGCGCAACTCGGCGATCTCGCCGTGCAGGTGCCGCTCGCGCTGGAGGAACGCGGTCTCGGCCCGGCTCAGCGCGAACCCCGGGGTGCCGCGCGGTTCGTCCCTGCGGACGGCGACCCCGGCGAGGTGGTGGCGCAGCACGGTCAGCTCGCGGATCTCGAACAGCGGTTCCACCAGGTGGCGCAGGCTGCCGTGGTAGAAGACCCGCCGCCGCTCGGCCTCGTCCTCACCGGTGTCGCCCGGGTCCTCGGCGTGGTCGCCGACGGCGCGGGCGAGGCGCAGGACGGCCTCGTTCACGCCGTAGGGCACCGTGAAGACGAGCGTCGCGGCCGGGCGGAGGGTGCGGTGAAGGGCTTCGAGCACCTGGACGGGGTCACCGACGCGGTCGAGGATCTCCCCGGCCACGGCCGCGTCGAAGCTCTCGTCGGGAACGCCGTCCAGCGCGTGCCCGTCCCCGACCTCGAACTCGACGCGCGCGGCGACGTCGGCGGACAGCCGGCCGGCGTGCCGGCGCGCTTCGGCGACCAGTCGCGGGTCACGGTCGACGCCGGTCACCTTGTCGCCCCGCTCGGCGAGCAGGAACGACAGCTCGCCCTCGGCGCAGCCCAGGTCGAGGACGGAGACCGGGCGGCCGGGACGGCTCGCGGGCAGGTGGTCCAGGAGCCAGTGCAGGCGGTCGCGGTCGTCCCCGGCCCGGATTCTGCTCGCGGCGGTCACGGCGGCGTTTTCCTTCCGGCATGGCGGGTCTTGCCCCAATTGTGAGGCAAAAGAGGTTAAAGAGACAGTGAGCTTTCCGGGGTTCTTCAGGGATGCGATATTGACCGCTACCCGGTGTATCCCAGGCGTACCTTGCCCGAGTATGGAAAGTGCGGCCGCCGGAGTGGTCCACCCTGTGGACAACAGGCGCGGGGGCGCCCGGCGCCTGCGTAGACTCGGTGCCTGATACCGCTGGTAGCGGGACCCCATGGTTACGCGCCGTCGTGCCCGCTCGACCCGGGCCGGGCGCGGGAGGAGTGACGATGCTCAGGGCTTGGCGTGGCCTTATCGAGGAATACCGTGACCGGCTCCCCGTGACCACGACGACGCCCGTCGTCACCCTGCTGGAGGGCGGCACGCCGCTGGTCCCGGCCAGGCGCGTCTCCGCGCTCACCGGCTGCGAGGTGTATCTCAAGGTCGAGGGCCTCAATCCCACCGGCAGCTTCAAAGACCGCGGTATGACCGTGGCCATCAGCAAGGCCCTCGAAGAGGGCGCCAAGGCCGTCATCTGCGCCTCCACCGGCAACACCAGCGCCTCCGCGGCCGCCTACGCCGTCCGGGCCGGGCTCACCTGCGCGGTGCTCGTGCCGCGCGGCAAGATCGCCATGGGCAAGCTGGCGCAGGCCCTCGTGCACGGCGCCCGGCTGCTCCAGGTCGACGGCTCCTTCGACGACTGCCTCGAGATGACGTGCAAGCTCGCAGAGAACTACCCGATCGCCCTGGTCAACTCGGTCAACCCGCACCGCCTCCAGGGGCAGAAGACCGCGGCGTTCGAGATCGTGGACGCCCTCGGCGACGCGCCGGACGTCCACTGCATCCCGGTGGGCAACGCCGGCAACATCTCCGCCTACTGGATGGGCTACCGCGAGTACGCCGAGAGCTCGGCGGCCACCCACACCCCGCGCATGCTGGGCTTCCAGGCCAAGGGGGCGGCGCCCATCGTCGATGGCGCCCCGGTCACCCATCCGCAGACGATCGCCACGGCCATCCGCATCGGCAACCCGGCCTCCTGGCATCTCGCAGAGGCCGCGCGCGACGAGTCCGGGGGCGACATCCAGGCCGTCACCGACCGCCAGATCGCCGCCGCGTACAAACTGCTCGCCCAGGAGGAAGGCGTGTTCGTCGAGCTCGCCTCGGCGACGAGCGTCGCGGGCCTGCTGCAGGCCCACGAGCAGGGGCTGGTCCGCCCGGGCCAGCGCGTCGTGTGCACCGTCACCGGCAACGGCCTGAAGGACCCCGACTGGGCGATCTCCGGCGCGCCCACCCCGCTCACCATCCCGGTCGACGCCTTCGCGGCGGCCGCCGCGCTCGAACTCGCCTGACACACCGGGCGCCGCCCCGAGACCCACCCGCCGGTGATCCGGCGGGTGGACTCTTCCGCCTACGTGGACCGGCCCCGCGAAGGGGCCGTTCCCATGCGACCCGCCGGGCGGTGACCGCACGGCCGCCCCGGCGGCGACCCGGCGGCGACCCGGCGGCGACCCCGCGGCGGCCCCGCGGCGCATGACGCGCGGCGCGGTCGTATGATCGGCCGAGATCGACCCCATCCCTTGAGGAAACGCATGTCACCGAGCAGCACCGTCGTGGTCCGCGTGCCCGCCACCAGCGCGAACCTCGGGCCGGGCTTCGACTCTCTGGGGCTCGCCCTGACCCTGTACGACGAGGTCGAGGTCTCGATCCTCGACGACGCGCCGGGCGCCGAGGGGAACGGCCCGGGCGTCGAGGTCCACGTCGAGGGCGAGGGCGCGGGCGAGCTGGACACCGGCGAGGGCCATCTGATCGTCAGGGCCGTCCGTGCCACGCTCGATCTCGCGGGCGCGTCGCAGCCGCGGCGCCTGAGATTGCGGTGTCACAACCGCATCCCGCACGCGCGCGGCCTCGGATCCTCCTCGGCGGCCATCTGCGCCGGCATCCTCGCCGCCCGTGCGCTCGCCGCGCCCTCGCTCTCCGACGACGACGTCTTCACGCTGGCCACGCGCATGGAGGGGCATCCCGACAACGTCGCGCCCTGCCTGTCCGGAGGACTCACGATCGCGTGGAGCGACTTGTCCGGAACACCGCATAAGCTGGAACTGAGCCCGCATGGGGGCGTCCGACCTGTGGTGTGCGTGCCGAGAACCCGGCTCTCCACCGAGGAGGCGCGCGGGCTTCTGCCGAAGGACGTGCCGCACGCCGACGCGGCGGCCAACGCCGGACGCGCGGCCCTGCTGATCGCGGCGCTCACCCAGCGACCCGAGAGCGGGCTGTTGCTCGCCGCCACCGAAGACCGTCTCCACCAGGCCTACCGCGCGCCTGCGATGCCGGGCACCGCTGATCTGGTAGAACGTCTCCGCGTGGCAGGGGTTCCCGCCGTCGTCTCCGGAGCCGGTCCTACGGTTCTGGTGTTCGGAACGGCGGATACCCATGATTTGATCGCGTCGGAAGTGGGTAGTGACTGGCACATCCAGCCATTGGACGTCGATCGGTCCGGCGCGAGCGTTGAATCTCCCGAGACACGCTGATGCATCTTCGACCTTCAGGGAATAGCAGTGTGCGCTGGTGATGTTAGGCTGATAGCCGCACCAGATGCCCCCGTTGCGGGTGCGTGCTTGTCAGCCATACATCGCTGGATCGCGCCTTGGGTCGCAAGACACAGGCCGCACAGCGGGCTTCCCGAATTCATCGCCTCCGGTTGCTCCACATCCGGTTGGTGCGTCGAGGAGCGGCGTAATCGGGGACATGCGCGTTCGACTGACATCGACATCTGGTCGGCGGTAACCAGCCGGGGGGCGACCCCCGGGCCCCCAACGGCTCACGAATCTCGACGGTGACGGCCACGGGCCGGTTCGACGCACCGGTTTACCGACACCTTAGAGCTTCGTCCAGCCCGACCCGGTCTGTCCCGCCGGGTCGCACCACCGGGACGCCTGGCTGATCGTGGCCGACGCCCGACCCCTGGGAAGGACCTTTTAGTTGAGCGACACCACCGAACTCCTCTCCGACGCCCCCGGCGCAGCGCCGTCGGCCGCCGGCGACACCCCCACCCGCGCCGCGGCCAGGCCGCGCCGTCGCTCCGGCACCGGCCTCGCGGCCATGGTGCTGCCCGAGCTGCAGGCTCTCGCGTCGAGCCTGGGCATCAGCGGGACCGGACGGATGCGCAAGAGCCAGCTGATCGCGGCCATCCAGGAGAAGCAGGGCGTATCTGCTGACGGTGCCTCCACCTCCGCCCCTGCCGCCCCCGCCGAGCCTGTCGCCGCCCCGGCTCCCGCGGTCGCCGCCGAGCCGGTGGCCGAGCGCCCGGCCCGTACCCGTCGGGAACGTTCCCGCCCCGCGCCGGTCGAGGCCGTCGTCGAGACCCGCGAAGAGCGCGCTCCCGCGGCCGAGACGCAGGCTCCCGAGCAGGCCCCGGCCGCCCCGGCCGCCGTCTCCACGCCGGTCGAGGCTCCGCAGGCCGAGGGCCGTCCCGAGCGCGGCGAGTCCCGTCGTGAGCGCGGCGAGCGCCGCGGCCGTGGCGCCGACCGTCGTGACCGCGGGGACAACCGTCCCGACAACCGCAACGACAACAGCCGTCCCGAGCAGCGCGCCGCAGACGCGGGTGACGCCCAGGGCCGCCGCGAGCAGACCCGCGATCAGGGGCGCGACCGCGACCAGACCCGCGACCGCGACCAGTCTCGTGACCGTGACCAGCCCCGGGGTGACCGCGACCAGGGACGTCAGCAGACGCGCGACCAGGGCCGTGACCAGGGCCGTGACCAGGGCCGTGACCAGGACCGTGACCTGCAGGGCGACGACGACCGCCGCGGACGCCGCGGACGGTTCCGCGAGCGCAACCGCCGCGGGCGCGACCGTTTCGACAGCAACGAGCCCGTGATCGGCGACGACGACGTCCTGATCCCGATCGCCGGCATCCTCGACATCCTGGACAACTACGCGTTCGTCCGCACCAGCGGTTACCTGCCGGGCGCCAACGACGTGTACGTCTCGCTCGCGCAGATCCGCCGCAACGGCCTGCGCAAGGGTGACGTCATCACCGGAGCGGTGCGCCAGCCCCGCGATGGCGAGCGCCGTGAGAAGTTCAACGCCCTGGTGCGGCTCGACACCGTCAACGGCATGGACCCGGAGCAGTCGCGCAACCGCCCCGACTTCTCCAAGCTCACGCCGCTCTACCCGCAGGAGCGCCTGCGGCTGGAGACCGATGCCAACATCCTGACGACGCGCATCATCGACCTGGTGGCGCCCATCGGCAAGGGCCAGCGTGGTCTCATCGTCTCCCCGCCGAAGGCCGGCAAGACGATGGTGCTCCAGGCGATCGCCAACGCGATCACCCGGAACAACCCTGAGTGCCACCTGATGGTCGTCCTGGTGGACGAGCGTCCGGAAGAGGTCACCGACATGCAGCGGTCGGTGAAGGGCGAGGTCATCCACTCGACCTTCGACCGTCCCGCCGAGGACCACACCACCGTCGCCGAGCTCGCCATCGAGCGCGCCAAGCGGCTGGTGGAGCTGGGCCACGACGTGGTCGTCCTGCTCGACTCCATCACCCGCCTCGGCCGCGCCTACAACCTGGCGGCCCCGGCGTCCGGGCGCATCCTGTCCGGTGGTGTCGACTCCACCGCCCTGTACCCGCCCAAGCGGTTCTTCGGCGCCGCCCGCAACATCGAGAACGGCGGCTCGCTGACGATCCTCGCCACGGCGCTGGTCGAGACCGGCTCCAAGATGGACGAGGTCATCTTCGAGGAGTTCAAGGGCACCGGCAACGCCGAGCTGAAGCTCAACCGCTCCCTGGCCGACAAGCGCATCTTCCCCGCGGTGGACGTCGACGCGTCCGGCACCCGCAAGGAAGAGATCCTGATGTCCAGGGACGAGCTGCAGATCGTCTGGAAGCTGCGCCGCGTGCTGCACGCCCTCGACATGCAGCAGGCTCTGGAACTGCTGCTGGAGAAGATGCGCGAGACGCAGTCCAACGCCGAGTTCCTGCTCCAGGTCCAGAAGACCACGGTCAGCTCCGACCGCGACTGACCCGGCCCGCCCCGCCCGGGGCACGCCCACGTCACAGCCCGTCCCTGTCCGGCCCCGGCCGGAAGGACCGGCCTGCCGACCAGGGCCTCCCAGGGCGGGCGCGGCAGCCGGCCGGACCACCCCACCTCCGCCGCCCCGGAAACCTTCCGAGGGCGGCGGTGGTGTCGCCCCGCTCCCTCCGGTCCGTGCCGGTACCCGGTCACCCGAGGGCGGTGGTGGTGTCGCCTCGCTCGGTCCGTGGCGGTGACCCGGTCAACCCGTCAGCCGAGGATGGCGGTGGTGTTCCCCGCTCCCTCCGGTCGTACCGGCTATCCGGTCCGCCCCTCAGCCCGAGGATCGCGGTCGTGGTCTCCGGGTCCTCCGCCCATGCCGGTACCGGCTCGCCCGTCCGCCTTATCGCCGATCGGCGCTCAGGTGCAGGGCCGAAGGTAGGGCTGGCCACACCCCACTCCTGGTGCCATCTCCATGGCGCCGAGCCCGCGGGCTTGGCAGGCTCTTTCCGTACGGCCGGACGGGCCGTCGCCGACGACGCGATTCGGATCGGAGGGCATGCCATGGCCGGCGAGACGGCGTCCGGGCGCCCGCCGTTGCGGCTGAGGGTGCCGCTCGGCGCGCGTGGCCCGCTCGGGCTGCTCGTCGATCCCATCACCTGGCGCGCGGTGCCCTATCTGCTGCTCAGCATGTTCTGGGGCGTCACCTGGTTCGTCATCCTCCTGACCGGTCTGGCGCTCTCCTTCGCCACGGTGGCCATCTGGGTCGGCCTGCCACTGCTGGTGCTCACCATGCTCGTCTGGCGGGGCGGTGCCATGCTCGAACGGCGGCTGCTCCGCCTGGCGTTCGGCGTGACCATCCGCGATCCCTACCAGCCCATGGCCGGCGGTGGCGTCCTGGCTCGTCTGCGCCGGCTCTTCGCCGACCCCGCCACCTACAAAGATCTCGGCTATCTGTTCCTGCTGTTGCCCCTCGGGCTGGTCGAGTCGCTGGCGACGTTCACGCTGGGCGTCGTCTCCAGTGTGCTGATCACGCAGCCGATCCTGGTGCTGTTCGGCGTGCCCACCCGCGTCAGCGAGCGCCTTCTGATCGACACCCTGCCCGAGGCGCTGCCCTGGGTGCCGGCCGGGCTCGCCCTGCTCTGCGTGACGCTGTACGTCGTGCGGGGCATGGCGTGGATCCACGGCATGCTGGCCGGGGCGCTGCTCGGCGCGGGCGACGAGGCGCGGGTCAGGCACCTGCAGGCCAGCCGGGCCAGAGGCGTGGACGCCGCCGAGGCCGAGCGCCGCCGCATCGAGCGCGATCTGCACGACGGCGCCCAGCAGCGGCTGCTGGCGGTGGTGCTCGATCTCGGCAGGGCGCAGGCGAAGTTCGACACCGAGCCCGACGAGGCACGCGGGCTGCTCGCGCAGGCCCACGCGGGCACCAAGGCCGCCATCGCCGAGTTGCGCGACCTGGCGCGCGGCATCTATCCGGCCATCCTCACCGACAGAGGGCTGGACGCCGCGCTGTCGGCGCTGGCCGCCCGGGCCCCGGTGCGGGTGACGGTCTCGGTGGACATCGCCGATCGCCCGCCCGCGGCCGTCGAGAGCATCGCCTACTTCATCGTCGCCGAGTCCCTGGCGAACATCGCCAAGCACTCGATGGCGACGGAGGCGTCGGTCTGGGTGGGGCGTCAGGAGCAGCGGGTTGTGGTCGAGGTGCGCGACAACGGAGTGGGCGGTGCCGGGGCGCGGCCGGGCGGTGGCCTCGCGGGCCTGGCCGACCGCGCGGCCACCATCGACGGCACGCTGACCGTCGAAAGCCCGCCGGGCGGCCCCACTCTCGTCCGCGCGGCCTTACCCTGCGAATGGTGACCTCCCCACCGATCAGTGCGGTCCACCGATCAGTGCGGTGCACCGATCGGCGCGGTGCACCGCGATCAATGCGGTGCACCGACCGGCGCTGTGCACCGGCCCACGCGGTCCGGTGGCCGGCGCACCGGCGCCGGCAGAGCCGGGTGGTACGTCACGAAGCGGACGCACGGGTTCGGCGCGGCGGGCCGGCCGGCATGGCGGTGCGGGCCACTGCGGTGATCTCGGCTGCGGCGCCGCCAGGGCCGCCGCGGCCGCCGCCCCTTGAGGGGTCGTGCGGCCTGAGGTGAGGGTGAGGATGGAGGTGGACGGGTGCGGGTGGTGATCGCGGAGGACTCCGTGCTGCTGCGGGAAGGCCTGGTCAGGCTGCTCGGTGACGGCGGCATCGAGACCGTGGCCGCCGTGGGCGACGGGCCCGGGCTGGTCGAGGCGGTGCGCGCGCACCGGCCCGATCTCGCGGTGGTCGATGTCCGCATGCCGCCGAGCCACACCGACGAGGGCCTGCGCGCGGCGCTGGAGGCCCGGTCCGTGCTGCCTCGTCTTCCGGTGCTCGTGCTGTCGCAGTACGTCGAGGAGCGGTACGCCGCCGAGCTCATCGGGCGGAACGCCGCCGCGGTGGGCTATCTGCTCAAGGAGCGGGTCGCCGATGTGACCGAGTTCCTCGAGGCCGTCCGCCGGGTGGCGGGCGGCGGGACGGTCATCGACCCGGAGGTCGTGATCCAGTTGCTGAGCCGCCGGGGCGGCCACGAGCCCCTGGACTCCCTCACCGCCAGGGAGTCGGAGGTGCTGGCGCTGATGGCGGAGGGCCGGTCGAACAACGCGATCGCCGCGCGTCTCGGCATCAGCGACGGTGCGGTCGAGAAGCACATCTCCGGCATCTTCGGCAAGCTGGGACTCGATCCCGCCCCCGATGACCATCGCCGCGTCCTCGCCGTCCTCGCCTACCTCCGCCGCGTCTGATCCCGGCGACCACCGCCACGCCGCTGCCGTGCTCGCCTTCTCTCGCGGGTTCCACGCCGGTGATCCGCCGCCGTACTCGGCCACTCCTCTGATCCCGGCGGCCGCCGCCATGCTGCTGCCGTGCTCGCCTTCTCCTGCGGGTCCGATGCCGGTGATCCGCCGCCGTGTCTTCGGCCACTCCTTACCTTGGGCGGACCTCATCCTGGCGGTCACATTTCTCTTCGTCCGACTGTCTTCGTCGTGTCCGAGGCCCAGGTGCGAGGGGTGATAAGGGGCTGCGCTCGGCACTGTTACCGAACTTTTGCGGTCCTGTGGGGGATTTGTGGGCAGTGGCGGTGTCCTGGGGCCTAGGCTCGGCGAGTCACCTGGGCCGCCCGGGGACAGGTGCCGGGTCCGGCCCTCGCCGGGGAATGCGCGATGGCCTGGCGAGGTTGGAGGATCTGGCACACTGGTAGCCGACCCAGTTCGGCGGTTCCGGTTCCCGCCCGTCCGCGTGTCACCTGACCGCGTGAGACCAAGGCGACCCGGCGGCCGCGCCAGAGAGGATTACAGATGAAGCCCGACATTCACCCGGACTATGTCACCACCCAGGTGACGTGCAGCTGTGGCAACAGCTTCACCACCCGCAGCACCGCCAAGAACGGCGTGATCCACGCCGACGTGTGCTCGGCCTGCCACCCCTTCTACACGGGCAAGCAGAAGATCCTGGACACCGGTGGCCGGGTGGCCCGCTTCGAGAAGCGTTTCGGCAAGAAGCCCGCGAGCAAGTAGCTCCGCGCCCGACGCCGGCTCGGCATCGCTCCCGCTCGCGGGAGCGATGCCCGGGTCGGCGTTCTTGGTAGAGGGCCCAGGTGGTGCAGCAAGCCGGTGGTGAAGGAAGAAGGACGCACGGTGAATCTCGACGAGTTGCTCAACGAGTATGCGGAGCTTGAGCAGAGGCTCGCCGATCCCGCTGTGCACGCCGACCAGAACCAGGCGCGCACCCTCGGCAAGCGCTACGCGCAGCTGACCCCCATCGTGTCGGCCTACCGCGAGCTCGAGAGCGTCCGCGACGACCTGCAGGCGGCCAAGGAACTCGCCGCCGAGGACGCCGCGTTCGCCGAGGAGGCCGTGCAACTGGAGGGCCGCGTCGCCCCGCTCGAAGAGCGGCTCAAACACCTGCTCATCCCGCGTGATCCCAACGATGACAAGGACATCATCATGGAGATCAAGGCGGGGGAGGGCGGCGAGGAGTCGGCGCTTTTCGCCGGCGACCTGCTCCGCATGTACCTGCGGTACGCCGAGCGCATCGGGTGGAAGGCCGAGATCATCGACGCCCAGCACTCCGATCTCGGCGGCTACAAGGACGTCACGGTCGCGGTGAAGGGCAAGGGCTCCGACGGCGTCTGGTCCCGTCTGAAGTACGAGGGCGGCGTCCATCGGGTCCAGCGAGTGCCGGTCACCGAGTCGCAGGGCCGCATCCACACCTCCGCGGCCGGCGTCCTGGTGTACCCGGAGGCGGAGGAGGTCGACGTCCAGATCGACCCCAACGACCTGCGCATCGACGTGTTCCGCAGCTCCGGCCCCGGAGGCCAGAGCGTCAACACCACCGACTCCGCGGTGCGCATCACCCACGTGCCGACCGGTGTGGTCGTCTCCTGCCAGAACGAGAAGAGCCAGCTCCAGAACAAGGAGTCCGCGCTGCGCATCCTGCGGGCGCGGCTGCTGGCGATCGCACAGGAGGAGGCCGACGCCGCGGCCTCGGCCGAGCGCAAGTCGCAGGTGCGCACGGTCGACCGCTCCGAGCGCGTCCGCACCTACAACTATCCCGAGAACCGCATCTCCGACCACCGCGTAGGTTTCAAGGCGTACAACCTCGACCAGGTGCTGGACGGTGACCTCTCCGCGGTCATCCAGGCCCTCACCGACGCCGAGATGGCCGAGAAGCTCGCGGCGCACTCCTGAGCCACGTGACCTCGCCCGCCCCGCCCCCCGGCACGCAGCCGGACGCGACCACGACACCGCCGACGCCCTTCACGAAAACTCCCATGACGCTGCTGATGGACGAGATAGCCCTCGCCACCGCCCGGCTCGCCGAGGCGGGGGTGCCCTCACCGCGCACCGACGCCGAGGAGATCGCCGCGTTCGTCCACGGCGTGCGGCGCGGCCAGCTCCACACGGTGCCCGATTCGGAGTTCGACGCGCTCTTCTGGGAGGGCATCGCGCGGCGTGAGGCCCGCGAGCCGCTTCAGCACATCACCGGCCGGGCCTACTTCCGCTACCTGTCGCTTGAGGTGGGCCCAGGGGTGTTCGTGCCGCGTCCCGAGACCGAGGTGGTGGCGGGCTGGGCCATCGACCGGCTCCGCGAGATGGACGTGGCATCGCCTCTCGTCGTCGACCTCGGCACGGGGTCGGGCGCCATCGCCCTGTCGATCGCCCAGGAGGTCGCCCTCGCGCAGGTGCACGCCGTCGAGGTCGATCCCGTGGCCTACGGGTGGGCGAAGCGCAACATCGTCGAGCACGGGCTGGGACGGGTCTCCCTGCACCCGGAGGACCTCGCCGACTGCCTTCCCGAGCTGAACGGCCAGGTGGATCTGGTGGTCTCCAACCCGCCTTACATCCCGCCGGGGGCTGTGCCGCGCGACCCCGAGGTGCGCGACTACGACCCCTCGCGGGCCCTGTACGGCTCGGGGGAGGACGGGCTGGACGAGGTCCGCGCGGTCGAGCGCACGGCCCGGCGCCTGCTGCGGCCGGGTGGCCTGGTCGCGGTGGAGCACGCCGACCAGCAGGGCTCGGCCGTCTATCTGGTGTTCTCGGAAGACCGCGGCTGGCGGGACGCGCGCGACCACGCCGACCTGGCCGGCCGCGACCGGTTCGTCACGGCCCGCTACGGCCAGGAATGATTGCGGGGCGGGGGAGCCCGGCTCGGACCGGCCCGCCCACGTGGGAGGATGACAAGTCGTGAGCCGACGTTATGACTGTTCCACCGCCGAGCAGCGCGCCGCGGGCATCGCCGACGCCGCGTCCGCCATCCGGGCCGGTGAGCTGGTGGTGATCCCGACGGACACCGTCTACGGCATCGGGGCCGACGCCTTCACGCCCTTTGCCGTCAACGCCCTCCTCGAGGCCAAGGGCCGCGGCAGGGACATGCCCGTTCCCGTCCTGGTCGGCACCGTACGCGCCGCCACCGCCCTCATCGAGGACCTCGGCACCTACGGGCAGGACCTCATCGACACCTTCTGGCCCGGGCCCCTGACGATCATCTGCCGGGCGAGCCGCTCCCTCAACTGGGACCTCGGCGAGACCAAGGGCACCGTGGCGGTGCGCATGCCGCTGCACGTCGTCGCCCTTGAGCTGCTCAAGGAGACCGGTCCGATGGCGGTCAGCAGCGCCAACCGGTCGGGCGCGCCGCCCGCGACGACCGCCGCCGACGCCGAGGAGCAGCTCGGGGAGTCCGTCGCGGTCTATCTCGACGGCGGCGCCTGCGCCGACACCACGCCCTCGACGATCATCGACCTGACGACGGCCGTCCCGCGGGTGCTGCGCCAGGGCGCCATCCCGGTGGAGAAGCTGCGCGGCGTCATCGGGTACGTCGCCACCGACGCGGCCCCTGACACCGACGTCTCCGGCCTGACGGGCGCGCGGCAGGCCCTCGCCGAGGCCGCCGAGCCCACCGGCGATGCCGAGTCGGAAGACGCGTCCAAGCCCGGCGAGATCGTCACATCCGACAAGACGGCGAAGCCCGACGACGCCGTCACGTCCGACGACGTCACCGCCGCGTCCGTTGAGACCGAGAAGCCCGACGAGACCGTGAAGCGGGACGAGATCGCGAAACAGGACGAGATCGCGAAGCCGGACGAGACGGTGAAACCGGGCGACGGCGCCGAGGTCGAGGCGGCCGTCAGGCCGGAGGAGACCGTCGAGCCCGCAGAGACGGCCAAGTCCGGCCTGACCGCCAAGTCCGACGAGACCGTGAAGCCCGACGACACCCTCAAGGGTGACGACACCGCCAAGAGCGACAGGGCGATCACGGGTGGCGTGGAGACGCACACGGGCGACGAAGGCCGGTCCGACAAGCGTCCGTGATGGCGGCAGCCGGGTTGTGACCGTCGTGACTCATGCCGTATGGCTATCGTGCGGGCTCGGGGTCGAGATGCCTCAGTAGCGTGAGGTGCGTCTGTGCTCTTGAGCGACGGCCGATGGCGAGAGAGCATGGCTGCGAGCGGGCGCGAGCCTTCTCTGGAGGCGCACCAGAGGAGCGGCGGTCACGACCACGGGAGACGCCCATGGGCAAGCTGGACGGAATGGACCCCAAGCTGGTCCGTGAGCTGTTGGCCGAAGTGGGGCGCGCGGGCAAGCAGATGCGCGGCGTCGAAGGCCGTGTCACCCAGCTGACCAGCGCCGCCGGCCTTTCCGTGCCGACCACGTACCGGCCGGCCCAGGTGGCGGACGCCGGTGAGGCGTTCGTCCGTGATGTCAGCGCCCGGGTCGTCCTGCTCGAGAAGAAGGTGAAGCAGAACGACACGGTGAGCGGGCCCAAGAACATGGGCCAGAAGGCTCCCGACAAACACGACGACAAGGGCGACAAGGGCGACAAAACCCATACCGCCGACCAGGACGGGCATCCCACGTCCGACAAGGGCGACAAGGACGACGCCCCCAAGGCCAAGAACGAGAAGGGCGGCCCGCCGAAGGTCGAGAAGATCGACAAAGACGACGCCCTCAAGCACGACAAGAACGACGCGCCCAAGGCCGACAAGCACGACAAGAACGACGCGCCCAAGGCCGACAAGCACGATGCGCCGACGTCCGACACCCAGGACAAGACTCACAAGGTCGACACGCACCCCGACCAGCAGGACAAGACCGAAAAGCAGCAGCCACCAAAGGCCGAAAAGCCCGACGCCACCCCACGGCACGATCCCGCGCCCAAGCATGACCCCGCGCCGAAACACGACCCTGCGCCCAAGCATGACCCCGCGCCGAAACACGACCCTGCACCCAAGCACGACCCGACGCCCCGTGTGGATTCGGGGCCTCAGGGAGGCGAGCCGCAGTACATCGAGCCCACTGACGGCAACCCGCAGGCCGGCCCCGACAGCCGGTCTCCCCTTACTCCTCCCGAGCAACCCGACACCCCCGACCAGCAGCCGCACGCGGTCGATCAGCGTCCCGACGCGCCACAGCACCAGTCGCCTGTCCCGGATCAGCCGCCCTCGACCCCCGACCAACAACCGGGTGCGCCAGACCAGCAGCCGAACGCGGTAGATCAGCGGCCTGACGCGCAGCAGCAGTCGCCTGGTCCCGATCAGCAGCCGTCGGTTCCTGACCAGCGGCCGAGTGCGCCGGATCAGCACCAGCCGTCGGCTCCGGATCATCAGCCGAACGCGGTGGATCAGCGGCCTGACGCGCCGCAGCAGCAGTCGCCTGCTCCTGACCAGCAGTCGGATGGGGCGGACCAGCAGCCGTCGGTTCCTGATCAGCACCAGCCGTCGGGCCTTGATCAGCAGCCGAATGGGGTGGATCAGCGGCCTGATGGGCCGGTGCGGGGGCCGGATGTGGGGGATGGGCAGCTCGATACGCCTAAGGTGGACAATCCTCATGACATCGACACCTCGCAGGAGCGGACGCGGGTGATCGACGTCGACGGGGTGCGTGTCGTCGAGGTGACCATGAAGCCGCCGAGTGGGGAGTACCTGCGCTGGCTGGTGCAGAACATGGACAAGATCCCGCCGATGGACCAACCGGTGATCGTGCCGCCGGACGGGGCGCATCCAGGGCATCCGCACCCGGATGGTCCTGTCGGCCACATCCAGCCCAACGAGCCGTCCGGTACGGCCAAGCCGTCGGCGCCGCTTCCGCCGGACTCGCCGGACTCGTCCGCCGACGCCGCTTCGTCGGCGTCCGCCGGCAATCCCGGTCCGGTGGGTTCCGGGGTCGCCGAGAGTGGCCACGCGGCTCTGCAGGGGCACGTGGAGCCGGGTGAGCATGTCCGGTCGGGTCTGTACTCCCCGCCGGAAGGTGAGGCCCGTTACGGCCATTTCAGCGCCCACGGAGGGCACGCCGCCACGTTCGCGGCCGGTGACCCGTACGAGAATGGGGCTGGTGACCCGTATGAGGACCAGGCCGGAGGCCCGTACGAGGACGGGGATTCCGGTTCGTCGTCGCGGGGCAGGTTCGATCCGTCGTCCGGTTCGTGAAGGAGGGCCGCCAGAGATGTACGCCGATCCCCCGGCTCCGCAGCCGCTCCAGCCCGGAGAGAGCCCGCCCGGCTCGGCCGACCCCTTCAGCCCGGACGGGCAGGCGACGAGCTGGCGGTTCAACCCCGAGTACCAGAAGCTCATCGACCTGTGGCAGCAGGTGATGCCGATGCTGGAGCAGCTCACCACCTCGCTGGACAAGGCGCAGCAGATGGCCCGCAGCAGGGATGTCTGGGACGCGCCGGTCGCCGAGCGCTACGTCCAGGACATGAGCGAGTGGCGCAACCGCCTGAGCATGTACCGCCAGTCGGTGCTCTCGGCGATCAGCGACCAGGCCGCGGACACTCCGCGCTGGGTCCCGGTCGCGGCCGGCGCCCCCCACGCCTACAGCTGACCCGCTCAGTAGCCGACCCGCTCGGTCGTTGCGCCGCCGGTCGGTCGGGACGGCCGGCCGGTCCGGGCTCGCGGCTGGTCCGGGCTCGGGACCGGTCGGGACGAACGCCGATCGTCGGTGGGTGCGGATGGCGATGAGGGCGGGCTTACAGTGGGGAGATCGGTGTCCTTACCACGCGCGGGTCCGTGCGAGGGGAAGGAGTGGTGAGCCAGCCATGCACGCGAGACGGCCTGACCACGAATCACCCGGCCGGGGCGACCGCCCCGACCGCGACTCCGCACCGGATGCGCGCCCTGTCCAGGACTTCGCCGCGAATGCGCGTCCGGATCGCGCCCCCGTCGACGATGCGCGTCCAGATCGCGCCCCCGCCGACGACGCGCGTCCAGAGCGCGCCCCCGCCGACGATGCGCGTTCTGAGCGCGATCTGGCGCAAGGGGGTGGACATGGTGACGGGGAGTTCTATGGGCCCGACTTCGGGGAGTTGCGGCGGCGCGATCCGGAGATGGCGCAGGTGCTGCTCGACGAGCTCGACCGGATTCGCGGCGGGCTGCAGCTGATCGCCAGCGAGAACTACGCCTCTCCCGCCGTCATCGCGGCCCTCGGGTCCACGCTGACCAACAAGTACGCCGAGGGCTACCCGGGCAGGCGGTACTACGGCGGCTGCGAGGTGGTGGACCGGGCCGAGCTGCTGGCGATCGAGCGGGCGAAGGCGCTGTTCGGGGCCGATCACGTCAACGTCCAGCCGCATTCGGGCGCGTCGGCGAACCTCGCCGCGTACGCCGCGCTGCTCCGGCCGGGGGACACGGTCCTGGCGATGGCGCTGTCGCACGGCGGCCATCTCACCCACGGCTCCAAGGTGAACTTCTCCGGCCGCTGGTTCGACGTGGTGGCCTACGGGGTGCGGCGCGACACCGAGATGATCGACTACGACGAGGTCCGCGATCTCGCGCTGCGGCACCAGCCGAAGATGATCATTTGTGGCGCCACGGCCTACCCGCGGCTCATCGACCACGCGGTGTTCCGCGGGATCGCCGACGAGGTGGGCGCGTGGCTGCTGGTGGACGCCGCGCACACCATCGGCCTGGTGGCCGGCCGGGCGGTGCCCTCGCCGGTGCCGCACGCCGACGTGGTGACGTTCACGACGCACAAGGCGATGCGCGGGCCGAGGGGCGGCGGCATCCTGTGCACTTCCGAGCTGGCCTCGCGCATCGACCGGGCGGTCTTCCCCTTCACCCAGGGCGGCCCGCTGATGCACGCGGTCGCGGCCAAGGCGGTGGCGTTCGGGGAGGCGCTGCGGCCGGAGTTTCGTGCGTACGCCGCGCAGGTCATCGTGAACTGCCGCGCGCTGACCGACGCGCTGGCGGCCGAGGACATGCGCCCGGTGTCCGGCGGCACCGACAACCATCTGGCGCTCATCGACCTGCGCGGCGTCGGGGTGACCGGGGCGGCGGCCGAGCAGAGTTGCGCGCGGGCGGGCATCATCCTCAACCGCAACGCGATCCCCTACGACCCGGAACCGCCGACGGTGACCTCGGGCATCCGGGTCGGCACACCGTGCGTGACGACGCAGGGCATGGGGGTCAGCGAGATGAAGGAGATCGGATCGATGGTGGCGCAGGCCGTGCGTCATCCGGGTGCGATAGCGTCGGTGGCCGAGAGGGTGACGCAGCTCACGCGGGGTCACCCGGCATATCCACGTGGTTAATGTGCAGTTCTGTGTAATTTTTCGGTCACATCTGACCGAACAATCCGGGAAACTGGGGTCTGTGCGCGAATACCTCCTCATGGCGTCGGTGGCAGCGGTGGTCACCTACCTGCTGGTCCCGCTGGTCAGGGTTTTCGCCCTGCGCATCGGGGCGGCGCCCGAGATCCGCGAGAGAGACGTGCACACCGTCCGCACCCCTCGGCTGGGCGGCCTGGCGATGTACGCCGGCATGCTCGCGGGGCTGTTCGTGGCGAGCCGGCTGGACCACATCGGCGAGAAGCTCGCCGACCCGCGCATGGGCGACGGCCACACGGTCATCGCCCTGGCCCTCGCGGGCGGGGTCATCGTGGTCATCGGCTTTCTGGACGACTGGTGGGGCATGGACGCCTTCGTCAAGCTCGGCGGCCAGATCGCCGCGGCGGGGCTGCTGGTCGCCTTCAAGCTGACCCTGCTGTGGATCCCGCTGCCGAACGGCCAGACGGTCAGCCTGGACAACACGCTGACCACGATCATCACGATCATGGTGGTGGTCGTCGCCATCAACGCGGTGAACTTCGTGGACGGCCTGGACGGCCTGGCGGCGGGCATCGTGTGCATCGCGGCGATGGCGACCTTCGCCTGGACCGTCGCGCTGACCGACAGCCTCGACCAGGGGCGCCTCAGCATCACGGCGGCCATCACGGCCATCCTCATCGGCATGTGCCTGGGCTTCCTGCCGCACAACTTCCACCCCGCCAAGATCTTCATGGGCGACACCGGGGCGATGCTGATCGGCCTGGTGCTGGCGACCTCGGTCGTCACGGTGACCGGCACGGTCGACTACAACGGGGCGGCCGGTGACATCAACCGCTTCCCCGTCGTCCTGCCCATCCTGCTCCCGCTCGCGGTGATGGTCCTCCCGCTGGCCGACCTGATCATGGCGGTGGTGCGGCGCACTTCCTACGGCAAGTCGCCGTTCGCGCCCGACCGCGGCCACCTGCACCACCGCCTGCTGCAGATCGGCCACTCGCACCGGCGCACGGTGCTGATCATGTACGCGTGGACGTTCCTGTTCGCCGCGACGGTCGTGGGTCTGTCGGTCGGCGGGGTGCCGCTGATCGTCTTCCCGGTCGTCGTGCTGCTGGCGCTGGCCGTGCTGGTGATGATGGGCCTTCCCCTGTGGCGGTCCGGCCGGGGCGGGCGCGGTGGCGGCGTCCACGCCACGCGCCGGGGGCCGGCTCCCGACGCCGGGCCGGCGGCCGAGGACCCATCGGTGCCCGGGACGGCGGGCGCTTCCCACGTCACGGCCACCAGCGGCTGACCCGGCCCGCATCCGGGCCTGCATCCGGGGCCCGCGCGCAGATCATCTTCTGCTCTCGCCCGGGCGTTCACCTGCACGAAAGCGCAGGTAAAGGCGGCACTCCCTGAGCTTGTGATATCTTTCACTAGCAGTGGGCCCGGCAAGGCCCGGGCAACGCCAGCCCTGTAAGGTAGCAATCGCTCGCTTGACAACTGATGCCCTGGAGCACCGATGCAGGACAACGATCTCCGAATACTCAGAGCAGCCGTGATCCCGACGGCTCTGGTCGGCCTGATCGCTGTGGTGGCCGCCGCGTTCCTCGCGGGCTCCAAGGGCGCGCTCGGCTCGGGCATCGGGGTCCTCGTCGTGGTCGCCTTCTTCACCATCAGCCTGATCGTCGTCGCCTACGCCGCGCGCATCTCACCGACGATCATGATGGCCGCGGCGATGGGCACCTACCTGGTGAAGATCCTGCTGCTCGCGGTGCTGCTCGAACGCTTCGCCGACGCCACCACGTGGGATCCGCAGTCGTTCAGCCTGACCGTCATCGCCTGCACCATCTGCTGGACCATCGGCGAGGCGCGCGGTTTCCTGCGTCTTCGCATGCTCTATGTCGATCCCGAGGTCAAAGTTCCCGGCCAGGTCGAGGAGAAGAGGTGAGCCGTCATGCTCCGCACCGCCGCTTCCCTTACACTCTCATCGGCAGACGAGGTTCGACCGCTCACCGTCGGGCCCCCGAGATGACGATCTCTCGAGGCTGGCTCGATATGACTAGTCACAGCCGCGCCTGCTATTGTCGCGTGCGCGGTAAACAAGGTCGGGGAACATCTGTCGGAGCCATCGAGCCCTGGCCTCCTCGCCCTCTTTCCACTTCTCATCCGGTCCGCCCGTCCGCGGCGAGGTCACCGGATGGCCACTTGACCGATCAACACGACGAAGGGAATGACGAGTGAGCGCCACGCTGACGCCTCTCGCCTCCGATGAGTTCCAGGCTCCGGGGCTCGGCATTTTCGACTGGCCGCCGCTCGTCGAAGGTCAGGCCTGGTTCAACAAGCCGGCCCTCCTCGCGCTGGTCGGCACGCTGCTGGTCATGGTGCTCACCTACATCGCGTTCTCCCGGCCGAAGCTCGTGCCGCGAGGGTTCCAGAACGCCGGTGAGCTCGCCTACCAGTTCGTCCGCGAGCAGATCGCCCGGCCGAACCTCGGCAAGGACAGCGACCGCTGGATGCCGCTGCTGTTCACCCTGTTCCTGTTCGTGCTGGTCATGAACCTGTTCGGGTCGGTCATCTTCATCCAGTTCCCCGTGATGTCGCGCATCGGCTACCCGGCGATCCTGTCGATCTTCGTCTGGCTGCTGGTGATGTACCTGGGCATCAAGCACCAGGGGCCCATCGGCTTCTTCAAGAACGTGATGTTCCCCCCCGGCCTGCCCGGCTGGATCTACGTGCTGGTCGCGCCCATCGAGTTCATCTCGACCTTCTTCCTGCGCCACATCACCCACGCGGTCCGGCTGTTCGCCACCATGATGGCCGGCCACCTGATCATCGCGCTGTTCTCCGAGGTCGGCTGGCACTTCCTGGCCACCAACCTGACTCCGCTCGGCGCGCCGCTCGGCATCCTGGGCGTCGCGATGACCATCCTGCTGACCGCCTTCGAGATCTTCATCCAGGCGCTGCAGGCCTACGTTTTCGCGCTGCTCGCGGCGATGTTCATCAACGACGCGCTGCACCCGGCCCACTGAGACCCGCCCTCTGCGGCACCCCTTCCGTTAGCCCCGCCCGACACCTCCGGTGGGCACACACCCACTGGTCGATAGAAAAGGAAAACCACGCATGTCTGCTGCTGTTCTCGCCGAAGTGACCGGCAACCTCGGTTCCATCGGTTACGGCCTGGCGGCGATCGGCCCCGGCATCGGCATCGGCATCATCTTCGGCCAGGGCGTGCAGGCCATCGCCCGCCAGCCGGAGGCCTACGGCCTCATCCGTCAGAACATGATCCTGGGCTTCGTTTTCGCCGAGGCGCTCGCGCTGATCGGTATTGCGCTCGCGTTCGCCTTCCGGGCCTGACAGACGACCGGCTCTGAAGGAAGGCGGCATTCATGTACGCGCTAGCGGCAGAGGAAGCGACCAACCCACTCCTGCCTGACCTGGCCGAAATGGTCATCGGCGGGGTGTCGTTCCTGGTCGTTCTGTTCTTCATCGGCCGCCTCCTTGTGCCCCGCATCCAGAAGACCCTGGAGATGCGGACCGAGGCCATCGAAGGCGGCCTCAAGAAGGCCGAGGAGGCCCAGGCCGAAGCCCAGCAGACGCTGGAGGACTACCGGGCCAAGCTGGCCGAGGCCCGTCACGAGGCCGCCCGCATGCGCGAGGAGGCCCGCGAGCAGGCCGCGCAGATCAAGGCCGAGCTGCGCGAGGAGGCCCAGGCCGAGGCGCGCCGTCTCATCGAGGCGGCGCACGCCCAGATCGAGGCCGACCGCCAGCAGGCTTTCACCCAGCTGCGCGCCGAGCTCGGCCGCCTGTCCATCGAGCTGGCGAGCCGCATTGTTGGCGAGTCGCTGGAGGACCAGGCCCGGCAGAGCGGCGTCGTGGACCGCTTCCTCGATGAGCTGGAGTCCGCCGGCGAGGCGGCGGTGCGCTGATGAGGGGCCTGAGCCGTAGTTCGTTCGCCGAGGTCGAAGAGCGCTTCAACGCGGTCGCGGCCTCGGCAGACCTCGGCCGGCTGGCGCAGGATCTCGGCGCGGTCGCCGTCCTGCTCGACAACGAGCACGGGCTGCGGCGCAACCTCGCCGACCCGGCCCGCCCGGTGGAGCGCAAGGCCGAGGTCGTCCGCGGCCTGCTCGGCGGCAAGATCGCCGACGCCGCGCTGGAGACCGTCATCGCGGCCGTCTCGGCGCGGTGGTCCAGGTCGCCCGACCTGTCGGACGCCCTGGAGCGGCTCAGCGTCATCGCCTCGGCCGCCGAGGCCGAGTCGGCGAGCAGGCTCGACGACGTCGAAGACGAGCTGTTCCGCTTCGGCCGCATCGTCGAGGCCAACCCCGCGCTGCGCATGGCGCTGGTCGACCCCGCCGTCCCGGCGGACGCCAAGCGGGGGTTGGTCGCCGACCTGCTGCGCGACAGGGTGGCGCCGACGTCCCTGCGCCTGGTCACGCAGCTTGTGCTGCACCCGCGAGGACGTAGTTTGGAACGTGGGCTGGAGGAGTACGGCCAGCTCGTGGCGGAGCAGCGGCAGCAACTTGTCGCCGTGGTGCGCAGCGCGGTCTCGCTGACCGACGCGCAGAAGCAGCGCCTCACCGCCTGGTTGCGCACCACCTACGGACGGGACGTCCACCTCAACACCGAGGTGGACCCGCGGGTGCTCGGTGGGTTCTCGGTCCGGCTCGGCGACGAGCTGATCGACACCACGATCGCAGGACGTATTGAAGAAGTCCGCCGCCGGTTGGCCGGCTAGCAGTGTCAGGGCGGCCGATGATTAGGGAGACTGAAGAGAGATGTCGGAGCTGACGATCCGGCCGGACGAGATCCGGGACGCGCTTGAGCGCTTCGTTCAGGCGTACGAGCCGGAAGGCGCCGCGCGCGAGGAGATCGGGACCGTCGTCGACGCCGGCGACGGCATCGCCCACATCTCCGGCCTTCCTTCCGCGATGGCGAACGAGCTGCTGGAGTTCGAGGACGGTACGCGCGGTCTGGCGCTGAACCTGGATGTCCGCGAGATCGGCGCGGTCATCCTGGGCGAGTTCAGCGGCGTCGAGGAGGGCCAGTCGGTCCGCCGGACGGGCGAGGTCCTGTCCGTGCCGGTCGGCGACGGCTTCCTCGGCCGCGTGGTCGACCCGCTGGGCAACCCGCTCGACGGCAAGGGCGCCATCGAGGCCGAGCGGCGTCGTCCGCTCGAGCTGCAGGCCCCCTCCGTCGTCCAGCGCCAGCCGGTGAAGGAGCCGCTGCAGACCGGCCTCAAGGCGATCGACGCCATGACGCCGATCGGCCGCGGCCAGCGCCAGCTGATCATCGGCGACCGCGGCACGGGCAAGACCGCGATCGCCGTGGACACCATCCTCAACCAGCGCGAGAACTGGGCCACCGGCGACCCGACCAAGCAGGTCCGCTGCGTCTACGTCGCGGTCGGCCAGAAGGGCTCGACGATCGCGCAGGTCCGGGCACGCCTGGAGGAGGCGGGCGCGATGGAGTACACCACCATCGTCGCCGCCCCGGCCTCCGACCCGGCCGGCTTCAAGTACCTGGCGCCCTACACCGGTTCGGCCATCGGCCAGCACTGGATGTACCAGGGCAAGCACGTGCTCATCGTGTTCGACGACCTGACCAAGCAGGCCGACGCCTACCGCGCCGTGTCCCTGCTGCTGCGCCGTCCGCCGGGCCGCGAGGCGTTCCCCGGCGACGTCTTCTACTTGCACTCCCGTCTGCTGGAGCGCTGCGCCAAGCTGTCGGACGACCTCGGCGCGGGTTCGATGACCGGTCTGCCGATCATCGAGACCAAGGGCAACGACGTCTCGGCGTTCATCCCGACCAACGTGATCTCCATCACCGACGGTCAGTGCTTCCTGGAGACCGACCTGTTCAACTCGGGCGTCCGCCCGGCGATCAACGTCGGTGTCTCGGTGTCCCGAGTCGGCGGCTCGGCGCAGATCAAGGCGATGCGCAAGGTCGCCGGCACGCTGCGCCTGTCGCTGTCGCAGTACCGCGACCTGGAGGCCTTCGCGGCCTTCGCCTCCGACCTGGACGCGGCCTCCCGCGCCCAGCTCGAGCGCGGCGCCCGTCTGGTCGAGCTGCTCAAGCAGCCCCAGTACACGCCGTTCCCGGTGGAGAAGGAGGTCGTCTCGGTCTGGGCCGGCACCAGCGGCGAGCTGGACGACGTCCCGCTCGAGGACATCCGGCGCTTCGAGACCGAGTTCCTGGAGACCCTCTCCACCTCCTACAAGGGCGTCCTGGACGCCATCCGGGAGACCAGGGAGCTCGGCGACGACACCGTCACCACCCTCAAGGACGCGATCACCGAGTTCAAGAAGGGCTTCCAGACCTCCTCCGGTGAGATGCTGGTGCAGGACGAGCCCGTCGAGGCCCTGAGCGCGGACGAGGTCGGCCAGGAGAAGATCGTGAAGCACGTCCGCCCGACCGAGAAGAAGTAGCCCATGGGTGCCCAGCTAAGACTGCTGCGGCGGCGGATCCGGTCGGTCAGGTCCACGGCGAAGATCACGCGCGCCCAGGAGCTCATCGCCTCGTCCCGCATCATCAAGGCGCAGCAGCGCATGGAGGCGGCCGTCCCGTACGAGCGCGAGATCACTCGCGCGGTGTCGGCCGTCCTGAGCAACAGCGCCGACGTCGACCACCCGCTGACGGTCGCCAAGGAGCGGCCGTCCACGGCGGGCGTGCTGATCGTCACCAGCGACCGCGGCTTCGCCGGAGGCTTCAACGCCAACATCCTGCGCGAGGCCGAGGCGCTGGCCGGTCACCTGCGCGGCCGCGGCATCGAGATGAAGCCGTTCGTCGTCGGGCGCAAGGGCATCACCTGGCACCGCTTCCGCAGCCGGGAGATGAGCGGGGAATGGTCGGGCTTCTCCGACAGCCCCGCCTACGCCCACGCCAAGGAGATCGCCGGCGCGCTGGTCTCGGCCTTCGAGGACGAGAACGGCATCGACGAGATCCACGTCGTCTACACCGGGTTCGTCTCGATGCTGACGCAAGAGGTGCAGGTCAAGCGCATCCTGCCGCTCGAGGTGGAAGAGACCACCGAAGAGCCGGCCGAGGGTCCGCTGCCGTACTACGAGTTCGAGCCGACCGCGGGCGAGGTGCTCAACCAGCTCCTTCCCCGCTACATCGAGTCGCGCATCTTCAACGCGCTGCTGCAGTCGGCCGCCTCGGAGCACGCCTCGCGTCGCCGGGCGATGAAGTCGGCGACCGACAACGCCAACGAGCTCATCCGCGCGTTCACCCAGCAGATGAACCAGGCTCGTCAGGCCGAGATCACCCAGGAAATCAGCGAGATCGTCGGTGGAGCGAACGCGCTCGCCGACGCCTCTGCGGGGAAAGAGTGAGAAACCACAATGACTGTTGAGACCGTCGCGACCGCCGTAGGTCGTGTGGCCCGCGTCACGGGTCCCGTCGTCGACGTGGAGTTCCCCGTCGAGGCCATGCCGGACATCTACAACGCCCTGACCACCGAGGTCGCCCTCGGCGAGCAGTCCAGGACGCTGACCCTGGAGGTCGCCCAGCACCTCGGCGACAACCTGGTCCGCGCCATCTCCATGCAGCCCACCGACGGCCTGGTGCGCGGCGCCGCCGTCACCGACAGCGGCGGCCCCATCTCGGTGCCGGTCGGCGACGTCGTCAAGGGCCACGTGTGGAACGCGCTCGGCGAGCCGCTGGACACCGACAAGGCGTCCCTGCAGGTCAACGAGCGCTGGGGCATCCACCGCCCGTCGCCCGCCTTCGACCAGCTCGAGTCGCGCACCGAGATGCTGCCCACCGGCATCAAGGTCATCGACCTGCTCACCCCGTACGTCAAGGGTGGCAAGATCGGCCTGTTCGGCGGCGCCGGCGTCGGCAAGACCGTCCTCATCCAGGAGATGATCCGCCGCGTCGCGCTGAAGTTCTCCGGCACGTCGGTGTTCGCCGGCGTCGGCGAGCGCACCCGCGAGGGCAACGACCTGTGGCTGGAGATGGACGAGGCGGACGTCCTGAAGGACACCGCCCTGGTGTTCGGCCAGATGGACGAGCCGCCGGGCACCCGCCTGCGCGTCGCCCTGTCGGCCCTCACCATGGCCGAGTACTTCCGCGACGTCCAGAAGCAGGACGTGCTGCTGTTCATCGACAACATCTTCCGGTTCACCCAGGCCGGTTCCGAGGTGTCGACGCTGCTCGGCCGCATGCCCTCCGCCGTGGGTTACCAGCCGACGCTGGCCGACGAGATGGGCGTCCTCCAGGAGCGCATCACCTCGACCCGCGGTCACTCGATCACCTCCATGCAGGCGATCTACGTCCCCGCGGACGACATCACCGACCCGGCCCCGCACAACGCGTTCGCGCACCTCGACGCGCAGACCGTTCTGTCCCGGCCGATCTCGGAGAAGGGCATCTACCCCGCGGTGGACCCGCTCGACTCCACCTCCCGCATCCTCGACCCGCAGGTCGTCGGCGAGGAGCACTACCGGGTCGCCCAGGAGACCAAGCGCATCCTGCAGAAGTACAAGGAACTGCAGGACATCATCGCCATCCTGGGCATCGACGAGCTCTCCGAAGAGGACCGCGTCACCGTGCAGCGGGCCCGCCGCATCGAGCGCTTCCTGTCCCACCCGATGTACGCCGCCGAGGCGTTCACCGGCCAGCCGGGAGAGTTCGTGCCGGTCGAGGAGACCATCCACTCCTTCAAGGGTCTGTGCGAGGGCGAGTACGACCACCTGCCCGAGCAGGCGTTCTTCATGGTCGGCGGCATCGACCAGGCCATCGCCAAGGCCAAGGAACTGGCCCGCTGACGACGGAATGCCGGTACGGCCCCGCCGTACCGGCATTCGAGGAAGGTGTGTGATGGCAAAGCTCCGCATCGGAGTGGTGTCGCCGGAACGTGAGATCTGGTCCGGCGAGGCCGACATGGTGATTGCCAAGACCGTGGACGGCGAGATCGGTATTATGCCGAATCACGCGCCCGTGCTCGGTGTCCTCGTCGAGGGCGGCGTCCTGCGCATCCGGCGCGGCGACGGTGACGACGTCATCGCCGCCGTGCACGGCGGTTTCATCTCGGTGGCCAACAACGACGTGTCGGTGCTGGCCGAGACGGCCGAGCTCGGCTCCGAGGTGGACGTCGCGTCGGCGCGCGACGCGCTCCAGCGGGCGCTCGCCTCCGTCGAGGCCGACAACGAGGACGCCGAGGCCCAGATCGAGGCCAAACGTGCTCGGGCCCGGCTGCGTGCGGCCGGCGAAGAGGTCTGATAAATACACCGACATGAACGTGGGGGCGGCAATGGCGGCGCTTGACATACTGGTGAGCGTTGTGGTCATCGCCGCCCTGATCGTTCTGCGCGGGGTGCTGCTGGCACGATCCCGCGGGAACGTCGTATGTAGTCTGCGGACCAAAGACCGCGCATGGAGGAGTGGAGTTGCCCGCTACGCGGGCGGAGAGCTCCATTGGATCCCTTTCCTGGGACTGCGACTGAGGCCGCGCCACGCTATCGCGAGGCGCGGCCTCACCGTTTCCACCCGCCGCCCCCTTGCCGGCGACGAGGGCCCCGCCGGCTACTGGACCGTCGACTGCGCGGGTGTGTCCCTCGCCATGAGCGAGGACGCCCTCACCGGCTTCCTCGCCTGGGTCGAGTCCGCCCCTCCCAGCGCCCACCTCGACGCTGCATAGTTTTTGCCTCGCTGCGCTCGGTGGGCTCGGAGTGCCTTGAGGGATGCGGCTGGGGTTGGCCTTGACGGGGGTTAAGGGTCAGCGGGTGGCGCCGGGTTTCCAGAGGAGTTCGGTGCCGTCCGCGGTGATGCGGCACAGGATGAACATCAGGTCGCTCAGGCGGTTGAGGTAGGTCGCGGTCAGCGGGTTGACATCGTCGTGGGCCGCGAGGGCCGCCCAGGCCGTGCGCTCGGCCCGCCGGACGACGGTACGGGCGACGTGCATGAGCGCCGTGCCGGGGGTGCCGCCGGGAAGGATGAAGCTGCGCAGGGGCTTCAACCGCTCGTTGAACCGGTCGCACTGGGCTTCCAGCCACTCCACGTACGACGGCTCGACGCGCAGCGGCGGGAACTCCGGGTCGGGCGTGAGGGGCGTGCACAGGTCCGCTCCGACGTCGAACAACTCGTTCTGCACGCGGGACAGCACCTCGGCGACCTCGGCGGGCAGGTTCCCCATGGCCATGGCGACGCCGATCGCGGCGTTGGCCTCCTCGACGTCGGCGTAGGCGGCGAGCCGGGGGTCGGTCTTGTGCGTGCGGCTCATGTCGCCGAGGTTCGTGCTGCCGTCGTCTCCCGTGCGCGTGTAGATCTTGGAGAGGACGACCGGCTTGTCGTTGTCAGCTCGCGTCATGCCGCCCAGCGTAATCCGGGTGCCTGATCCCCCTGCCCGCGCGGGCCGCGCGCGTGCGGCGGTGCTCGGCCGGACGCCCGCGACGTGCGGTTTGACCAGGATCGAGGCATGGGGAACGCCGAAGCGGGCAGGGAGACGATGCGGCCTCGACAGGTCGCCGGACATGAGGAGGCGGCATGCGAGGCCGGATGGGTCCGGGTTGCCAGGAGGTCCACGTCGGGTCCCGGCTCGATGTGGGTACCGTCGCGGAGCTGCGGCCGCGCCTGCACGAGGCGGTCGAGAGCGGCGAGGGTGACATGTTCGTCGATCTCTCCGGCCTGGAGATGATCGACTCGGCCGGCCTGGGGGTTCTCGTCGGCACGCATCGCCGTGCGCTACGCGCGGGTCGCCGCCTTGTCCTGCGGGGAGTGCCGCCGCGGGTCATGCGGGTGCTCGCCATCACCCGGTTGCACCGGGTGCTTCGGGTCGAGCTGCCCGTGGCCGCGGTGGCCTAGTCCAGTGCGCTGTCCACGACGTTCGCCGGCTCGGGCTCCGTAGTAGGCGCCGGCATCGCCACACCACGACCCGCCGACCCGGCGCCGATCATTGCAGCACTTGGCCGGGGGTGGAGCCGCGCCCGGTGACGTAAGTGGTCGCCGCATCAGTCACGCGTCCGCCGCGCGCCGTGGGTGCGCGGGCAAGAGCGCGGGTCGGGGAGCCGGGCGGGTACGGCTCGGGCGTTCGCCGGGCGCTCAGGTGCCGAACGAGCGGCGGAAGATGTGGACGGCCGTCTCGATGAGGTGGTCCAGGGGCGGGCGTTCCTCGGCCAGCACCCACTCGATCAGCAGCTCCTGCAGCGCGCCTACGACCCCGAGGGCGAGCAGGTGGGTCAGGTTCGGCAGGCCGTCCGGCAGGTCTCCCAGGCTCTGTTCGATGATCTCGGTGAAGCCCTTGACCGCGCGCTGCCGGTGGGCGGTGAGGATGTCGCCCGCCCGCCGCACCTCAAGGTGCATGATGCGGGCGCGGCGCAGGTCCCGGGTGACGAAGGTGATGTACTCCCTGATGCCCGCGCAGATCCGGCTGTCGGGGTCGCCCGGCGCCTCGCCGATGGCCTTGGAGACCGCGAGGATGGTCTCCTCGACGCAACGGTCGTACACGGCGCGCATAAGATCTTCGCGTCCCGTGAAACATTCATAGAAAGCACGGTTGGAGATGCGCGCCGAGGCGCACAGCCGCTCGATCGTGGTCGCGGTGAAGCCCGCGCCGGCGAACAGCGTGTAGGCGGCGGTCAGCAGCCGTTCTCTGCGGTCGGCTAATCGCTGCTCCGCTGTCATTCCGCGGTAGTCGCGTCCGGTCGCCACTGCTCACCTCGCGTCCTGCTGGCCCCGTAGGAACCCATCATTATGGACGCAAGATCGTTTTTCTGGAAGTATCAGGACAACTACCTTCTGCGTCGACCATGCAGGAATGTGATCAGCTTCACAAGGCGGTCCATCTCCGCGGGGGTCCGGCGGAAGGAGGTGATGGTCATCCCGGGCAACGGGAACCGCTGGCGGGCGATGGCCTTCGGCCGGGCGAACTCGCGCAGCCCGTCCGCGCCGTGGATGCGCCCGAACCCCGAGTCGCCCACGCCGCCGAAGGGCAGCGACGGCACACCCGCGAACGAGATGACCGAGTTGATCGCCGTCATCCCGCTGAGCATCGCCCGCGCCAGCTCCATGGCCCGCCGCGCGTTGCCCGAGAAGACCGTGCCTCCCAGGCCGTAGGAGACCGCGTTGGTCCTGCGCATCGCCTCCTCGGCGTTCGCGACCTTGCGCACGGTGACCGTCGGCCCGAACGTCTCCTCGCGCACCGCGCTGGAGTCCTCCGGCACGTCCGTCAGCACCACGGGATCGACGTAAGGGGGCCGCACGGACGCGGCGCCGCCGACGACGGCCGTGCCGCCCTTGGCGAGGGCGTCGTCGACGTGCCGCCGGATCACCTCGGTCTGGGCCGGCATGGTGATCGGCCCGTAGTCCTCACCGGTGCGCACCGCCCGCGCCCGCTCGGTGAGCTCGCGCATGAAGGCGTCGTAGACCCCCTCGACCACGTACACGCGCTCGACGCCCACACAGGTCTGCCCGGCGTTGGACATCGCCCCCCACAGCGCGGCGTCGGCCGCGGCGGCGACGTCGGCGTCCGCGTCCACGATGAGCGCGTCCTTTCCGCCGCACTCGGCCACCATCGGCGTGAGGTTGGCCGCGCAGGCGGCCATGACCCGCTTGGCGGTGGCCGTCGAGCCGGTGAAGGCGATCTTGCGGACGCCGGGGTCGGCGGCCAGCGCCGCCCCGGTGTCGCCGAGCCCGGTGACCACCTGGAACACCTCGTGCTCGGGCACGCTCTGGCGGAACAGCTCCGCCAGCAGCACGCCGACGCCGGGGGTGAGCTCGCTGGGCTTGAACACCACGGCGTTTCCCGCGGCGAGGGCGTAGGAGATCGACCCCATCGGGGTGAAGACGGGGTAGTTCCACGGCCCTATCACCCCGACCACGCCGAGGGGCAGGTACTCCAGGGTGGCGGCGAGGTTGGCGCCGAGCAGGCCCGGCGAGACGCGGCGCCGGCCGAGGACCTTGCGGGCGTTGCGCGCCGCCCAGTCGAGGTGGGTGATCGTCAGCACCGTCTCCAGCGTGGCGTCGCCGATCGGCTTGCCGGTCTCCTGGTGGACGAGGTCGGCGATGCGGCCGAGGTTGGCGACGAGCACCGCCTTGTAGTCGAGCAGCCGGCGCCTGCGCGCCTCGAAGCCCAGCCCCGCCCACCAGCGGGCCGCCTCTCCGGCGCGCTCCACGGCCGCGTGGACGGCCTCGGCGTCGTGGCGCGGGTGGGTGCCGACGACGGCGCCCGTAGCGGGGTTCAGTGAGTCGAAGGCGGCCTGCTCGGTGGCGGTTGTCATGGCGTCTCCTCCTCGGGCCTCACGGCCGCGCTCGCGCCCGGATGCGCCCGTCCGGGACCACGCTGGTCCCTGCCCGGGACCTGTGGTCACCTTAGCCGCGCCGCCACACCGGACACCATCTGCCCCGAACATTGTTCCGCGTCCGTGTCGCGCCCGTGCCGCCGGCCTGTGCCGCGCCGTTCCCGGGAGCGAGGCTAGAGATGACCGCGGGCGAGCGCGGTGGTGACGGCGGCGGTGCGGTCGGAGACGCCCAGCTTGCCGAAGATCCGCAGAAGGTGCGTCTTGACCGTCGCCTCGCTGATGAACAGTTCCCTGCCCACCTCGGCGTTGGTCAGACCGCGCGCCACCAGCGCCAGCACCTCGGTCTCCCTGGGCGACAGCGACCCGGCGGCCGGCGCCCGCATGCGGGTCACCAGCCTGGTCGCCACGGCCGGCGACAGCACGGTCTCGCCGCGGGCCGCGCCGAAGACGGCCGCGACCAGGTCGGCCCGCGAGGTGTCCTTCAGCAGGTAGCCCGCCGCGCCGGCCTCGACCGCGCGCACGATGTCCTGGTCGGTCTCGTAGGTCGTCAGGACGATCACCCGGGTCTCCGGGCGGCCGGCCAGGATCGCCGGGATGGCATCGGCGCCGTCGCCGCCGGGCATGCGCAGGTCCATGAGGATCACGTCCGGGGACAGCTCGCGGGCGCACACCACCGCCTCGCGACCCGAGCCGGCCTCGCCCGCCACTGCGATGCCGGGATCGGCCTCCAGCATGCCCCGCAGGCCCTCACGGACCACAGGATGGTCGTCGACGATCAGCACGCGTATCACTCGATGCCGCCCTTCTGGGGGAGCCGGACGGTGAGCGTGGTGCCGCGCCCGGGAGCGGTGTCCAGGTCCACGGTGCCGCCCGCCTGCTCGACGCGGCCCCGCATGGCGCGCAGGCCGAACCCGGCGGAGGGGGACAGGCCGTCGAACCCCGCTCCGTCGTCGCTCACGCGCAGGACCACCTCCTGGTCGAGGTAGGTCAGTCCGAGCGAGGCCGACGCGGCCCCGGCGTGCTTGCGCACGTTGGCCAGCCCCTCTTGCGCCGCGCGGATCAGCACGACCTCCGCGCCGGGCGGCAGCGCCCGTGAACGGCCCTCGACGCCGAAGGACAGCGGGATGCCGAGCTCTTCGCCGACGCGCGAGGCGATGCGGCTCAGAGCCTCCTCCAGGCTCGACCCGTCCAGCGGAGGCGGCCGCAGGACGGTGATCAGCCCTCGCGCCTCGTCCAGGCCTTCCTGCGCGGTGCGCATGGCCAGCGCCAGGTGCCGGGAAGGGTCGGGCTGCGCCTCCGCCGCCTGGAGCAGCATGATGATGCTGGTGAAGCCCTGCGCGAGGGTGTCGTGGATGTCCCCGGCCAGCCGTTCGCGCTCGGCCAGGGCGCCGCGCTCGCGCGAGAGCCGCTCCACCTCGGCCCGGCTGGCCGACAGCTCCTCGATCAGCTCGGCCCGGTCGGCGCTCTGGTTGACGATGCGGGTGATCCACCGCCCGGCGATGATCGAGAAGACCGCCGCCACCACGCCGGAGGCCACGAAGCCGACCAGGTCGTCCATGCGGACGCCGGGCGTCATGACGAAGCGGATCGCCGGGGCCGTGTTCAGCAGCAGCACGGTGGTGACCGCCCACCGCACGGGCAGCGCCATGAACATCTGCGGGCACAGGGCGAACAGGGCGAACGTCGACGGTGGGGCGATCACCGTGGCGGGGACGAACGTCACGATCGCGAAGCCGGCGTAGAGCAACCCGAAACGGCCGTAGTGACGCTGGGCCTTGAGCGCGCGCCGCCCGACGAGCACGTAGGCGACGGCGCACGCGCACAGGGAGCCGATGGCCACGGCTTTGGCGGCGTCCCCCGCGCGCCTGTCCATGATCACCAGCGCGAGGGTCACCACGAACGCGAGCAGGTAGAGCGCCTCCCACCCGCGCAGGATCTGCCAGGCGTTGGCCACCGGCCCGTTCGCGCCGCCCGACGCGCCGGGTCTGGGGCCGGCCGTGACCGCCGGCCCGCCCGGGGCCGTGACCGCGCGGCCGCCGGGGGATGTGTCCACGGGGCGGCCGGGGGATGTGTCCACGGGGCCGCCGGGGAGCGGCATCGTGAGGCGGTCAGGGGGCGGGCCGCCCGGGCGGGTGGGGAGAAGGCCGGTGAGAGTCCGTCGCGTCATCCGTCGCGGCGGCTCTTCCAGCGGAACGTCATCAGGCACAGGGCAAGACCTCCGACGACCCACGCTGCCAGGACCATGGCCACGCGGTCCAGTTCGTAGGTGCCCGTGATCTCCAGGGCGGCCCCCGAATCGCCCAGGAAGACCGATCTGAAGCCCTGGCACATCCATTTCAGCGGGAAGAAGGAGGAGATTCCGACCAGCCACTGCGGTAGCTGGGTGAAGGGGATGTAGACCCCTGAGATGAACTGCAGCACCACGAACGGCAGGCTGATCACCGCCGAGGCGCTGCGGGCCGAGCGCGGCAGGCCGCTGACCGCGATGCCGAGCAGCGAGGAGGCGGTGATGCCGAGCACGAAGACCCAGGCGAAGGTCGCCCAGCGGACCGGGTCGGAGGGCAGGCGCACGTCGTAGGCGGCCACGCCGATGGCCAGCAGGATCGCGACCTCCAGGAAGGCCACCAGGAGCACCTGCAGGATCTTGCCGACGAAGTAGGCGCTGTGCGGGATGGGAGTGCCGGACAGGCGCTTCAGCGTGCCGTCGTCGCGGTCGACGGCGATGCCGATGCCGAGGTTCTGGAAGCTCGCGGCCATGACCCCCGCGCCGATGAGCCCCGCGGTGTAGAGCTGGGAGGCGGTGATGGAGGTGCCCCCGAGCCGGTCGGAGAAGATGGAGCCGAAGATCGCCAGCAGCACGATCGGGAAGGCGAAGGTGAAGACGACGGCGTCCCTCTCGCGGAAGAACATCCGGGTCTCCACGCCGGCCCTGGACCAGCCGAGCGCGAGCGCCGAGGGCAGGCGGGGCGGTGCGGCCGGGGGAGCGGCCGCGGCGGGGGCGGTGACGGCGTCGGTCATCGGGCCGTCTCCGCGATGAGGTTCATGTAGACGTCCTCCAGGGACGGTCGGGTCACGGTCAGCTCGGGGACCTCGCCGCCGAACCGGCCGGTGAGCTCCAGAATGGTCGCGGTCGGTGTGCCGGTCTCCAGGTGCCGGCGCTCGCCGTCCTCCAGCCAGCCCACCGTCGCGCGGGCGGCGGCCCGGCCGCCGAGGGTGGAGGGGCGGTCCTGCGCCACGATGCGGCCCCTGGCGATCACCGCCACCCGGTCGGCCAGCGCCTCGGCCTCGTCCAGATAGTGGGTGGTCAGCACGATCGTCGTGCCGTCGCGGGCCAGGTCCTCGATCAGCTCCCAGAACGTGCGCCGCGCCTCGGGGTCGAAGCCGGTCGTCGGCTCGTCGAGGAACAGCAGCTCCGGGCGGCCGACGACGCCGAGCGCCACGTCGACGCGGCGCCGCTGGCCGCCGGAGAGCTGCCTGATGCGCTTGCCGGCCTGCTCCGCCAGCCCGACCCGGGCGATCACCTCGTCGGGGTCCCGGGCGCCGGGGTAGTAGCCGGCGAAGTGGCGGACGGTCTCGCGCACCGTCAGCTCGGCGGTGTCGTTGGAGGTCTGCAGGACGATGCCGACCCGGCTCCGCCACTGCCGGGTGGGATGGCCGGGGTCGGCGCCGAGCACGGCGACCTCGCCCGCGTCCCGCTTGCGGTACCCCTCCAGGATCTCGACCGTGGTGGACTTGCCCGCGCCGTTCGGGCCGAGGATGGCGAACACCTCTCCCGCGGCGATGTCCAGGTCGATGCCGTCCACCGCCCGGACCTCGCCGTAGCGCTTGGTCAGCCCGCGGACCCTCACAGCTGTCTGCGTCATGCCCTCGAGCATCGTCCGTCCGGACCCCGCGCGGCACCACCGGACAACCGACCCCGTGTCCTCCGTTCGGTGGACACCGCCGCGCTACGCCGGTGCGCTACGCCGGCGCCCGCGGGGCCGGTTCCGGGGCGTCAGGGCGGGGTCAGACCGGCGTGCCGAGCGAGCACTCGGGCTGCGGCCGGCGCTCGTCCAGCTCGGCCAGCAGGGCCGTCCACTGGGCGCCGATCACCTCCATGTCGTAGGACGCGGCGGTCTTCAGCGCGTTGGCGCCCATCTCGCGCCGCAGTTCCTCGTCCTCGATCAGGCGGCAGATGCCGGCCGCCAGCGCGGCGGCCTTCTTGGACCGGACGAGAAGCCCGTCGTGGCCGTCGGTGATGATCTCCTTGGGGCCGTGCGGGCAGTTGAAGCTGACCACCGGCACGCCCTTGCTCATCGCTTCCAGGATGGTCATGCCGAAGCCCTCGTAGCGGGAGCTGACGGCGTAGATCGACGCCTTGGACAGCTCGACGCCGATCTCGGGGGTGCTGCCCATGAGGAAGACCTTGTCCGACAGCCCCGCCGCGTCGATGCGGTCGCGCAGCTTCTCCTCGCGTTCGGGGGTGCCGCCGCCGTAGATGCGCAGCACCCAGTCGGGGTGGGTCTCGGCGACGCTCTTCCAGGCGTTGACCAGGCGGTCGAAGCCCTTGGCCCACACGACGCGGCCGATGCCGACGACCACCTTCTCCTCCAGGGACGACTCCTCGCCGGCCAGGTCGGGGATGGCGTTGGGGATGCGCAGCAGACGCCCGGGCGGGTTCCCCTTCAGTAACCTGGTGTACTCCTTCAGATCGGCCCTGGTGAGCGTGGTGAAGGCGTCGAGCCTGCCGTAGCGCCTCTTGATCTGGGTCTGGAGCTGCGGGCCGTGCGACTCCAGGGTGACGTGTTCCTGGCCGATGGTGAGCACCTCCGGCGGCGCGAACAGGCCCATGGCCAGGTTGAAGGCCGGCCGCGTGCCGATGACCACCCCGCCCCGCAGCGAGCGCAGGTAGCGGGCCAGCCGCAGATCGGTCAGAAGGCTCATGTTGAGGTAGGCCTTCTCCTCCTCGGGGACCAACCTGCTCGGACGCCGGGCGAGGAACTCGGCGAGCCGTCCTCGGGGGGCGATGCGGTCGTCCAGGAAGCGCAGCCGCACACCGGGCGGCATCGGGAAGAACGGCTCCTCGTTGGTGCGGGTCAGGCTGACGATCTCCACGTCGTGCTCGCGCGCCAGGTAGGCGGCCAGGTTGAGCACGGTGCGGATCGTGCCGCCCATCCCGTAGGCGTGCAGAAGCAGGATGTGCACCGATCGAGTGCTCCGTGGCGGAGCCTTCCGCGCCCGCCGCGCGTTCACCAGGTCGAGCAGCTTCACCGCCCCACGTGCGACGGCCTTGCGTCCCCTCGTCAACACCCCGAAGACCCCTCAAATCGTGCGGTCATGGACATGCCCCTCGTATCCCATGTGCCATCTCGGCCGGGAAGCATCCGTGACCGCGGGTGAGAATAATGAACTACCCCGTGGAAGGTAAGGATTGCGTTAGCGCGGCCCTTACCTTGCCCTCACTCGCATGATCTAGACGCTCTCAAGGGGTGCTTCCGTTGCATCTGGTTCACAGGTAATTCACGGAGTAATGCACCGATAGCGGAACGTATGGCCACAGGGGCGGCATGGGGTGCGGTGTCCGGTTCTGTGAAGGTGAACGGCCTTGCGGTGCGGACCTCTGGCAAGGCCGGGCGGGATGTGGAGGAGGGGACTGGTCGTTCTGCGCCATTCCTTCTATGAACTGTCCCGATAAATGGCGGCGTTCTGGGCGAATGACGGGTTTCGCGATATATGTACAGATTTGGGGTTTAGTTCCGTCCGGTCGGGCGCGACCGGAACAGGGCATGGCTCCGCCCGGACGCGACCGGCGGTGACGAACGGCGCGGGTCAGAAAAGGGTGTCGGTGCGCTCGATGCCGCGCAGGGCGTCGTAGTCGAGAGTGACGCAGTCGATGCCGCGGTCGACGGCCAGCACTCTGGCCTGCGGCCTGATCTCCTGGGCGGCGAAGATGCCCTTCACCGGCGCCAGCAGGGTGTCGCGGTTGAGCAGCTCCAGATAGCGGGTGAGCTGCTCGACGCCGTCGATCTCGCCACGCCGCTTGATCTCGACGGCGACGGTGCCGCCCAGATGGTCGCGGCACAGGATGTCCACCGGCCCGATGGCCGTCGGGTACTCCCGGCGGACCAGCGTCCAGCCGGAGCCGAGCGTGGCGATGTTGTCGGCCAGCAGCTCCTGCAGGTGAGCCTCGACGCCGTCCTTCCGCAGGCCGGGATCGACGCCCAGCTCGTGCGAGGAGTCGTGCAGGATCTCCTCGATCGTCAGGACGAGCTGCTCGCCGGTCTTACCGTGGGTGACCGTCCACAGCCCCTCCTCCTCGCGCAGCTTGCACGGAGGGTTCATCCAGTTGAGCGGCTTGAACGCCCGGTCGTCGGCATGGATCGACACCGAACCGTCCGCTTTCAAGATCACCAAACGGTTCGCCATGGGCAAATGCGCTGACAGGCGGCCTATGTAGTCCACAGAGCATCGAGCGACGACGAGACGCATGGGGAAAGCCTAGCCCTCATGCGATCCAGCAGGGCATCAATAGGTTGGCGGCGATGGGGGCGCCGTCCCCGCGCCGCCGCGGACATCCGCGTGCCAGGGTCACCACCCCCAGGCTTTGAGCGCCGTCTGCTTGTCGAAGCCGACCAGCGAGGCCAGGAGCACGTAAAGCTCCCTGTCGTTGCGCTCCCTGGCCCTGTCCGCCGTGCGGCCCGCCGTGCTCTCCAGCCCGGGCTGCTTGTCGGCCGTGCTCAGCGCGCCGGCGAGGAAGGCCCGGGTGGCCTGCTCGCCACGCGCCCTGTAGCGGTCCATCAGGTAGGTCAAGTAGTCCTCGTGGTGGAGGAGCACCTTGGGGGGCGCGTCCGCCGAGACCACGATGGCGTCGTCGGGACCGGTGATGTGGCACGTGGCCGAGGTGTAGACGGCCCGGGTGTGCGCGGCGGCGAGGTGGTCCAGCGCGTTGACGACCTTGCGGAGCGAGGCGATCATCGTTCTCAGGGAGTCCGATGCGGTGAACAGGACGACGCTCAGCTCGCCGTTCGCGGTGAGGTCGGCCCCGGCCGCGGTCGCCTGCGTGAGGAAAGCCGTCATGTGCTGCGCGATCGTCTGCGAGGACGTGCCCGCATCGGCGTGCGACAGGTAGGAGATCCGCGCCGTGCGGCTCCACATGGCCAGCGCGGTACAGGTGTGAATCCGCGTCGTCCACGCCGTCCCGGCTCCGACGTGGTAGTACTGCTGGCCCGGCGCGTCACCCGTCTTGTCCATGCAGTCCTGCTCGATCGACACGCCGATCTCCGACAACCGCACGGGGGCGCTCCGCGCCGGCTCCACGACGTCGACCCGGCGGTCCTGGTCGCCGATGACGAGTTTGAGGGCGTCCACGGCCCCCACCTCGTCGAGGGTGCCGTAGAGCCGGAGCCGCGTGCCCTCCGGGTAGGCACCGCGCAGCGCTGCGGAGAAGGGGATGACCTGCCCGGTCTCGTCGACGCCGCACCCCTTGACGACCGTGCCCGCCACACCTGGCGTGATGCTGCCGACATCACTGGCCGAGGCGAGCGTGTAGGTCACGAGCGTGTTGACGGGGGAGAGGTCTCGCAGTCCGGCCGGGATGTCGTAGGTGTTCCCGGTCGTGAGATCGCGCAGGACGCCGGGAGTCATGAAGATCTTGCCGTTGGGCATTGCAACGCTCCAATGAGGGGGACGGCCCGTTTCCAGGCAGCCGAATAACCCAGGATGAAGAAATGGCCGCGGGCTCTCACGCGAATCACACCCCGGGCGTGAGCGGCCCGAAATCACGAATATGGCCCCGACTCGACCAAGGATCCCCCGGCGCCTTCCGAACCATAACACTCACCCCGGCCCTCGACCAGCAAAGGCCGCAGGCCCCGAAAATTCACAACCCAGGACCTCATGACCCCACCCCCATCAGCCCCTGAACACCAGTCAAACCACCCCCGCCTCTGATTTCCCTCATAAAACCAAGCCGGTAAATCACATTAATCCCCCAGATCAAATACACCCCCCGTCGACCCCCACCCCTGGCGCACTACAACCCGCCCCCATCCGCTGATCAGGTCGTCCAGGGCCTCCCGCGGTTCCTTGATGTCGGAGGAGCGGTCGCCGGCAGGGATGAAGGTCTTGGTTGTGATCTCAAACTCGCCCACCGTCCCTAGGAAGACGTCCTCCAGAAGCATCTGCAAGAAGTCCCGCTCCCAGGACTTTGCATATTGGCACCTGCCTGCCCTCGGGGCGGATCGGCATATGTGGTACTGGTAGTGCCTTGGCGAGCCATCGGCGAGTTTCTTGGTGGCCGAGTTTGCGGAGAATCTCTCGCCGCAGGGGCAGTGTTTCATTCCAGTTCTCACCGATTTGGCCGGCCGGGCACACCGGTGCTCGGTGACCGGATGGGAGAGCCGGCAGCCGCCGGCGAGACCGATGACGGCGAAGAGCCGCCCGCCCGGCTCCCGGAGGCGCCCCTTGGGGCCGTCGGACGGGAGAGGGGACGCCTCTGGGAGACTTGCGGCCAGAACAGGGACGGCAGGAGGGCAGGATGGCACGCACGTTCCACACCGTCGGCGTCGTCGGTCTCGGCACCATGGGCGCGGGCATCGCCGAGGTCTTCGCCCGGGCCGGGCTGAGCGTGATCGGCGTGGAGGTGGACGCCGCGGCGCTCGAGCGCGGCCGGGACAACCTCCGGCGGTCCACCGAGCGGGCCGTCGCCCGCGGCAGGATGACCCCCGGGGAGCGCGACGACATCCTCGCCAGGGTCGGCTTCACCGGCGCCCTCGCGGACCTGCGCGACGCCGACCTGGTCGTCGAGGCCATCCCCGAGGTGATGGACTACAAGCGCGCCCTGTTCGCGGACCTCGACCGCGTCTGCCGGCCCGACGCCGTCCTGGCCACCAACACCTCCTCGCTGTCGGTCACCGCGATCGCCGCGTTCACCTCCCGGCCGGGCCAGGTCGTCGGCATGCACTTCTTCAACCCGGCCCCGGTCATGCGGCTGGTCGAGGTCGTCGGCACGGTGGTCACCGAGGACGGGCTGACCGCGGACGTCGCGGAGCTCGCGCGGCGCGTCGGCAAGACGCCGGTCACCGTGGGCGACCGGGCCGGGTTCGTGGTCAACCGGCTGCTGCTCGGCTACCTCAACCACGCCGTCACGCTGCTGGAGCGCGGAGTGGCGGCCAAGGACGACATCGACACGGCCATGAAGACCGGGGCCGGCCTGCCGATGGGCCCGTTCACGCTGCTCGACCTGATCGGCCTGGACGTCTCCCACGAGATCTGCGAGGTGCTGTTCCAGGAGACGCGCGACCGGGTGCACGCCCCCGCCCCCCTGCTCAGGGAGCTGGTGACCGCCGGGTTGCTCGGGCGCAAGAGCGGCCGGGGCTTCCACGACCACGCCGGCGCACCCCGGCCTCCCGCCTCCGCGCCGGCAGGGCCGGCAGGGCCGGCGGTCGGGTCGGTCCACGTGCTCGGCGACGGCGCGGGGGATCTGGCCGCCCGGCTCGCGGCCGCGGGCGTCAAGCACGCCGAGGCGGAGGACGCCGACGTGGTGATCGCGCTGTCCGGCACCCCGGTCGTCGAGCACGCCGCGCGGCTGCCGCGTCCCGAGCGCCTGGCGGGGCTCCACCTGGTGGGCGACCGGGTGGCCGAGGTGGTCTCGACGGCGCTCACCGCCCCCGAGACGGCGCGCGCCGTCGCCGGCCTGATGGAGGCGCTCGGGCGCACCCCGGTGCCCTGCGCCGACCGCGCCGGGTTCGTGGTCGACGCGCTGCTCTACCCCTACCTCAACGACGCCGTCCGGATGTACGACTCCGGCTACGCCTCCATCGAGGACATCGACACCGCCATGCGCCTGGGCTGCGGCTACCCGGCCGGGCCGTTCGAGACCCTCGACGCCATCGGCCTCGGCACGGTACGCGACGGCCTGCGGGCGCTGTACGCCGAGTACCGCGAGCCGTTCTTCGCGCCGACGCCCCTGCTCGACCGCCTGGTGACCGCCGGTGTGACGAGCATCCGGGGCCGGTGACGGAAGAACACCCGCCACACCGACGTTCGTGCCGATATGAGCCCCCGCCGCGCCCGCCGTCCCGACCCGAGAGACAAGGGTCGCGGCTCCGTCGCGCCGCGCCCGCTCGACGGAGTCCTGCGCGGCATGGAGCGGGTGGAGGAGGGACCTGACGGGGAGTGGAAGGTCCGCAACGTCTCCGGCGCGGGCTCTGACAAGATGTACCGCTGCCCGGGGTGCGACCAGGAGATCCGCGCGGGGCTGCCCCACGTGGTGAGCTGGCCCAACTGGAGCGGCGGAGAGGGGGAGCGCCGCCACTGGCACACCGCCTGCTGGCGCAAGCGCGTGGACCGCGGCCCCGGCCGCTCCCGCTACTGAGCCTGCCCCGTCTTCCCGGCCCCCGCGCCGCCTGAGACGCCCCGTCCGTCACGCCCCGTCCGTCACGCCCCGTCCGTCCCGCACCGCCTGACATGTCCCGCCCGTCACCGCCCCGGCGGAGATGCATCGCCCGTCGCCCGCCCGGTCGGCCTCCCGACCGCTACCTGAGGAGTACGCATTGGAGATCCGCTCGTCGACGGTGCTGCCCGCCGTGCGGGAGGACATCGAACTGCACACGGCCGACGGCCTGACCCTGGTGGGGGAGCTGGCGCTACCCCCCGAGGGGCGTCCCGCGGCCACGCTCATCTGCCTGCACCCGCTCCCGACGGCCGAGGGCATGATGGACAGCCACGTGCTGCGCAAGGCCTCCTACCGGCTGCCCGCGCTGGCCGGTGTCGCCGTGCTGCGCTTCAACACCCGGGGGACCTCCTCCGCGCGCGGCACGTCGGAGGGCGCGTTCGACGAGGGCGAGGGCGAGCGGTACGACGTGGCCGCCGCGCTGGAGTACGCCGAGTTCCACGACCTGCCCGCTCCCTGGCTGCTCGGCTGGTCGTTCGGCACCGAACTGGCGCTCAAGTGGGGCCACGACCCGCTGGTCCAGGGTGCGATCCTGCTGTCGCCGCCGCTCAAGCGGGCCGGCGACGCCGACCTCGCGGCGTGGGCGGAGTTCGGCCGTCCCCTGGTCGCGCTGGTGCCGGAGTTCGACGACTACCTGCGCCCGGAGGAGGCCCGCCGGCGCTTCGCGGCCGTCCCGCAGGCCGAGGTGGTCGGCGTGGAGGGGGCCAAGCACCTCTGGGTCGGCGAGCCGTACGTGCGCATCGTGCTGGACGAGATCGTCAAGCGGGTCAACCCCTCGGCCTTCCCGCTGCCGACCGAGGTGTGACGCCGGGCGCGCCCGCCCCATAGAATCTTGTTCGGTTCGAGCAGAGGAGGCTGTCGTGCAGGCGTTCGATCTATCAGGACAGAAGGCGTTCGTGACCGGGGCGTCGCGGGGCATCGGCAGGGCGATCGCCCTGGCCTACGCCGAGGCGGGCGCCGACCTGGTCCTGGTCGCGCGCTCGCCCGAGCCCCTGGCCCAGGTCGCCAAGGAGGTCGAGGCGCTGGGACGGTCGGCGCACGTCATCCCGGCCGACCTGTCCGACCGGGACGCCGCCGCGGCGGCCGTGCGGCAGGCGCTCCAGGCGTTCGGCCACCTGGACATCGTGGTGAACAACGCCGGCGGCTCCAACTTCATCGTCCCGTTCAAGGACCTGCGGCTGTCCGGCTGGGACAAGATCATGAAGCTCAACCTGGACTCGGCGATGGCGGTGTGCCACGCCGTCGCGCCGCACCTGCTGGAGCGCGGGAGCGGCTCGGTGATCAACGTGGCGTCCATCGCCGCCCAGGGCGCCCCGTTCATGGCCCCGTACGCCGCGGCCAAGGCCGGACTGGTGGGGCTCACCAGGACCCTGGCGCTGGAATGGGCCGGCAGCGGGGTGCGGGTCAACGCCCTGTGCCCGGGCTGGACGGCCACCGACCTCAACCGCAGCCTCCGCGAGGACGAGAACGCCGGGCGGGCCATGGTGGCGAACGTCCCCATGGCCCGCTGGGGCACGCCGGAGGAGATGGCCGGCCCTGCCCTGTTCCTCGCCGCGCCCGCCTCCTCCTACATGACCGGGCAGGCGCTCTTCGTCGACGGCGGGCTCACCACCGCCTGAGCCGTCCAGGGGCGGCCGCTACAACCGGGCCTGGCGGGGGAGGACGACCTCCCTGATGATCAGGGCCACCGCGGCCGCCACCGGGATCGCCAGCAGTGCGCCCACCGCGCCGAGCAGCGCGCCCCCGAACAGGGCGGCGATCACCGACACCGCCGGCGCCACGTCGACCGAGCGGCTCATCACGCGCGGGTAGATGACGTAGTTCTCGACCTGCTGGTAGACCACGAAGAAGATCACGCAGGCGATGCCCAGCGGAGCGGACTGCAGGAACCCGACCGCCGACACCAGCACCGCGCCCACCGTCGCGCCGACCAGCGGGATCAGGTCGGTCACGGCGACGACCAGCGCGAGCGCCAGCGCGTACTTGGCCCCGGCGACCGTCAGGAACAGCCACGACAGCCCGCCCGCGATCACCGAGATCAGCACGTTGCCCGCGACGTACCCGCCGATGCCGTCGAGGATCTCATCGCCGATGGCCCGCGTGCGGGGGCGGCGGCTCGACGGCACCAGCAGGAGCAGGTACTCCTTGATCGTCGGCAGCGACCCGAGGAAGTAGAGCGTCAGCACCAGCAGGGTGAAGCCGGAGAAGAACGCGTCCAGCACGACCGCACCCGCGCCCAGGATGCCGCCGGCCACGGTCGCGCCGAGACCTCCGCTGGTGATGTAGCTCTGCAGGTTGGCGAGGATCTGGTAGTCGGCGTCGAGTTGCTTGATCGTCGGGTTGGCCAGCAGGCCCTGCACGTACCCGGGCACGGCGCCGACGAAGTCGCTGGTCTCCTGGCTGACCGGCGGGACGATCGCCAGGCCGAAGAGCGCGAACAGTACGATCACGCCGAGGAACACCAGCGAGATGGCCCAGCGCCGGTGCATGCCGCGCCGTTGCAGCGCCTCCACGACGGGGTTCAGCCCCACCGCCAGGAACGCCGCCACCACGATCAGCACGATCACGCTGCGCGAGCTGACCAGCGCCTGCGCCAGCCCCCAGGCCGTGAGCACGCCCAGCGCCGCCGTCAGGCCCCACAGGAACGGGCCCCGGGTGAGCGGCTTGCCCGGCGCGCCGAACGGCAGGTCGGGCCCCGTCATGCCGTCGTCCGCGCCGTCGGCGGCGGCCATCTCGCGTCCCCGACGCCCGGGCGACGCCACGACCCGCCCCGGCGACCCCATGCCCCGCCCGGACGCCCCTTCGCGCGTGGAGGACGACTCGCGCGCGGGAACCGACTCGGGCGAGGGGGACGCCGTGCGGCGTGGCGGGGCGTACTCGCGTCCCGGGGACGCCATGCTCTGCGCGGACCGTCCCCTGCGGCCGCCGGACGGCGCCGCCGCGGGCATGATGTCGGTCACCTCCGAGGCGTCGGCACGGGCGTCACGCGCGCCCTGGGCCCTCCCTGGAACATCGGACGCCGACCTCGCGTCCGGAGGAAGGTCACGCACGGTCTGCTCCTCGCCGTCGGGGGAAGTCGGGGTCGTGGAAACGGGCGGACAACAAAGGAGAGCCTAGCGACCCGTGATCGCCAGGCTCTCCCGTACCGTCCTGCATCCCCTTCGCCGGCCTCGCCCCGCTCGGCGGACTCGGGCGCCTTACCCGGACCGCCGGTCTCGGCCAGGTGGGCTGGTTACTCCTGCCACCACTCGGAGTCGTCCTCGGCCGGGGCCGCGGCGCGCTGAGGAGCTGGGGCCGGGCTCGGCTTCTCGCTCACCGAAGGCGTGGCCGCCAGCGCCGGCTTGGGCGCGGGGGCCGCGACCGCCGGGGCCTCGTCCATGCCCGGCAGGGCGGCGCCGCCGAGGAGCTGGCGGAGCTGGGCGAGGTGGCTGGTGATGCTGTCGCGCTGGCGGGTCAGCTCGTCCACCTGGCGCTGGGCGACGGTCCGGTTGCGCTCGGCCTCGGACTTGGCCTCAGACACGATGGAGTCGGCGCTGGCCTTGGCGTCGGCGACCATCTGGTCGGCGTTCTTGCGCGCGTTGGCGAGCAGCTGCTTGGCGTGGGTGTCGGCCTCGCGGCGGGTCTGCTCGGCCTGCTGGGTGGCCTTGCTGGCGCGCTGCTCGGCGGTGGCGGCCCGCTGCTCGGCCTCGGCCACCATCTTCTGGGTGTTGGCCTGGGCGGTGGCGTGACGCTCGGCCTCCAGCCGCTCGGCCTCCTCGCGGCGGGCGGCGAGCTGGATCTCGAACTCGGCCTCGTCCTGGGCGCGCTTGGCCTCGGACTCCTCCAGGACGCGCTGGGCCTGCGCCCGCATCTCGTCGGCCTGGCGCTTGGCCGTGGTGAGCACCTCGTCGCGCTCGCGCTTGGTGGAGGCGCGCAGCTGGGCGACCTCGCGCTCGGTGGTGGTGCGCAGCTTGGCGATCTCGCGCTCGGCGTCCGCGCGCTTCTCGGCGACCTCGTGGTCGGCCGTGGCGCGGAGCTTGGAGACCTCGCGCTCGGTGGTCGAGGTCAGCTCGTCGGCCTCGCGCTTGGCGGTCGAGCGGATCTCCTCGGCCTCCCGCTCGGCCATGGTGCGCATCTCGTCGGTCTCACGGGTGGCCAGCGCGCGCTTCTCGGCGGCCTCGTGCTCGGCCGCCGCCCGGACGTCCGCCGCGTCCACCTTCGCCGCGGCCTTGATCTCGTTGGCCTCGGCCCGCGCGGCCTGGACGAGCTCGGTGGCCTGCTCCTCCGCGAGACGCAGCAACTGCTCGATGCGGGCACCGAGACCGGAGTAGGTCGGGCGCTCCTGCTCCTGCAGCTGCCGCTGGGAGTCGGACAGCTCCCGTTGCAAGGCGGAGAGCTGCTCACGAGTCTGCCGCAGGTCGGTGTCGAGCTGCTTGAGGTGGTCGTGAACCTGGTGCCGGTCGTAGCCACGGAGAACCACGTCGAATTCCCGCGTGGGGGCGTCTTCAAAGAAATTGTTCAGCTGGGCGTCGATGTCGGACTGCATGAGGCTCGATCCTGGGTTGTCGAGACGGCTACACGGGCCGGACGGGGGGCGGACATCCGATGCGGGGGCCGGTGCCGGCGGGCGCGCGCGCCCAGGCACTCGCTCGCAGGGGCGCGCTGCCGCTCGCCCCTGATGTCCTCGTGCCCGGCTCGCCCGTCCACGGCGGGTCCACGTACCGGATGGTAGGCCAGCGTACTCCGGTGTTGCCGAATTGGAGGTCCCGTCCGACTTTCTGCGCGACTTGTTACGAATAAGCCATTGTTAAGTTTCGTCAGCTAGGACGGACGAGGAGGGGACTCGACCAGCTCTGTCAAGACTCCTCCCACATCTTTCGGATGAAGAAACGCGATTGACGTGCCCATTGCGCCGTGCCGCGGGTGCAGGTCGATCAAACGCACCCCCGTGGCGCCGATGGCCTCCAGTGCGGCGGTGACATCGCTCACACCATAGGCGACATGATGGATGCCCTCACCCCGCTTGGCCAGGAACTTGCCGACCGGCGTCCCGGCGTGCAGCGGTTCGAGCAGCTGGATGTAGGACCCCCCGCCCTCGCCGTCCGCCACGTGCAACATGGCCTCTTTCACCCCCTGCTCCTCGTTGACCTCCCGGGCGACCACGGTCACGCCGAAGGCCGACTCGTAGAACGCGATCTTCTCCTCGAGATTCTCGCAGGCTATGCCCACGTGGTCGATTCTCAGCAGCATTGCGTGTCCTCCGTCCGTGACCGGCCGCGAAAGCCGGAATGCCCGGCGGGTCTCTCGCGAGCCGCGCGGCGCGCGCTCCGAGAGACCTGCCTTGGGGGCGGGTGGTGCGTCGTAGGTATGGTGGCAAAGTCGCCGACGACCCCATCATGGAGGCCCTGGTGTCCCGTTCTCCCGCCACCCCGCCCGGCATGCCGCGATCGGTCATCGTCGCGGGGGCCCGCACGCCCATCGGCCGCCTGCTCGGTTCCCTGTCCGGTCTGTCCGCCGTCGAGCTGGGCGGCCTGGCGATCAAGGCGGCCCTGGAGCGTTCCGGCGTGGCGCCCGAGCAGGTCCAGTACGTGATCATGGGCCAGGTGCTGCAGGCGGGGGCCGGCCAGATCCCCTCGCGCCAGGCGGCGGTGAAGGCCGGCATCCCGATGAGCGTGCCGTCACTGACGATCAACAAGGTGTGCCTGTCCGGCCTGGACGCCATCGCGCTGGCCGACCAGCTCATCCGGGCCGGCGAGTTCGACATCGTGGTGGCCGGCGGCATGGAGTCGATGACCAACGCCCCGCACCTGCTCCCCGGCCTGCGCAAGGGCGTCAAGTACGGCGGGGCCGACATCGTCGACGCGATGGCGTTCGACGGGCTCAGGGATGTCTTCGACCAGGTGTCGATGGGGGAGTCCACCGAGCGGCACAACACCCGCCTCGGCATCGGGCGCGAGGAGCAGGACGCCTTCTCGGCGCGCTCCCACCAGCTCGCGGCGGCCGCCGCCAAGGACGGCACGTTCGACGACGAGATCGTCCCGGTGACCCTGCCCCAGCGCAAGGGCGACCCCCTGGTCGTCTCCGCCGACGAGGGCGTGCGCGGCGACACCACCGTGGAGACACTGGCGCGGCTGCGGCCCGCGTTCACCAAGGACGGCACGATCACGGCCGGCTCGGCGTCCCAGATCTCCGACGGCGCCTGCGCGGTCGTGGTGATGTCCCGGGCCAAGGCCGAGGAGCTGGGCCTGACCTGGCTGGCCGAGATCGGCGCGCACGGCAACGTCGCCGGCCCCGACAACTCGCTGCAGTCGCAGCCGGCCAACGCGATCCGCCACGCCCTGGGCAAGCAGGGGCTGACCGTGGACGACCTCGACCTCATCGAGATCAACGAGGCGTTCGCGGCGGTCGTGCTCCAGTCGTCCAAGGAGCTCGGCGTGGCCGAGGACAAGGTGAACGTCAACGGCGGCGGCATCGCGCTGGGCCACCCCATCGGCGCCTCGGGCGCGCGCATCGTGCTGGCCCTCGCCCACGAGCTGCGCCGTCGCGGCGGCGGCACGGGCGCGGCCGGCCTGTGCGGCGGCGGCGGCCAGGGCGACGCGCTGATCATCACCGTCCCCGCCTCCTGACCTCCCGCGGACGCGGACGTCGATCGGCGGCCCGCGCAGGCGTGGGCCGTCCGTCCCGTCGCCGCCCGAGGTTTCGGCGGTTCTCGATGACCCCGGCCGCTTGAGAGATGGGCCATCTTTAAGGTGTCTTGCCGGGTGCAGTGAATATGGGAGTCAAGTCTCGCGGGTGCGCGCGCATTGGCGCGTGGGATGCCGCGCCGGGCCCGTCCCCGCCGTGTTTCCGCGTGTACGCGTGTCCGCGTGTCGGTGTTCGCGCTCCGGTGCGCGCGGCGTGGGCGGCCCCGGCCGCGACGACCGGGGAGTGACCTCCTCGGCCGAGGGCGTCAGGCCTCGCGGGCGGCGTACGCGCTCGCCGAGGCCGTGACTTGGCGCAGGGTGCGCTGGAGGACGGCGATGGTGGCGGCGTCGATGCCCACGGCCTCGCCGATGGCGGCCGGGATGTGGCGGACCGCGGCCCCCAGGGCGCGGCCCTCGCCGGTGAGCGCGAGTTCCACCGTGCGCTCGTCGTCGGCCCGGCGCCGCCGGGTGAGCAGGCCCCGCGACTCCAGGCGCTTGAGCAGCGGCGAGACGGTGTTGTAGTCGAGCTGGAGCTGCTCGACGATGTCGCGGATGGTGCTGCCGTCGTGCTGCCAGAGCACGACCATCACCAGATATTGCGGGTAGGTGAGTCCTAGGGGTTCCAGCAGCGGGCGGTAGACGGCGGTGAGGCTGCGTGAGGCCGCGTAGAGGTCGAAGCACAGCAGCTCCGACAGGGCGCCCGGCGCGGTGTCGGCCGGTGCCGGGCCCGGTGTGCCTGGTGTCATGGAAGGAGTTTACGCCAGGCCCAGCGTTCCCGATTATCTCGTGCGCGAGGTAATCGTGTACGATGCGATACAGGCGAACGGAACAGCACCTACCTCGAAGGAAGCGTCATGGCGTACATCACCGTGGGCAACGAGAACTCGACCCCGATCCAGCTCTACTACGAAGACCACGGCTCCGGGCAGCCGGTTGTGCTCATCCACGGGTACCCCCTCGACGGGCACTCCTGGGAGAAGCAGACCGCGGCGCTGCTCAAGGCGGGCTACCGCGTCATCACCTACGACCGCCGCGGCTTCGGCAGGTCCAGCCAGCCCACCACCGGCTACGACTACGACACCTTCGCCGCCGACCTGGACATCGTGCTGAGTGAGCTCGACCTGGACGACGCCGTGCTCGTCGGCTTCTCGATGGGCACCGGCGAGGTCGGCCGCTACCTCGGCACCTACGGCTCCACGCGGGTGAGCAAGGCCGCCTTCCTGGCCTCGCTCGAGCCGTTCCTGCTCAAGACCGACGACAACCCGACCGGCGTCGACAAGTCGGTCTTCGACGGCATCCTCGCCGCCGTGACCGCCGACCGGTACGCCTACTTCGACGCCTTCTACGCCGACTTCTACAACACCGACGAGAACCTCGGCACCCGGCTGAGCGAGGCCGCGCTCAAGGCGAGCTGGAACGTCGCCGCCGGCGCGTCGGCGTACGCCTCGTCGGCCTGCGTGCCCACGTGGCTCACCGACTTCCGCGCCGACATCGCCAAGATCGACGTGCCCACCCTGATCCTGCACGGCACCGCCGACCGCATCCTGCCCATCGACGCCACGGCCCGGCCCTTCCGCCGGCTGCTGCCGCAGGCCACCTACGTGGAGATCGAGGGCGCCCCGCACGGCCTGCTGTGGACCCACGCCGACGAGGTCACCGAGGCCCTGCTGGCCTTCCTCAAGAGCTGACCCGTTCCCGGCGGGAGCCGAGTCGTCCACGCGGCGCGGATAGCATGGAAGACATGCGACGTCGATCTTTGACGTTGTTCCTCTGCGGTGACGTGATGCTCGGCCGGGGCGTCGACCAGATCCTGGACCACCCCGGTGATCCGGCGCTGCGGGAGGCGTGCGTCCGGGACGCGCGCGACTACGTCGGGCTGGCCGAGGCGGTCAACGGTCCGGTTCCCCGCCCCGCCGGCGACCGCTGGCCGTGGGGCGACGCCCTGGCGGTCCTTGAGGAGTCGTCGCCCGGCGTTCGCATCGTGAACCTGGAGACCAGCGTCACCCGCAGCGGTGACTTCTGGCCCGGCAAGGCCGTCCATTACCGGATGAATCCCGCCAACCTTTCGTGTCTCGCCGTCGCCCGTCCCGACGTCTGCGCGCTGGCCAACAACCACGTGATGGACTTCGGCCGCCGAGGCCTCGCCGAGACGCTGGACGCCCTGACCGGCGCGGGGTTCCGCGCCGCCGGGGCCGGGCGGGAGATCCGCGAGGCCCGGCGGCCCGTGGTGCTCACCCCGGACGGAGGCGGCCGGGTGCTGGTCTTCTCCTGCGGGATGGAGTCCAGCGGCGTTCCCGCGAGCTGGGCGGCGACCGCCGACCGGTCGGGCGTCGACCTGGTCCCCGAGCCGGCGCGCATCGGCACGGCGGAGATCGCCGGCCGGGTGCGCCGGGCCAAGGGCCCCGGTGACCTCGTGGTCGTGTCGCTGCATTGGGGTTCCAACTGGGGCTACCACGTTTCCCCGGCGCAGCGGCGCTTCGCGCACGCGCTGGTGGACGCGGGCGTGGACGTCGTCCATGGGCACTCCTCACACCACCCCCGCCCGGTGGAGGTGTACCGGGACCGGCTCGTCCTGTACGGCTGCGGCGACCTCATCGACGACTACGAGGGCATCGCCGGCTACGAGCGCTACCGGGACGACCTGAGACTGCTGTACCTCGCGTCGCTGGACGCGGACACCGGAAGGCTGCTCGGCCTCACCATGATCCCCATGCGGGCTCGCCGCCTGCGTCTCGACCGCGCCTGCGACCAGGACGCCGAGTGGCTCAGGTCCGTCCTCGATCAGGAGAGCCGCGCCTTCGGCGCCGCCGTGGCCCACACCCCGGACGGCACCCTCACCCTCCACCCCCGATAGGCCTGCCTCGCCTCCCGTGCCGCGCGCTCGCCGGATCGTGCGCGGCCCCCAGCGCGCGGAGCGCTCACGGTGAGCGGGGAGCGGCGGCGATGACGACGATGATCCCGAGCGCGGCCAGCGCAAGGTTGGCGTACAGCTCGTAGCCGGTCAGGAAGCCGATGCGGGGGACCACCACGCGGTTGAAGAAGTTCAGGAAGATCGCCATGAAGGGCTGCACGGCCACTCGGTCGATGGCCCCGCTGATGCCCTCGGCCGCCAGCACCAGCCCGGCCACCTCGATGTTGTTGCGCATGACGGCAAGCTATGGAGCCGCCGGCCCGCCCCGTAACGGCCATGCGGATCGCCGTCCCGGACCGCCGTATCCGGCCTCGGCGCCCTCTCCGGCGAAAGTCTCGTCCCCGCTGACTTCCGTATCGCCCGGTTCGCGGGGATGGGCGGTGCGCGGGGTCCGGTCGTAGGCTCGCGGCAGATGAACCGATCAGCCATCGCCTCCGCGCCACGGCGGCCCGTCCGCGACGCCCTCGCGGACATCGCCGTCTTCCTGCTGGCGGCGGGCTTCGGCCTGCTGACCATGGCCGAGCGCCTCGACGCGGTCATGCCCTCACCGGCGTGGCTGTTCACCCTCGACCAGGTCATCGGCGCGCTGAGCTGTGCCTCGCTGTGGCTGCGCCGCCGATGGCCGGTGGAGCTGGCGCTGGTGCTGGTCGTCCTGTCGGCGTGGTCGGAGATGGTCTCGGGCGCGATGCTGGTGGCGCTGTTCACCGTCGCCGTTCACCGGCCTCCGCGCGTCTCCGGCGGCGTCTTCGCCCTCAGCCTGGTGTCCGCCCTCATCTACACGTTCCTGCGTCCCGAGCCCGATCTGCCCTTCCCGCTGTTGTTCGTGCTGGGGCTGGCCATCCAGGGCGCGGTGGTGGGCTGGGGACTGTTCATCCACCAGCGGCGCAGCCTGGTGCTGTCGCTGCGCGACCGCGCCGTCCGCGCCGAGACCGAGGCCCACCTGCGCGCCCTGCAGGCCCAGCACCAGGCGCGCGAGGCGATCGCGCGGGAGATCCATGACGTGCTCGGCCACCGGCTGTCGCTGCTGAGCGTCCACGCCGGCGCCCTGGAATACCACCCGGGCGCGTCCCCCGACGACGTCGCCAGGGCGGCCAAGGTCATTCGCGAGAGCGCCCACCAGGCGCTCCAGGACCTGCGCGAGGTCATCGGCGTACTGCGCGCCCCCGTCGGTGAGCTGGCCCCCCTGGGCCTGGCCGACGTGCGCGACCTCGTCGCCGAGTCGCGCCTGGCCGGGATGCGGGTGAAGTTCACCGAGGAGCTGCCGGGACCGGCCCCCGACCGCGCGGGGCGCACCGCCTACCGCATCGTCCAGGAGGGCCTCACCAATGCCCGTAAGCACGCGGTGGGCGCCGAGGTGCGCGTCCGGGTGCTCGGCGCGCCCGGGCGCGGGCTGGAGGTGGAGATCCGCAACGCCCTTCCGGCGCCGTCCGCGCGACCGGCCCCGTCAGGAGCGGGACAGGGGCTGGTGGGGCTGGCGGAGCGGGTCGCCCTGGCGGACGGACGGCTTGAGCACGGGCCCGCCCCCGGAGGCGACGGGCGGCCAGAGCATGGGCCCGCCGCCGGAGGCGACGGGCGGCTTGAGCATGGGCCCGCCGCCGGAGGACTCGCCGTCGAAGGGCCCGCCGCCGACGGTGACCGGGCGCTATGGCACCCGGCCTCCGAAGGTGACTGGCGGCTGTGGGCCTGGTTACCGTGGCCGCCATGACCTCGATCGAGTCGTCCCCGGTGCGCGTGCTCATCGCCGACGACGATCCCTTGGTACGGGCCGGGCTGGTGATGATGCTGGGCGGCGCCCCCGACATCGCCGTCGTCGGCCAGGCCGGTGACGGCGCGCAGGTGATGCCCCTGGTCGACCGGCACGCTCCCGCGGTGGTGCTGATGGACATCCGCATGCCGGTGATGGACGGGCTGGCCGCCACCAGGGCGCTGCGGGCCCGGCCCATGGCGCCGGAGGTCATCGTCCTGACCACCTTCGACGCCGACGACCACGTGCTCGCCGCACTGCGTGCCGGGGCCGCGGGCTTCCTGCTGAAGGACACTCCGCCCGCCGAGATCGTGGCCGCCGTGCGCCAGGTGGCGCGGGGACGCCCGGTGCTGTCGCCGGGGGTGACCCGGCGCCTCATCGCCCGGGTGGCCGAATCGGGCCACGACCGGCGGCGTGCCCAGGCCAGGGAGCGCCTGACGTCGCTGAACGACCGTGAACGCCAGGTCGCCCTCGGGGTCGGCCAGGGCAGCTCCAACGCGGAGATCGCCGCCGCGCTCTACCTCGGCGTCCCGACGGTCAAGACCCACGTCTCCGGCATTCTCACCAAGCTGGGCCTGAACAACCGCGTCCAGATCGCGCTCATCGTCCACGACGCGGGGCTGCTGGACGAGGAGTGAGACCCATGCCGCGGCCTTCGGCGTGTGGCGGCCGGGTCAGGGCTCGTCGGTGTAGGCGACGGTGACCTTGGTGAAGCCCAACGACTTCAGCATGCCCTCCAGCATGAGCTTGGTGTTCTGATCGGCGCGGTTGCGCAGGTCGCTGGCCTGAGCGGCCTCGGCGATCTTCTGCTCGGCCAGGACGTACAGCTCCTGCTGGTTCTGAGGGGAGTTGGAGAGCATCTCCTGCACGCGGTCGAGCAGCCCGCGCTGCTGGGCGTAGACGTAGGACTTCTTGTTGTCCAGATTCGGCTTCTCCAGTTGCGCGTGCGGGATGCGCACGGTGACCTCGGTGCGGTCGGCGGAGACGGTGATCGCGTCCTTGGGCAGGCGCGAGAAGTCGACGTAGGCGTTCACCCCGCCCGCGCCGACGAACAGCGTGCGCGATCCTTTGACGGCGTCCGGCAGGAACGGCGCGTCCTTCTCCAGGTCCACGATGACCTGGAAGTTGCCGGTGGCGGACTGGAATCGGCTCATGTTCTGGATCGACTGCAGCAGCACCGGCTGGCTGCGGTCGATGGTGGTCTCCCCGAACGGGTTGAGGTACGACCAGGTCAGCTTGGCGCCCACGGTCAGCAGCACGAGCACGGTGAGAACCCCTGCCAGGATGCGCCAGCCGCGGCGGGATCGGCGTGGTGCCGGTTCCGCCGCCTCGGCGGCCGTCCGGGGGGTCGACGTCTGGCGGTTCACGGCCGTTCTCCTTCCCGGGATGCGAGGTTTCTCACCTTGCCGAGGCCACCGACGTCCGTGCGGGCGAAGAAGGACCGGACGAGGAAGGACCCGGCGTGGAAGGACCCGGCGTGGAAGGGCCGGGCATGGTCGGGTACGGCGAGCCGGGGACCGGCGACCGGTCGGAGTAGAGCGTGGCGCCGGCCGGCCCGGCGGGCGGAGTGGCGTCCCCGCCGCGTGACATCCGCCGCGTCGCCGCCCCGCCGTCGCCGTCGCCGCCGTTCCTGCCGGGAACGGCCGGCGTGCCGCCACCGCCCGCGACGGCCACCCCGCCGCCGAAGTGCGACGCCTTCAGCCGGCAGGTGGCGAAGTCGGTGTAGAACATGCGCAACCAGTCGCGGCGCTGGCTCTCGCTGAGCGCGGAGAACCACGCGGCGGCCGCTTGATGGCCCGGCAGCGGCCCACTCGGCAGCGGCTCGCCGCGCAGCCAGGCGCTCACGATGGCCCGGTAGCCGTCGGCGCGGGCCTCGCCGCACCGCGGGGCCAGGCGCTCGACGAACTCCGCCGCGGCCCTCGACGCGTAGCCGGGGGTGAGGTCGTCCACATGGATGGCGACCGCGCCGGTCGCGCCCCCGGGGGCCGGGCGGACGTCGTCACGCGGCCGCTGCTCGACCCGGGAGAAGGCGGCGGGCGTGCCGGTGAGCCGGGCGGCGATCGTGGTGAAGGCGGCTCCCAGCTCGGTCAGGCCGCTGCGCATGCCGGGGTGGACGCACACCGTGATCGGCCACTCCTGGCAGCTGTAGACCATCGTCTCGGTGGCGGCGACGGCCTGCGGCTCGCCGAGGACCCGTGCCATGCCCGTGCCCGCCGCGAGCACCGCCAGCAGCGCGAAGGCCAGCGCGAGCGCCCTGCGGGTCACAACGGTGGTCCAGATGAGCAGCAGGGCGGTGGTCAGCCCGAGCAGCCACAATGACTGGTCGGCGAACGCCGCGCGGCTCAGCCCCTCGAACGGGTCGTACGGCTCGGGCGTGGCGGGCGCGAGCTTGACGATCCAGCCCGACCCCGCCGACAGCGACGCGAACAACGCGTAGCTGCCGGCGCCCGCCGCGAACGGGGCGAGCGCCCAGGGCGCGGCCCAGCCCGTGACCCAGCCGATCACCGCGTACAGCGCGAGACCTGCGGCGCCCACGGCGAGGCCGCTCGGCGCCAGGTGGCCGGCCTGCTCGGTGAGGACGGCCTTCATGGCGAGCATGGTGACGGTGGCGCCGAACGCGCCCACCACGACCGCCAGCACCGCCAGCGGCGCGCGCAGCACCCGCCAGCCGCCCGGCAGCCGGCCGCGGGCGGCGCGGCGCTTGCGCACGGCGACCCACGCGGCGAACGCGGCGGCCACCGGCCCGGTCAGCCGGAGCGACCCGATGACCGCGACGACGATGTTCTCCCATGCGGAAATGCCCGGTACAAGGACGCTCCACGCCGCGAGCAGGCCCAGCGCGAGCAGCATCCCTACCGCCACCAGCGCGCTGTGCTTCAGCTCTTCGCGCGAAACGCCCCTTTGCTCAAGCACGGCCCCGCGCGGGCCGGAGACCCGGCCGCGCGGCCCGTGCCGTCGCGCACATGCTCTTCATTTGAAAAACCCCCGTGCCTGGATGAGCGGCGCGTTTCGGCACCGGTGCCGGCCCCTTGGCACCCGGCACCCGACCCTGCTCGCCACGCCGCACACCCGCGGGGATCGCGTAGCCGCGCCTCGCGTCGTACGGCGCGGCTTTTCCCCTTGCTTTGGGTCGGGCTTTGCCGCGCCTCACCTCTTGACATGCACACCATAACGGAGCGTGATGTTTGGCGTCCCGGTTCTTGGGTATCCGATGGAACTCAGTGACCCTGCGTCAATGGCGGCGACAGGCGCTAGCGTAGCGTTGTGTCCATCGGTGTACCGAAGCCGCTTAACCTGCCGTTCGACCCCATCGAGCGTGCCGCTGAGACCTGGCGCGTCCGTTTCGGGCCGTCCTCCGCCATGGCCGCCGTCACATCGATCATGAGAGCGCACCAGATCCTCATCGGGCAACTGGACACGCTGCTCAGGCCGCACGACTTGACCTTCGCGCGCTACGAGGCGCTGGTCCTGCTCACCTTCAGCAGGACCGGCGCGCTGTCGCTGTCGCGCATCGGCGAGCGGCTCATGGTCCACCCGACGAGCGTGACCAACACCATCGACCGGCTCGAGCGCGCGGGGCTGGTCCGCCGCATGCGCAACCCCAAGGACGGCCGCGGCGTCCTGGCCGAGATCACGGCCAAGGGACGCGAGGTGGTCGAGCGGGCGACCGCCGATCTGATGGGCGCCGACTTCTGCATGACGATGTACGGCGACGGCGAGAAGACCGAGATCTTCGGCCTGCTGCGCACCATGCGCGTGGCCGCCGGCGATTTCCCCGCCTTCGAGGAGGAGGACGAGGTGCTGGTGCCGGGGCGGTCCGGCGCCGGACCGGCGCGCCGCGGCGGCGACGCGAAGGGGCCCGCCCCGAAGGACGGGCCCCTGTGAACCGGCTGACGCCGGGCGTGCCGTCACCCGTGCGGCCCCATGGCGGGGGGCGATCTACGGGCGTGGCGCTCCAGCTCTAGCGCTGGTTCTGGTTCTGGTTCTGGTTCTGGTTCTGGTTCCGGCTCTAGCGGCCGACGGCGCGCAGGGCGTCGACGATGCCCTTGCCGTAGAAGCCGTTGGAGGTCGTGGTGCCCTCGCACACGTGGGTGGCGGTCACCGTGTTGCCGGCCGGCAGGATGCGGGTGTAGGTGTAGGCGGGCGGGTTCGGGCAGGCCGTCTTGGTGGCGGTCGCCTTCAGGATGCCCTCGACCAGGTCGGGCGAGAGGGTCTTGCCGCCGTTGCGGAAGTCCCGGTGGCCGTACTTGCTGACGATCAGCGCCGCGACGCCGACCGCGCGGGGCGAGGCCATCGAGGTGCCCTGCAGGTACTGGTAGTACGCGCAGGTGGCGCCGGAGCAGTCCTTGACGACGTAGTTCACGGTCGGGTTCCCGTCGGCGTCGATCTCACCGTTGGCCACGGCGAGCGACTTGGGATAGGCCGACAGCGTCGCCTTGGTGATGTCGCGGGTGTTGTCCGGGGTGTCGTAGACGTCGCCGCCGGGGGAGGCCACGTCGATGTACCCGTTGCCGTGGTCGGAGTAGTACGCCTTGCGCTTGCTGATGCCGGTGGAGGACACCGAGATCACGTGCTGGCCCTCGCTCGGCATCGAGACGCAGCTCGGGGGGATGGTGCGGGTGCGGGGCGCCTCGCCGGGCACGTCGGCGAAGTCCGGGCTGGTGGCGTCGACGAACGTCTTGGTGTAGTCGCTGGCCTGGTTGCCGGCCGCGGAGATCAGCGTCACGCCGCGCCGGTGGGCGTAGTCCAGGGCCCGCTGGGTGGCCTTGATGATCGTCGCCTGCTCCATCTGGTCGGAGGGCGAGTCGGCCGGGTTGTCGACACAGTTGAACAGCCACGGGTCGATGTAGTAGCTCATGTTGACCACGTCGACGCCGATGTCGCCCGCGTACGTCAGGGCGTCCACGGTGGGCTGCAGGAAGAAGTAGCCGGAGTCCTGGCCCGCGCGCAGGTTCACCAGCGTGACCTTGGGGGCCACGCCCGCGATGCCCAGCTTGTTGATCGGCGAGGCGATCGAGGAGGCCACGTGCGTGCCGTGTCCGTCCTCGTCCACGTCGTTGGGGTCGTTGCAGGACTTGTCGGGCTCGTCCTCACAGGGGCCGTCGATCGGCTCGCCGTTGGCGTCGGCGGGGACGTCGACGGTGAAGTTGCGGCTCAGCGCCTTGTCGAAGTTCGGGGCGATGTCGGGGTGGGAGCCGTCGATCCCCGTGTCGAGCACGCCGACCAGGACCTTGGGGTCGCCCTGCTCGTACTTGTGCGCCTCTTCGGCGTGGATCTGCTTCATGTCCCACTGCAGGTCCGAGAGCGGCTCGGCCTTCACCGCGTGGCCGTGCTTGAACGGCCCGCCGCCGCGGCCCTCCTTCTCGACGGCCTTGGCGTCCTTGGCCGCCCGCCCGGTGAGGGCGGTCCTGGCGGCGCTCTTGGGAACGCTGCCGACGGCGCGGTCGCGGGCCACGCCCTCGATCGCGGCGGAGCTCGTCACCGCGGAGACGAAGCCGGCGTTCGTGGTCGTGACCGTGGCCAGGCCCACGGCCTGGTTCACCTTGACCACGCTGCCGCCCGCGGCCTCGACGGCCTTCTGGGCGTCCGCCGGCGCGACGCCTTCCTTGTACAGGACGACGTACTGGGTCGCCGTCGCGGGTTCGGCCGTCGTTCGGACGGCCTGCGCCGGGAACGCCAGGGTCGCGGCGATCACGGCTGCTGCGGCGGAAACGACGATGACGCGTCTCACACCCACCTCCAAGTGAGCTGAATTCATGCCGAGAGCTATCGTTCGGGATATTCGTGATTTATGACAGATCCGTGCGAATTCGCGATAAAGGCGTGACATAACGGGGCCGAGTCGTCCGAGGGGTGCGCCCGCCGACCATGAGCACACGCCGGATGCGGCAGGATTGGACGTATGAGCCCAGCGGACTTCACTCGACCGGCTTCGTTGCAGGGGGCCGTGGATCTCGGCGCGCGCAAGCAGGCGCTCGAAGCCCAGGCCCGTCGCGAGGCGGCGGCGCAACAGGCCGCCGCGGGAGGCGCCCCCGCGGCGCCGGCGGCCGGCACGGTCATCGACGTCACCGACGAGACCTTCGCCACCGACGTCATCGAGCGCTCCATGCGCACCCCGGTCATCCTCGACCTGTGGGCCACCTGGTGCGAGCCGTGCAAGCAGCTCAGCCCGATCCTCGAGAAGCTGGCCGCCGAGGCCGCCGGCCGCTGGGTGCTGGCCAAGGTGGACGTCGACGCCAGCCCCCAGATCAGCGGCGCGCTCCAGGTGCAGAGCATCCCCACCGTCCTGGCCGTCTTCCAGGGCCAGGCGGTGACCGGCTTCCAGGGCGCGCTGCCCGAGGCGCAGGTGCGCCAGTGGCTCGACCAGCTCATGCAGGCGCTCGCCCAGTACCTCCCGCCCACCCCGGACGCCCCTCAGGACGAGCAGGGCGCGGAGCCCCAGCCGCAGACCGACCCCGACCTGCTCGCGGCCGAGAAGGCCATCGAAGAGGGTGACCTCGACGCGGCGGCGGCGGCCTACGAGCGGCTGCTCGCCCGCTCGCCGGCCGACCCGGACGCCAAGATCGGCCTGGCCGGCGTGGGGCTGGTCCGCCGCACGCAGGACCTGGACCCCGGCGCGGTCCTCCGGCGGGCCGCCGAGAACCCGTCCGACGTCGAGCTCCAGAGCCAGGCGGCCGACATCGAGATGCTCGGTGGCCAGGTCGACGAGGCCTTCGAGCGGCTGGTCCAGACCGTCCGCCGCACCTCGGGCGACGACCGCGACCGCGTCCGCCGCCACCTCCTCGGCCTGTTCGACGCCCTCCCCGCGAGCGACCCCTCCGTCGCCAAAGCCCGCCGCAGCCTCGCCAGCGCCCTCTTCTGACCCCCTCGCCCCCCCTCAAGGCACCCCGAGCCGCCGAGCGCAGCGAGGCACATCAACACGGCCTCAAGCTCGCCCCGAGCCCGTCAAGCCATTCCAGCGGATCAACCACAAGGACTCGCTCGGGGCGCGGCGGTGCTGTGAGGAGGAGAGAGCGAGTGCGAGGAACGAGCGCTCGTGAACGACGACGAACAGCGCCGCCTCAAAGGCGCCCCGAGCCCGCCGAGCGGAGCGAGGCCAATAAGCAGGGCACAGCATGAGGCGGAACAACCTGCTCGGGTCTGGCACGATGGATGTCCCGGAAGGGGAGCAGGCGAGCCGGGATGCACCAACAGCGGCACCCGAGCGAGCGCGACCACCACACCCGCAAAGGAGCGGATCGACGTGGCCACCGTGCCGAGCGTGTCGTACTCCATCACCGTCCGTCTTGAGGTCCCGGCGGGCGGTAAGGCCGTCAGTCAGCTCACCCATGCCGTGGAGACCGCCGGCGGCGTGGTGACCGCCCTTGACGTGACCAACGCCGGTCACGAGAAGCTGCGCATCGACGTGACCTGCGCGGCCAAGGACACCGACCACGCGCAGACGATCGTCGACAGCCTGGACGCCGTCGAGGGCGTCGTCATCCACAAGGTCAGCGACCGCACGTTCCTCATGCACCTCGGCGGCAAGATCGAGATGCAGTCGAAGGTGCCGCTGCGCAACCGCGACGAGCTGTCGATGGCCTACACGCCGGGCGTGGCCCGGGTGTCGCTCGCCATCGCCCGCAACCCCGAGGACGCCCGCCGCCTGACCATCAAGCGCAACACCGTCGCGGTGGTCACCGACGGCTCGGCCGTGCTGGGCCTGGGCAACATCGGGCCGGCGGCGGCGCTGCCGGTCATGGAGGGCAAGGCGGCCCTGTTCAAGCGGTTCGCGGGCATCGACGCCTGGCCCATCTGCCTGGACACCCAGGACGTCGACAAGATCGTCGAAGTGGTCCAGGCCATCGCCCCCGGGTTCGGCGGCATCAACCTGGAGGACATCTCGGCGCCGCGCTGCTTCGAGGTGGAGCGGCGGCTGCGCGACCTGCTGGACATCCCGGTCTTCCACGACGACCAGCACGGCACCGCCATCTGCGTGCTGGCCGCGCTCACGAACGCGCTGCGCGTCGTCGGCAAGTCGCTGCCGGACGTGAAGATCGCGATGGCGGGCGCGGGGGCGGCGGGCACGGCCGTGCTGCGCCTGCTGATGGCCGCGGGCGCGCGCAACGTCGTCGTCTGCGACTACCTCGGGGCCGTGCACCAGGGCCGCGACGACCTGGACGCGTCGCTGCGGTGGATCGCCGAGAACACCAACGCCGAGGGGTACGCGGGCGACCTGCGCGGGGCGGTCAAGGGCGCCGACGTCTTCATCGGGGTCTCGGCGCCGGGCATCCTGACCGGCGACGACATCGCCGCCATGGCCGACCGCGCCGTGGTGTTCGCCCTGGCCAACCCCGAGCCGGAGGTCTCGCCGGACGACGCCCGCGAGCACGCGGCCGTCGTGGCCACCGGCCGCTCGGACTACCCGAACCAGATCAACAACGTGCTGGCCTTCCCGGGTGTGTTCCGCGGCCTGCTGGACGCGCAGTCGCGCATGGTCACCGAGGGCATGCTGCTGGCGGCGGCCAACGCCCTGGCCAACGTCGTGGCGGTGGAGGAGCTCGGCCCGAACTACATCATCCCGAGCGTGTTCCACCCCGATGTCGCCACCGCGGTCGCCGCGGCCGTCCGCGAGTCGGCCGGCGGCCGGGCACGAGGCTTCACCGAGGCGTGACGCCGAGGACCCACGCCGACCCGCGCCCAGGCGTTGTGAAGGCGTGGGCCGTCACCCCGGACGTGAAGGCGTGGGCCGTCAGCGGGGCGTGAGGGGGCGGCGGCCGGTCGCGTAGAGGGGGCGGGGGCGCAGCAGGGGCTCGACGGGGGCGCGGCGGGGCCAGATGACCGCGATGCCCCACAGCATGCCGCCGAAGATGACCATGCCGACGGCGGTGGCCATCTTGCCGTACAGGTCGGCGGGCGGGCCGGTGTAGGGAAGGCGGTCGCCGCCCTGCCGGCGCAGCAGCGGGTTGTACCGGTGGGCGCGCAGGCCGTTGACGTGCCGCGCGCCGTGCTCGCCGCTGGAGTGGGAGGCGCTGTCGCTGTCGCTCTCGCTGTAGACGCTCTCGCGGTACTCGCCGTAGGACTCCTGCGAGTCGCGGGAGGCCGGGGTGGCCGTCGAATCGGTGGAGCCGGTCGGGGTGTCGTCCTCGCAGCCGGAGTAGACGCGGAAGGTCGTGGTGCCCTGGCCCTGGATGGTGACGGTGACCCGTTCGCTGGTGCGCGGTTCGAGGTAGACCGGGATGTTGCGCTGGACGCCGGGCCAGAGGACGCCGTTGCGCACCAGCGAGCCGCCTCGGTAGACGGAGTACTCCACGACGTCGCGGTGGCGGGGGGCGGTCATGATGACGTCGGCTCGCCCGGACGGGCATTCGACCTTGGACATGGTCACCTCGACGCGCCCGTCGCGTAGGTCGCGCGCCTCACGCCCGGTGACGCCCGCGGCGTACGAGGCTCCGGCGGCCGGGACGCCGGCGGCCACGCCCGCCGCCACGAGAGCCAGCATCATGAGGCGGTACATGAGGCCCCTTCCTTTCCTCCCGTGCGCGGTGTTCGCGAGCCGATCGGATCCTCCAGTCATCGATACTACATACCGACAGTGCCCGGTTGAACGCGTTGAGTAACATATGGCGAGGTGGCGGCCCTGTCTGCCCGGGGGCGGGCGCGCGTTCCCCACATCACGCGTCATGATGGATGCATGGCGGAGGCGATCTACGTCGGCGGGCTCCTCGTGGCGACGCCACTGCTTGACGACCCGAACTTCCGGCGCGGCGTCGTGCTGATCCTCGAGCACGACGAGGACGGCGGCACCCTCGGCGTCATGCTGAACCGGCCGAGCGAGGTCACCGTGACGCAGGTGCTCCCTTCCTGGGACTCTCTGGTGTCCGGCCCTCCGGTGCTCTTCGAGGGCGGGCCGGTGCAGACCGACAGCGCGCTGGCCCTGGCCTCGGTGCCGAGCGGGCAGGAGCCGCTCGGCTGGCGCAGGCTGCACGCGGGCTCGTCGGCCGTCTCCAAGCTCGGCACGGTCGATCTGGACGCGCCTCCGGAGATCCTCGCGGGCGAGATCACGCAGATGCGCATCTTCGCCGGGTACGCCGGCTGGACGGCGGGCCAGTTGGAGAGCGAGATCCGCGAGGGCTCGTGGTACGTCGTCGAGGCCGAACCGGGCGACACCTTCGACTCGCGGCCGGCCAACCTGTGGCGGTCGGTGCTGCGGCGTCAGCCGGGCGAGCTGGCGTTCGTGGCGACCTGCCCGGACGACCCCAAGCTCAACTGACCGCGGCCGCGGACGGCTCGGCGCCCGGGTCCTGGCCGGCGGCGCCAGGGTCCTCGCCCGCGCACGGCTCGCGGCCGGTGCGGTGGCCGGAGGGCGGTGCCGCCGACGGTGCCGCGGGCGGGCGGTCCCAGCCGGGGCGCAGTGCCTGCTCGGCGAGGTCCAGCGCGTGCTCGACGTTGGCGACCAGGCTGTGGAGATAGCTGTCGTCGTCCACCGAGCAGTCCATCCCGACGCGGACGGCCGAGGTGGCGAAGGCCACCAGCAGCCGGGGGCGCGGGTCGGTGGCGGGGTCGGTGCCCTGGCGTCTGGCGATCTCGACGGTGAGCTTCTGCTCGATGTCGGCCATGCGCGCGAAGCTCGTGCACAACAGCGCCGGGTTGGCGTCGACCACGCGGCGGTGGCGCAGGAAGCGCTCGGTCTCCTCGGCGGCGTCGCTCTCCATGGCGTGGACGAACTCGCGGAAGGCGCGGGTGAGGGCGGTGAACGGCGGCTCGTCCTCGGGCCGGGCGGCGAGGGCGGCGTTGATGCGCTCGTCGTACTCGAGGGTGAAGTCCAGGGCCAGGTCTTCCTTGCTGCCGAAGTAGCGGAAGAACGTGCGCGGGGAGACCTCCACCGCGGCGGCGATCTGGTCGACGGTCGTGGCCTCGTACCCCTGGGCGAGGAACAGCCGGAAGCCCGCGTCTATCAGCGCCAGCCGGGTCTGGTGCTTCTTGCGCTCCCGAAGACCCATGCCGGTCACCTCCTCGAAATGTTCACTTCACATTGTGCCACAAGTCATGATCTGTCGTATAAAACCGTTTGTCATCTGTCATGCTCTGCCATAAATTACTAGAAGTCGACTAATCTTTCGAAACGGGGGATCTTCCATGGCACAAGCGCTGGCCGCGCCCGCGGACGCGCCGGTCCGACGCGGGCACGGCCATCCTTGGCTCACATTGCTCGCCGTCGCGCTCGGCGTGATCATGGTGATGCTCGACGGCACGGTGGTCTCCATCGCCAACCCGGTGATCGGCAAGGACCTCGGGGCGTCCCTGTCGGACCTGCAGTGGATCACCAGCGGCTACCTGCTCGCCCTGGCCGTCTTCCTCATCACCGCCGGCAAGCTGGGCGACCTCTTCGGCCACAAGCGGGTCTTCCTGGTGGGCATCGCCGGCTTCGCCCTGACCTCGCTCGCCATCGGCCTCACCTCCTCCATCGGCGTCCTGATCGCCCTGCGGGTGCTCCAGGGCCTGTTCGGGGCGCTGCTCCAGCCGGCCGCCCTCGCCCTGCTGCGCGCCGCCTTCCCCGCCGAGCGCCTGAACATGGCCATCGGCATCTGGGGTGCGGCGATCGGCGTCTCCAGCGCCGCGGGCCCGATCATCGGCGGCCTGCTCGTCGAGAACGTGAGCTGGCAGTCGGTCTTCTTCATCAACGTGCCGGTCGGCGTGGTCGCGCTGCTGGTCGGGCTGTGGGTCATCAAGGAGAGCAGGTCCGAGGCGCTGTCCAAGGTGGACGTCCCCGGCGTGGTGCTCCTGTCCGGCGCGATGTTCTGCCTGGTGTGGGCCATCATCAAGGCGCCGGGCTACGGCTGGGGGGACGCCCGGACGATCGGGTTCTTCGCCGGGGCCGTCGTGCTGGGCGCCGCCTTCGTGTTCTGGCAGACCCGGGCCACCGAGCCCCTGCTCCCGCTCACCCTGTTCCGCAACGCGTCGGTCTCCATCGGCACCGTCCTGATGGTGCTCATGGCCTTCTCGATGTTCGGCGCGATGTTCTTCCTGACCTTCTACTTCCAGGGCGTGCACGGGCTGTCGCCGCTGGAGTCGGGCATGCGCATGCTGCCGATGAGCGCCGGCATGATCGTCGCCTCCCCGCTGGCGGGCGCGGCGCTGAGCAGGTTCGGGCCCAAGGTGCCGATCGCCGTCGGCATGCTGATCACCGCGATCTCGATGTTCCTGCTCTCGCGCCTCGGGCTGGAGGCCGGCTACCTCGACACCGCCGTCCCCTTCGCGCTGCTCGCGTTCGGCCTGTCGCCCGTCATGGTCGGGGCGACCGAGGTCATCGTCGGCAACTCGCCCGAGGAGTACAGCGGCGTCGCCGGAGGCATGCAGCAGTCGGCCATGCAGGTGGGCGGGTCCCTCGGCACCGCGGTGCTCGGCGCGCTGATCACCGCCCGCGTGGCGGACGTGTTGCCGGGCAATCTCGCCGCCGCGCACATCCCCGCGACCCCCGCGCAGGTCGAGGCGATGAAGAACCTCGTCGCGATCGGGGTCGCTCCGGTGCAGCCGGGCACGCCCAAGCCGATCGCCGACGCGCTGACGCACGCGGCGCACGGCTCCTTCCTTTCGGGCATGCACTTCGGCTTCACCGTGAGCGTCATCGTCGCCGTCCTGGCCGCGATCCTCGCCCTGTTCGTCCGGGCCGGGCGCAAGACCTACGACGCCGCCGTCCACGTGGGCTGAGGCCCGGTCCCGGCCGGCCCGCGCCGCGAGCGAGGGCCGGCCGGAACATGGGTTCGTCCGCCGCGCCGCTCCCCGGCGCACGTAGACTCGGATGTCGTGAGCACGAAGATCCTTCCCGAGAGCGAAGTACGGCCGAACCTCTCGCACGGCGACGAGGGAGACCACGAGCGCTTCTCGCACTACGCGGACAAGAACAAGATCACCGAGAGCATGGTGACCGGCACGCCGATCCGGGCGCTCTGCGGCAAGGTCTGGGTCCCGAGCCGTGATCCCAAGAAATACCCGGTGTGCCCCGAGTGCAAGGAGATCTACGAAGGTCTTCCCCTGGGCGGCGGCCCCAAAGAGTGACCCCGCGAGGCCGCGCGTCCGCGTCCTCGTACCTCGCGCCGGGCGATGAGCCGTTCAGGCCCGCGCGCGACGGCTCCGTGACGCCGTAACGCACGTCCGGGTGGGCGGGTGAGCCGTTCATGCTGGGACGGGCGAGCCTGGGTGAACCCTTGGCCGGGGAGCGAGTGTTGCTCCCCGGCGATCGGCGCGGCGGCGGCTAGCGTCAGCACTCTGACCTGATCGAACCGGGGGAGTGCATGGTGCGGCGCACGGTTGCCGTGTCTCTGGGGTCTCTGGCGTCTCTGGCGTGCCTGTTCACGATCGCGGGCGCGCCCGGCGTGCCGGCCCGCGCCGCCGCCGCGCGCCCGTGCGGCGGGCACGCGGGTCCTCCGCGCATGGACGGGCGCGGCCCGGAGCCGTACGCGCCCGACCGCCGGGACACCGAGCGCATGCTCTCGGAGATGCGGCGCCGGCTCGGCGCCCTGCGTCCCGGTCTCCGGGCCCACACGGTCACCGTCCCCTTGTGGGTTCATGTGATCACCGACGGGCAGGCGGGCGCCCCGGAGGCCGCCGTCACGGCCCAGGTCGAGACGCTGAACGCCGCCTACGGAGGACGGCTCGGCGGCGCCGACACCGGCGTGCGGTTCGCGCTGCGCGGCGTCACGCGCACCGACAACCAGGTGTGGTTCCACCAGCCGCTCGCCAACGAGGCCGCCATGAAGCAGCGGCTGCGCAAGGGCGGCGCCGAGACGCTGAACCTCTACGTCGCCCAGTTCGGCGAACTGGTGCTCGGCTACGCCACCTATCCGCACTGGTACCAGAACAACCCCAAGTTGGACGGCGTCGTGGTCGACTGGCGCAGCCTGCCCGGCGGCAGCCTGCGCGACTTCGGCAAGGGGTACACCGCGGTGCACGAGATCGGCCACTGGCTCGGGTTGTTGCACACCTTCGAGAACGGCTGCGGCTCGCCCGGGGACTCGGTCGACGACACCCCGCCCGAGGCCACCTCGACCCAGGGGTGCCCCGATCGCAAGGACACCTGCCCCGACCTCGGCGACGACCCGGTGCACAACTACATGGACTACTCCCACGACCGCTGCATGTCGGAGTTCACCGCCGGCCAGGCCGCCCGCATGCGCGACATGTGGACCGCCTACCGCGCCCCCACTCCCTGACCGCTTACTGCGTCCCCGCCCCCTGACCGCCGCGCGCCGGATCGCTGTTCCCGCCGCTTACCGCGTCCCCGCCGCTTACCGCGTCCCCGCCCAATGGCCGCCTGCCGCGCCCCCGCCCCCTGACCGCCGCGCGCCGGATCGCCGTTCCCGCGGGGTGTCAGGAACCCGGTGACCTCGCGGCCCTGACGCCGGATCGCCCGCGCTTCGGTGCGCCCCCACATCCGCCCGGGCAGGTCTCCGGCGGGGCGTCCGGACGGCCCGTTGCGGTCATCGGCGTCATTATTCAAATGTTTCGTTGACGCAAGGGCCGCCCTGGAACGGATACTCGGTGCACGGGAGGAGGCGCTGTGGACAAGTACCGCACCGGGCGACGGCCGTACGGCGAGCCCGTGTGGCCTCCGCCGGAAGAGGAAGGGCTGCCGCCGTCGGCCCGGCTGTACGGCGCTCCGGCCGCCCCCTCGCGGGTCAGGGTGCCTTCCTGGGCCCGCCGGGTGCTCGTGTTCGTCGTGGCGGTGGTCGTGGGCGCCGCCCTGGTGGCCGGAGTGGTCGCCTTCGCCGTGAGCCGCCTGAACGCGAGCCCGGGCCCCGTCCCGGTGGACGACGGCGTCGCCGGAGTCGGCTACACGCTGCCGTCCGGCTGGACGCCGGGAACGGTCCCGCCGGTCACCGGGTTCACCTCGGTCGCCACCGCGGGCGACTCCGCGCTCGTCATGGCCCGCCCGGCCGGGCCGCTTCCGGCCGCGGGCCCGCGTGCGGCCACGCTCGACCTGGCCGAGCTGTACGGGCGGCTGCTGTTGCACGGCGACGAGGTGGAGGTGGTGGACGACCGCCCGGTCGCGGTGAACGGGTTCACCGGCCACACCCGCGCCCTCCGCGCGACCTACACCGACGTGGTCAACCAGCCGGCCTATCTGCGTGTGACACTTCTCACCAAGAACGGCGAGAGCGTCGTCCTGCTCGCCGTCGCGCAGCCGGACACCCCCCGGCGCCGTGCCGAGATCGACGCCATCATGCGCGGAGTCACCTAGCCCGGCCGTCCTCCGCCGGCGTCCCTGGGGACGCCCCAGGGGTGTGCCGCCGGTCCCTGGACGGGGCGATAGCACGGGAGGGGCGCGATGGCGAGCATCCTCGGGGGCGGCACGTCCTGTCGGTGTCCCCCGCTATCGTGGCTTCACTGTGAGGGAGCGAAGCGAGCGCGACGACAAGATCATCAGTGTGGGGCACCGCCCCGAGGTCCGGAAAGGTCCTCTGACAAGGAGGTCGGCGTGAGCTCGTTTGCCGCGTCCCATCTGTCACCTTCCTATCCCGACCGAGCCGCGTGGGGCACCGCGCCCAAGCTCCGCGCGTGGCAGCAGGAGGCGCTCGACCTCTACTTCCGGCGCGAGCCGCGCGACTTCCTGACCGTGGCGACCCCCGGCGCCGGCAAGACGACGTACGCGCTGCGCATCGCCAGCGAGCTGATCAGCCGGGGCATCGTGCGGGCGGTCACCATCGTGTGCCCCACCGAGCACCTCAAGCGCCAGTGGGCCGACGCCGCGGGCCGGGTCGGCATCGCCATCGATCCGGAGTTCAAGAACAGCCAGGGCGCCACCTCGCGCGACTACGTCGGTGTCGCGGTGACCTACGCCCAGGTGTCGATGCACCCCGCGCTCCACCGCGCCCGCACCGAGGCCCGCAAGACGCTGGTCATCTTCGACGAGATCCACCACGCGGGCGACGCCAAGTCCTGGGGCGACGGCGTGCGCGAGGCGTTCGAGCCGGCCGCGCGGCGCCTGGCCCTCACCGGCACCCCCTTCCGGTCCGACACCAACCCCATCCCGTTCGTCACCTACGCCGAGGACGGCGAGGGCGTGCGGCGCAGCGTCTCCGACTACTCCTACGGCTACGGCCCCGCGCTCGCCGACGGGGTCGTCCGCCCGGTGATCTTCCTGGCGTACGCCGGTGAGATGCGCTGGCGCACCCGCGCCGGTGACGAGATCACCGCCACGCTCGGCACGCCGCTCACCAAAGACCAGATGGGCCAGGCGTGGCGCGCCGCCCTCGACCCCAAGGGCGACTGGATCCGCCAGGTCCTGCGGGCGGCCGACAAGCGCCTCACCGAGGTGCGCAGGCACGTGCCCGACGCCGGGGCCATGGTCATCGCCACCGACCACGAGACGGCGCGCTCCTACGCCAGGCACCTGCGCGCGATCACCGGCGAGGGCGCCACGGTCGTGCTGTCGGACGACCCCGGCGCCTCCGACAAGATCAAGCAGTTCAGCGCCTCGGAGGAACGCTGGCTGGTCGCCGTCCGCATGGTCTCCGAAGGCGTCGACATCCCGCGTCTCGCGGTGGGCGTGTACGCCACCAGCGTCTCGACGCCGCTGTTCTTCGCCCAGGCGGTGGGGCGCTTCGTCCGTGCGCGCAGGCGGGGCGAGACGGCCTCGGTGTTCCTGCCCTCGGTGCCCACCCTCATGGGCCTGGCCGGTGAGATGGAGGCCGAGCGCGACCACGTCCTGGACCGCAAGCTCCCCGAGGAGGGCCTGGACGACTTCCTCGTCGAGGACGCCCAGCAGAAGAAGGACAACCCGGACGTCCTGGGCGACGAGCTGCCGTTCGAGACCGTCGAGGCGTCGGCGACCTTCGACCGGGTGCTGTTCGACGGCGGCGAGTTCGGCACCTCGGCCGAGCCCGGCTCCCCCGAGGAGGAGGACTTCCTCGGCCTGCCGGGGCTGCTGGAGCCCGACCAGGTGGCGGTGCTGCTGCGCAAGCACCAGGCCGATCAGCAGGCCGCCCGGCGGCGCAAGGTGGCCGACGCTCCCGCGCCGGTGGCGCTCGCGCCGCACGAGGAGATCGCGGCCCTGCGCAAAGAGCTGAACGGCCTGGTCGGCGCCTGGAACCACCGCACCGGCCAGCCGCACGGCGTCATCCACGCCGAGCTGCGCCGCGCCTGCGGAGGCCCGGCCATCGCCCAGGCCTCCGCCGACCAGATCCGCGCCCGCATAGAGACCATCCGCAAATGGGCCACCCAACGCTCCCGCTGACTCCGCACCCGCTGGCTCCGCACCCGCCCGGGTGACCGGCACCACCATGAGCACGCGGCGCACCGGCGCTCCGGCCCGAGCGTCCGACATTCCCGTCCCGTCATCTCCAGGGAGACCGGCTTGAAGAGCGCGCTTGTCATCGTCGATGTGCAGAACGACTTCTGCGAGGGCGGCAGCCTCGCGGTGGGCGGCGGCGCCGAGGTCGCCGCCGCCATCGGTCCGCACGCCGCCACGGGCGGATACGACCACGTCGTGGCGACCCGCGACTACCACGTCGACCCCGGCGACCACTTCGCCGAGCACCCCGACTACCAGCGCACCTGGCCCGCCCACTGCGTCGTGGGCACCTCCGGAGCCGACTTCCACCCGGCGCTCGACACCTCCGCCGTGGAGGAGGTGTTCAGCAAGGGCCGGCACAGCGCGGCCTACAGCGGCTTCGAGGGCGCCAGCGGCGCGGGCACCGGGCTGGCCGAGTGGCTGACCACGCGCGGGGTCGAGCGGGTGGACGTGGTCGGCATCGCCACCGACCACTGCGTGCGCGCCACCGCGCTCGACGCCGCGAACAACGGCTTCGCCGTGCGCGTTCTGCTGGACCTCACGGCCGGCGTCGCCCCCGCCACCACCGAAGCGGCCCTCACCGAACTCACCACCGCCGGCGTCGCCCTGACAGGCACCCCCATCCTCAGAACGGCCTGACCCGGCCCGGGGCGTCCGGGCCGGGCGCCGTACAACGGCGCCGGCTTCGCCGTACCCCACCCCGCCGACCCGGCGCCGATGAAGCACGTCTGGTTGGGCGGGGCGGTCTCGGCCGGCGGTGAGGTGAGACGGGGAGGTCGTGGTGGGGCTGTAGGTCAGGAGAAGAGGGTGGGGATGACGGGGTCGCCTTGGGAGAGTTGGTGGGCGAGGACGGGGAGTTCGGCGACGGAGGCGCGGTGGCGCTCGCGGGCGGCATCCAGCGGTTCCCTGCCGACGATCTCGCCGCCGCGCACCAGCGTGTGCAGCAGCGGCCGCGCGCCCTCGGGAGCGGGGGCGCCGGGCGCGGTGGTGACCAGTTCGGCGGCGGCGACGCCGTCCTCGACGACGCGGAAGGCGTCCTTCCTGCCGCCCCGGCTCGGCTTGCCGACCGACTTCTTGGCCACCGGCCGCAGCACGCCCTCGCCGTCCTCGCGGGCGACGAGCTTGTAGACCATGGACGCCGTGGGGGCGCCCGACCCGGTGACCACCGAGGTGCCGACGCCGTACCCGTCGACGGGCGCGGCGGCGAGCGCGGCGATGGCGTACTCGTCCAGGTCGCTGGTGACCACGATGCGCGTCTTGGTGGCGCCGAGCCCGTCGAGGAGCTTGCGCACCTCGCGGGCGACCACCGCGAGGTCGCCGGAGTCGATGCGCACGGCGCCTAGCCCGGGCCCGGCCAGCTCCACCGCCGTGCGCACGGCCTTGGCGACGTCGTAGGTGTCCACCAGGAGCGTGGTGTCGTGGCCGAGGGAGTCGATCTGCGCCTGGAAGGCGTCGTACTCGCTGCCGTGCAGCAGGGTGAAGGCGTGCGCGCTGGTGCCGGCCGTCGGCACGCCGTACACGCTGCCGGCCATCAGGTTGGAGGTGGAGGAGAAGCCCGCCAGGTAGGCCGCCCGCGCCGAGGCGACGGCGGCCCGTTCGTGCGTGCGCCGCGAGCCCATCTCGATGATCGGCCGGTCGCCCGCCGCGTGCGTCATGCGGGACGCCGCCGAGGCGACCGCGGAGTCGTGGTTGAGGATCGAAAGGATCAGCGTCTCCAGCAGCACGGCCTCGGCGAACGTGCCGTCCACCACCATGATCGGCGAGCCGGGGAAGTAGCACTCGCCCTCCCGGTAGCCGTACACGTCGCCGGAGAACCGGTAGGAGGCGAGGAAGTCGAGCGTGCGGTCGTTCACCACCCGCCGCTCGCGCAGGAACGCCAGCTCGGCCTCGCCGAAGCGGAAGTCCGCGAGGGCGTCCAGCACCCGCCCGGTGCCCGCGACGACGCCGTACCGGCGACCCAGGGGGAGGTGGCGGGCGAAGACCTCGAACACCGCCCGATGGTGCGCCGCCCCGCTGTCCAATGCCGCCTGCAGCATCGTCAGCTCATAGTGATCGGTGAGCAACGCGCTGCTCATGGCCATCTTCACAAGTCGAAGACTACGACTGGCGTAGGGCAGGATGGGAACGTGGGTAGTACCGCTCCAGCCGAGGTCGAGCGTCCGTCGACGGACGTCCGTCCCGACCTTCCGTGGCTGACGATCGTGTGGAACGACCCGGTCAACCTCATGTCGTACGTGACCTACGTCCTGCAGACGGTCTTCGGCTACCCCAAGGTCAAGGCCGAGAAACTGATGCTCGACGTGCACCACAAGGGCAAGGCCGTCGTGGCCAGTGGCACCCGTGAGGAGATGGAACGCGACGTGCAGATCCTGCACTCCTACGGCTTGTGGGCCACCGTCCAGAGAGATTCGGCGTGAGCACGGGCTTCAGCGCGACGCGTGGCGGTGGGGTCGCCATCCTGCTGGACGCCGGGGAGGCCTCGATCCTGCGCTCGCTGGTGTCGCAGGTGCTCGGCCTGGTGGAGCCGGGTGCGACGGGGGACGACCCGCTCGAGCGGGCGCTCGGCATCGGCTCGGCGACGGCGCCGTCCGATCCGGTGCTGGCCCGGCTGTTCCCCTCCGCCTACGCCGACGACGACGAGGCGGCCGCCGATTTCCGCCGCTACACCGAGGCGACGCTGCGCGAGGGCAAGCGGGCCGACGCCGAGGTGCTGCTCAAGACCGCCGAGCAGGGCAAGGTCGAGCTGACCGGCGAGCAGGCGCAGGCGTGGCTGCGCGCGCTGAACGACGTGCGCCTGGCGCTCGGCGTGCGGCTGGAGGTCACAGAAGAGGTGCACGAGGAGCTGGCCGGGATGGCCGAGGACGACCCGCGCTACCCGGCGTACGTGACCTACGACTGGCTGACCTACCTCCAGGACACGCTGGTCCGCGCCCTTTGGTAACTTCCAGGCATGCTCACGATCTCACGGGAACTGGTCGACAAGATCATCGCCCACGCCTGGGCCGATCACCCGGACGAGGCATGCGGGGTGATCGCCGGTCCGGCGGGCTCCGACCGGCCCGAGCGTTTCATCCCCATGGAGAACGCCGAGCGGTCGCCGACGTTCTACCGCTTCGACTCGATGGAGCAGTTCCGCGTGTGGCGCGAGATGGACGACCGCGACGAGGAGCCGGTGGTCGTCTACCACTCGCACACCTCGACCGAGGCGTACCCGTCCCGCACGGACATCAGCTACGCCTCCGAGCCGAACGCCCACTATGTGCTGGTCTCCACGGCCGATCCCGATGATGTGCAGTTCCGCTCGTTCCGCGTGGTGGACGGGGTCGTGACCGAGGAACAGGTGGAGATCGTCTCCTCGTGAGGCTCGCAGGGGAAGCGGTAGAGTTGGGAACATGCTGATGACCGATCCGGTGTCGCCGAGCGCCCGCGTGCGCCCCGGCCGGTCGTCCCCCGTGCAGAACCATCTTTTCGCGCACACTCCGTTCACCGTCGTCTACGACTGTTCCTGAACGCAGGAATCCCAGCCCCGCCCCGCGTGTTCGCACACGTTGGGTGTCCCGTGACGACCACTGACCAAGGAGAAAACACGCGATGGCCATCGAGGTTCGCATTCCGACCATCCTCCGCACCTACACCGACGGCGCCAAGTCGGTGAACGCCGCGGGTGCGACTCTCTCCGACCTGATCGGCGACCTCGAGTCCCGCCACCCCGGGCTCAGGGAGCGCATCGTCGACGACTCCGGCCTGCGCCGGTTCGTCAACGTCTACCTCAACGACGAGGACGTGCGGTTCCTCGGCGGCCTGGACACCCCCGTCGCCGACGGGGACACCGTGACCGTCCTGCCCGCCGTGGCCGGAGGCATGCGCTAGTCATGCGCTTCGACTCGCTGATCGACTCGGTCGGGAACACCCCTCTGGTGGGGCTTCCGCGCCTGTCCCCGTCCGCGGACGTCCGCGTCTGGGCCAAGCTGGAGGACCGCAACCCGACCGGGTCGGTCAAGGACCGCCCGGCGCTGTGGATGATCGAACAGGCCGAGAAGGAGGGCCTGCTCACGCCCGGCTGCACGATTCTCGAGCCCACCTCCGGCAACACCGGCATCTCGCTGGCGATGTCGGCCCGGCTCAAGGGCTACAAGCTGATCTGTGTGATGCCGGAGAACACCTCCGAGGAACGCCGCCAGCTGCTGCGCATGTGGGGCGCCGAGATCATCCCCTCGCCGGCGGCGGGCGGGTCCAACGAGGCGGTGCGGGTGGCCAAGCGGCTGGCCGCCGAGAACCCGTCCTGGGTGATGCTCTACCAGTACGGCAACCCGGCGAACTGGCGCTCCCACTACGAGTCGACGGGGCCGGAGATCCTGCGGGACCTGCCCTCCATCACCCACTTCGTGGCCGGTCTCGGCACCACGGGCACCCTGATGGGCGTCGGGCGCTACCTGCGCGAGCACGTGCCCGGCGTGCAGATCGTGGCGGCCGAGCCGCGGTACGGCGAGCTGGTGTACGGGCTGCGCAACGTGGACGAGGGGTTCATCCCCGAGATCTACGACGCCGACGTGCTGACCACGCGTTTCTCGGTGACCTCGGCGGACGCGCTGCGCCGCACGCGCGAGCTGCTCGGCTCCGAGGGCATCTTCGCCGGCATCTCCACCGGCTGCGCCCTGCACGCCGCGCTCGGCATGGCGGCCAAGGCGGTCAAGGCCGGGGAGCGCGCCGACATCGTGTTCATCGTGGCGGACGGCGGCTGGAAGTACCTGTCCACCGGCGCCTACGAGGGAACGCTGGACCAGGCGGAGGACCGCCTGGAGGGCCAGCTCTGGGCCTGAGGCCCGATCTTCTCGCTCATGAACGCGGGCCCTCTCTCCCTGGAGAGGGGGCCCGCGTTCGTCTTCCCGCCCAGTCCAGCCCGGCCGGGGCTGAGCGGGAAGAGATCAGTTGAACAGGACGCGGAGGCTGAAGGACGTGATGTCGCCGGACCTCCGGGCGCTGAGGCCCACCGCGCGCAGCACCTGGGCGTTGGCCCGCTCCTCGCCGCTCAGGTCGTTCAGGTAGTACTTCTCGATCTTGTCCAGGTCGATGTAGAGCGCGGCCGCCGCGGAGTCCGCGTCCGGGACCGCGGTGGTGAAGGTCTCGCTGTCGCCGAGCGCGCCGTCCTTGGCGAGCTCGGCGGCGTACTCCTGGGAGCTGGCCAGGACGAGCCGTCCGTCGGCCGCGACCTTGGCGATCTGCGGCGCCGCCGTCCCCGAGTCGGCGATGAACTTCTCGATCTTGGCGACGACCGCCTGCGCCTTGGCCGGGTCGGTGGTGAGCACGGCGCCGGCCTTGGGCAGCCGGCCGTCCAGGCCGCGCTGGTCCACGGCCACGGTGAGGTTCTGGCCCAGCAGCGTCACCAGGTCCTCGGGGAGGGAGATGCCGTAGGTCTGCCGCGCCTGCTGGACGAAGTCGGAGAACGACCGGCCGCCCGAGGCGCCGTCGGCGGCCTCGGTGATCTGCGGCCATTGGCCGGCCAGCAGCTCGCCGAGTCCGGACACCGACAGCGCGCCCACGGTCGAGGCGGGCAGCCGCGACAGCCGCGCGCCTTCCACGGCGGCGGGGGCCTGCATCGTCCCGCCGCGGGAGATGCCGGTCAGCTCGGCGTACCCGCCGTCGAAGCGCAGCGCCCCGGCGAAGCGCACGTTCTTCACCATGTCCAGGGTGCCCGCGGGCGGGGTGGCGCCGGTGGCCTGCGCGGCGCCGGCGATCCGGCCGGCGTCGCCCCAGAACGACAGCACGCCCGGCTCGCCCACGGCCTCCCGGTCGGCGGCGAAGGCGGCCTCGCCCGACAGCGGCGCGGCCGTGGCGTAGGCGTCGGCCTCCGCCTGTGTCTCGGCGAGGATCGCGTAGCCCTCCCGGAACGCCAGGCCCTTCAGCTCGCCGCCGGTGTTCAGCTTGCGCACCCCGGCGCGGGCCTTGTCCTCGTCGGTGACCTGCACGGCCGCGACCACCCGCGGCGTGCCGGAGCCCGCCTTCGGCGCCAGCACGCCGAGGCCGACGCGGTCGCCGAGCCACGGGGCGACGTCGCGGGCGTAGTCCACCTCGGCCAGGCCGGAGTCCCCCTGGCGCAGCAGCTCGAACAGCGACCGGCGCGGGTCGTCGCCGGTGAACGCGCCCCGCGTCGCGGAGAACTTCCGCGCGAGCTGGAACAGCGCGAGCTTCTGGTTCGCGGCCGGGTCGAGGTCGAGCCGCACGTAGGCCATGGTCCCCGCGGGCAGGACGTCCTCCGGCTGGGCGCCGCCGCCGCTGAGCAGGGTCATCGCGTACACGCCGCCGCCCCCGACCAGCGCCACGACGACGGCGGCGACGATCGCCAGCAGCCAGCCCCGCCCGCGCCTGCGGGCGGGCGGTGGCGGCGGCGCGCCGATCTGCACCTGCTGCCACGCGGGCTCCCCGGCCTGCGGCGGCCCGGCGAGGGGCGGCGCGGCGTAGGTGAAGGACTGGGTCCCCGGAGCGGCGTGCCGGCCGGGCGATGGGTGCCGGTAGGACACCGTCCGGTCGGGGTCCTCGTTGAACGGGTACGGGGGGAGGGGTTGGCCTGCCATGGCTCCGCTTTCGATGGATAGGGGGATTGTCCTGAGGTGGGAAGGGATCCGCCGCGAGGCTAGATCACCGTGGTAGCGAAGCACTTGCAGGCCGCTTTCCACCGGCTTTGCGGACCTCGGTAGGGTGAGGCTTCCAGAACGAAATTCGGTTCGTTTCGCGCGAGACGGGGCCAGAGAGCAGATGACGAAGTTCGACGAGGCGACGCAGGCGATCAGGGTCGACGCGACCACCTACGACGTCTGCCTCGATCCCGGCTACGCGATCGGCGGGCCGCTCAACGGCGGGTACCTCATGGCCGCCGTGCTGCGGGCCGTCGTCGACGCCTCCCCGTACGAGCACCCGGTGTCCACCGCCGCGCAGTTCCTGCGGGCCCCGAGGCCCGGGCCCGCCCGCGTCCGGCTGGAGCAGCTCAAGGCCGGCCGGACCGCCGCGATGACCCGGGCGACCCTGGTCCAGGACGATGTCTCCTACATCGAGACGCTGGTGACGACCGCCACCCTCGGCGACGGCCCGAGCGAGTGGATCGGCGAGCCCGCGGTCGCCATGCCTGCGGTGGAGGAGTGCTTGCCGCTGCCGTCTCCCAAGGACGAGTCGAACATGACGTTCAACGCCCAGATCGAGACCCGGTTCGACCCGCCCACGATCGGCTGGTTCACCGGCATGCCGACCGGGCGGCCGGAGTCGCGCGCGTACTTCCGCATGGCCGAGCCGCAGGACCCCGACCCCTACGTTCTGGCGATGGCCGTGGACGCACTGCCGCCGGTCGTGTTCTCCGCGGGCGCCAGGGGATGGGCGCCGACGGTCGAGCTGACCTGGCACCTGCGAGGGCTGCCCGTCCCCGGCTGGCTGAAGGTCGTCGGCCACGGACGCCTGATCAGGGACGGATGGTTCGACGAGGACGTCGAGATCTGGGACTCCGCGGGCAACCTGGTGGCCCAGTCGCGTCAGCTCGCCCGGCTCGGCCGTGGCTGAGCGGCGGGCGGGCGGTGCGACGGCCGAGTGGCGCGCGGGCGGTGCGACGGTGGGCGTGCGCGGCGCCCGCCGGGACGGACGGCCCGGTGAGGGATTACTCCAATGTGAGCATTCTTACCAAGAGCGATTGTCCACGGTCCCCTAATGTTGGGATCATGGTGGACATCGGGAGCGTCGCCCACGCGCCATGGGTCAGCATGATCGACGCCGTGGAAGAGCAGAGGGACGGGCACGGTCCCGCGATCGGGATCTTCGACAGCGGCGTCGGCGGCCTCACCGTCGCCCGGGCGATCATCGACCAGCTTCCGAACGAGTCGATCCTGTACGTCGCCGACACCGCGCGCCAGCCGTACGGGCCCAAGCGCATCGCCGAGGTGCGCGCGTACGCGCTGGAGGTCATGGACCACCTCGTCGAGCACGACGTGAAGATGCTGGTGATCGCCTGCAACAGCGCCAGCGCGGCCGTGCTGCGCGACGCCCGCGAGCGGTACGACGTGCCCGTGGTGGAGGTCATCCAGCCCGCGGCCCGGCGGGCCGTCCGCGCCACGAGGAACGGCCGGGTCGGTGTCATCGCCACCCGCGCGACCATCGAGTCCATGGCCTACCACGACGCCTTCGCGGCGGCCCCCGACGTGCGGCTGACCGGAGTGGCCGCCCCCCGGTTCGTGGAGTTCGTCGAGCGGGGCGAGACGATGAGCGACGAGCTGATCGAGGTCGCCCGCGAGTACCTCCGGCCGGTGGTCGACGACGGCTGCGACACGCTGATCCTCGGCTGCACCCACTACCCGCTGCTGACCGGTGCGATCTCCTATGTGGCCGGCAACGGCGTCACGCTCGTGTCCAGCGCGGACGAGACGGCCAAGGACGTCTACCGTGTCCTGCACGACCGCGGCCTCGCGGCGCGGAGCGGGACGCCCCGGCACAGGTTCCGCGCGACGGGCGACGGCGCCATGTTCGCCCACCTCGGGCGGCGGTTCCTCGGACCGGAGATCGTCGACGTCGAGCGCGCGCCGGTGGGCGACATCTCCGGCGAAGGGGCGCTCGCCGCGCCCAACTGAGACCACACGCGCCCCGATGGGACGGGGCGCGGACGGCGGGCGGGGCCGGCAGGGCCGCGCCCGGCGCCCGCCGTGCCGGGTGCGGCGCCCGCCGTGCCGGGACACCCTGGGCCGGGACACCCGTGCCAGGGGCGCGCGAACGAACAGTGCTGACCGCGTCGCGTCAGTGTGACAAGGCGCTACCGCGCCGAGTGAGGAGTCCGCCGTGAGATTGACGATCGTGGGCTGTTCCGGGAGCTTCCCCGGCCCTGACAGTCCCGCGTCCTGCTACCTGCTGGAGGCCGAGGGGTTCCGCCTGCTCCTTGACTTCGGCAACGGCTCCCTGGGAGCCCTGCAACGCCACATCGGCCTGTACGACGTGGACGCCATCTGCCTGTCGCACCTGCACGCCGACCACTGCCTGGACATGTGCTCCTACCACGTCGTGCGGACCTACGCGCCGTCGGGCCCGCTGCCGCGCGTCCCCGTCCACGCCCCGAAGGACGCCCCGCGCCGCCTGGGCGCCGCCTACGGCATGGACGACGAGCCGGGACTGGAGACCGCCTTCGACTTCTCGGCGCTCGCGCCCGGCACGTTCTCCGTGGGGCCGTTCGAGGTGACGGCCGCCCAGATGAACCACCCCGTCGAGACCTACGGCTTCCGCGTCACGCACGGCGGCCACGCGGTCGCCTACTCGGCCGACACCGGGGAGTCCGCCGAGCTGGTCGAGCTCGCCGCCGGGGCCGACGTGCTGCTGTGCGAGGCGTCGTTCCTCGACCGGCCAGGCAACCCGGAGGGCCTGCACATGAACGGCCGCCAGGCCGCCGAGCACGCCGCCCGCGCCGGCGCCGGCACGCTCGTTCTCACCCATCTGGTGCCCTGGAACGACCCGGAGCAGATCCTGCGGGACGCCGGGCGCGGAGGGTTCGAGGGGCGGGTGGAACTCGCGCGGAGCGGGGCCGTGTATGACCTAAGGTGAGCCCATGGCACGTGATGATGGACGCAGTCCCGACCAGCTCCGGCCGGTCACGATCACCCGCGACTGGCTCGCCCACGCCGAGGGCTCGGTCCTGGTGGAGTTCGGCGGCACCCGAGTGCTGTGCGCCGCCACGGTGCAGGACAACGTGCCGCGGTGGCGCAGGGGCAGCGGTCTCGGCTGGATCACCGCCGAGTACGCCATGCTGCCCCGCTCGACCAACACCCGCAGCGACCGCGAGTCGGTGCGCGGCAAGATCGGCGGCCGCACCCACGAGATCTCACGGCTGATCGGCCGCTCGCTGCGCGCCTGCGTCGACTACAAGGCCCTCGGCGAGAACACCATCGTGCTCGACTGCGACGTGCTGCAGGCCGACGGCGGCACGCGCACGGCCGCCATCACCGGGGCCTACGTCGCCCTCGCCGACGCCATCGCCTGGATGCGCAAGCGCAAGATGTGCCCCGGCGACCCGCTGGTCAACTCCGTCGCCGCCGTCTCGGTCGGCATCGTCGGCGCCACCCCGCTGCTCGACCTGTGCTACACCGAGGACGTCGCCGCCGAGACCGACATGAACGTCGTCATGACCGGTTCGGGGGAGTTCGTCGAGGTCCAGGGCACCGCCGAGGGCATCCCCTTCGACCGCTCCACCCTCGACTCCCTGCTCGACCTGGCCGGCGCGGGCTGCGCCGAGCTCACCGCCCTCCAGCGCCGGGTCCTGTCGTGAGCGTGGTGCGCACGGTGGTCCTGGCCACCCGCAACGAGGGCAAGATCGTCGAGCTGCGGCGCATCCTCGCCGACGCCGACGAGAAGATCGAGCTGATCGGGCTCGAGCGGTTCCCCGAGATCGGCGAGATCGCCGAGACCGGGCTCACGTTCGCCGAGAACGCCCTGATCAAGGCGCACGCCGTCGCCTCGGCGAGCGGGCTGCCCGCCATCGCCGACGACTCCGGGCTGTGCGTCGACGCGCTCAACGGCATGCCCGGGGTGTTCTCCGCCCGCTGGTCGGGCTCCCACGGCGACGACGCCGCCAACCTGCGGCTGCTGCTCGCCCAGGTGTCGGACGTGCCGGACGGCCGCAGGGGCGCCCACTTCGCCTGCGCGGCGGCGCTCGCCCTGCCCGGCGGCGACGAGCGCGTCGTCGAGGGCACGCTCGCCGGCACGCTGATCCGCTCCCCGCGCGGGTCCAACGGGTTCGGGTACGACCCGATCTTCGTCCCCGATGGCGAGCAGCGCACGACCGCCGAGTTGTCCCCGGCCGACAAGGACGCCGTCAGCCACCGGGGCCGGGCCTTCCGCGCCCTGGTGCCCGTCCTGCACGAGCTGCTCGCGGGCAAGGCCCCGTGACCACTCGCGGGGAAGGCCCCGTAACCGGGGCGTAAGATCCGGGCGACCGGTTCAGGCGTAGCGTTCGTCCTGTGAACCTCAACCAGACGCGCCCGCGCGGGCAGGCATGGGCGGCGGCGCTCATCGGCCTCGTGGCGGGCGCGGTGGCCCTGGGCATCGGCCAGCTCGCCGCCGGGCTGCTCGACCCGAAGGCGTCTCCGGTCATCGCGGTCGGCGACGCGGCCGTCGACCGCACGCCGGCCGCGCTGAAGGAATGGGCCATCCGCACCTTCGGCGCCAGCGACAAGTTCGTCCTCATCTCGGGCATCGTGGTGGTGCTCGCCCTCGTCGCCGCCGGTCTCGGCCTGCTGGCCCGCCGCCGCGCGGGGTACGCCACGGCCGGGCTGCTGGCCTTCGGCGTGGTCGGCGCGGTCGCCGCGGTCACCAGGCCCGACGGCGCGGTGCTCGACGTGCTGCCCTCGGTGGTCGGCGCGGCGGCCGGGGCCTGGGCGTTGCGCATCCTGGTCCGCCGGGCGTGGCCCGACGCCGAACCGGGATACGGCTTCCCGCGCTACGACGACCCCGCCGCCCTCTCGGGCGCGGCGACGATCCGGGAGCGGGACCCGCAGGACCTCCACGGGGGCGAGGACCTGCGTGACTCTTCCGCGGCCGGTTCTCCGGCGGGCGCTTCCTCGGCCACCGGTTCCGCCTGGGCCGGTGGCTCGGCCACCGGTTCCGGCGGGGCCGGTCGCTCCGCCACGGGTTCCTCCGCGACCGGTGCCGGGGGCGGCGGTGCGCCGGCGGCGTCCGGCGCGGCCATGGAGCCGCGGGAGCCGCAGGACGCCGAAGCGCGGCCGGCCGGGCGTCCCGCCGTCATGCGGGGAACCGCCGAGGAGCCCGAGTTCGACCGGCGCGCCCTGCTCGGCGGGGTCGCCGCGGGCGTCGTGGTGGCCGGGGCGGGCGGGCTGATCGGACGCGCCCTCGGCGGCCGGCTCGACGTCTCCACCGAACGCGCCAAGCTCGCCCTGCCCAGGGCGGCGACGCCGGCCAAGCCGCTCCCCTCCGGAGTGGACTTCCGCCTGGACGGCCTGTCGCCCTTCACGACGCCCAACCGCGACTTCTACCGTGTCGACACGGCTCTGGTCGTCCCGCAGGTGGACCCGAAGACGTGGACGCTGAAGATCCACGGCATGGTGGACCGGCCCGTCGAGATCACCTTCGCCGACCTTCTCAAGCGGCCCCTCATGGAGGCCGACGTCACGCTGACCTGCGTGTCCAACGACGTGGGGGACAACTACGTCGGCAACGCGCGCTGGCTCGGCGCCCGCCTGGCCGACGTGCTGCGCGACGCCGGCATCCGCTCCGGGGCCGACATGCTGCTGTCCACCTCCTCCGACGGCTGGACCTGCGGCACGCCGGTGGACATCGTGATGGACGGCCGGGACGCGCTGCTCGCCGTCGCGATGAACGGCGAGGCGCTCCCGGTCTCCCACGGCTTCCCGGTGCGCCAGGTCGTCCCCGGACTGTACGGCTATGTCTCGGCCACCAAGTGGGTCACCGACATCAAGGTGACCCGCTTCGACCAGGACGAGGCGTACTGGACGCCGCGCGGCTGGGCGCCCAAGGGCCCGATCAAGACCGAGTCGCGCATCGACCTGCCACGGGGCGGGTCCACGATCCCCGCCGGCCGCACGGCCATCGCGGGCGTGGCCTGGGCGCAGCACCGGGGCGTCGACGCCGTCGAGGTCCGCGTGGACAAGGGGACGTGGCGGCAGGCGCGGCTGGCCGCGGTCCCCGGCCCGGACACCTGGCGGCAGTGGGTGGTGGACGACTGGGACGCCACCCCCGGCAAGCACACCATCGAGGTGCGCGCCACCGACGCCACCGGCCAGACCCAGACCGCCGACTACGCCCCGCCCGCCCCCGACGGTGCCACCGGCTGGCACTCCATCCTCGTCGTCGTCAAGTGAGACCCAACCGGAATCCGGGCGCGGCGGGATCGGTGAGCAGGATCTGGCGTCAGCCGGGACCGGCGACCACGTCGCTGGAGAGGGACGGCGATCCGGCGCCGCGCTCGGACCACGGGCCGATGAGCAGGAGATGTCAGGAGCCGCCCGGGGCGACCAGGCCGGATTCGTAGGCGAGGACCACGAGTTGGGCACGGTCGCGGGCGCGGAGCTTCGCCATGGCCCGGTTGATATGGGTTTTCGCGGTCATCGGGCTGATCACCATGCGGTCGGCGATCTGGTCGTTGGACAAGCCCTGCGCTACCAGTGCGACGGCCTCGCGTTCGCGGTTGGTCAGCTCTTCCAGCCCCATGCCGGTGCCGGTGCTGATCGGCCGGGTGAGGTATCTGTTGATGAGCATGCGGGTGATCGAGGGCGCGAGCAGCGCGTCGCCACGCGCGGCGACGCGTACGGCGTGCAGGAAGTCGTCCGGCACGACGTCTTTGACGAGAAATCCGGCCGCGCCGGCACGCAGGGCGTTGAAGACGTGTTCGTCCAAGCCGTAGTTGGTCAGGATGACGACGTGCACCCCGGCCAGAGCCGGGTCCGCGGCGATGCGCCGGGTCGCCTCGATGCCGTCGACGAGCGGCATCTGGATGTCGATGAGCGCGACATCGGGCAGATGTTCCGTGGCCAGAGCCAGGCCCTCCATCCCGTCGCCGGCCTCGGCCACCACCTCGATGTCGTCTTCGAGGTCGAGGAGCGCGCGGAATCCGCTGCGCAGGAGCGGCTGGTCGTCGACCAGCAGGACACGGATCAAGGCGTCCGATCCACGGGGAGTTCCGCCTGGACGGTGAAGCCGCCCTCACCGCGCGGCTCCGCGCGCAGGCGGCCCCCGAGGGCGGTGACACGTTCGCGCATCCCGAGCAGCCCGACCCCGGGCACCGGCGCGGTGTCCGGTGTGGCCTTGCCGTCGTCTTCGACGCGTATCTCCAGGGCGCCCGGGCGGTAGTGGACCCGGACCGACGCGGTGGCGGCCGCGGCATGCCGGGCGATGTTGGTGAGCGACTCCTGAACGATCCGGTAGACGGTCCGGTCCACCGCGGCCGGCAGACCGTGCCGTCGCCCTTCGATCGTCAGCGTCGCGTCCAGGCCGCTCCTCCGGGCCCGTTCCACCAGCTCCTCAACGTGGTCGAGCCCACGCGGCGGGGTCGTGTCGTCGTCGCGCAGCGCTTCCAGGGTCGCGCGCAGCTCCCGGGTCGCCTCACGTCCGGCCTCCTGGATCGCCAGCAGGGCCTCCGGCACCTGTTCGCCCCGCCTCCGGGCCACATGGACGGCGACCTCGGCCTGCACCTTGATGACCGAGATCTGGTGGGTGAGCGAATCGTGCAGTTCCCGCGCGATGTGCAACCGCTCCTCGTCGGCGCGGCGTCGCGCGGTCTCCTCCCGGGTGCGCTCCGCTTCCTCCGCCCGCCGCTCGGCCTGTCGCAGCGCCTCACCCGCGGCGCCTGCCGCGATCAGCCAGGCCAGCTCGAGAGCGCCTCGGGCCTGCGCGAACGCCTCGCCCGTGTCGTGCAGGCCCGAGGCCAGGGCCGCGATGGGCAGCGCGGCCAGCATGGTCACGCTCGCCGCCACGGTGATGACGCGGTGTCCCGCCCGTACGGCGGCGTACACCGCGAACAGGTACGCGACGGCGGGTACGTCGAACCCGGCCGCCTGGTAACCCACCGCGCACAGCCCGGTGACGGCCAGGACCGGAACCGGAGCCCGGCGGCGCGCGGCCAGCACCAGGCCGCCGACCCCCAGCAGCCCGTATCCGAGCAGGTCGACGTACGTGGCGGAGCCCTGCCCCGACAGCCCGGTGACCAGTAGCGCCGCCGCCACGCCGACGGCGATCACCCAGTCTGTGACACCGGCCCGTCCTGTGCTCATGGGCGCACCTTAGCCGGAGGTCCGCGTGGGCGAGTCCTGCCCATGGATGATCGACCGGCTACCGCACCCGCGGTACCTTCGCGGCTCCTGCGGCGTCCGCCGTAGCCGGCTGCGGCATCGGCGGCAGCGCGGATCGCCATCGTCCGCCGGACGACCGGCGGTAGGTCCGGCGGACATGATCGGGCGACGTCCAGTCGTAGGAGAAGGAGCACCTCATGTCAGTCCGATTCGTGCTTGCCGCCGCCGCGGCCGCGCTGCTGTCGGGGTTCGGGCTCGCCACACCGGCGGCCGCGCACGTCTTGGCCCAGCCGGACCCCGTCAGTGCCTACGCCTTGACCGCCGGGCGTCTCTGGTCCGTCGTGGGTGCGCTGCTGGGGCTGGCGGGCGTGGTCATCGGCGGGCTGGCCGTGGCCCGCTCCGCCGGTCGTATCGGCAGCGGCGACGGGAGGAGAGGGGCCATCGTGGCCCTGGTGGCGGGGCTGGGGGGTGCGGTCATCGGCGGGCTGGTCGTGGCCGCCGCCAAGGGTGGTCCCGGCACCGGCTACGGAATAGTCGGGGGTTACGTGGCTCTGGTGGTGGGACTGATCGCCATGCTCCTCGGCGGGCTCGCTCTGACCCGCTCCCGCCGCACCGCTCGCCGGCCGACCGGCTGACCGCGTGGCCTCACGTAATGCCGACACGTAATGCCGACACGTAATGCCGACACGTAATGGAGGAGCGACATGCTGACCGTGATCGGCGCGGGGTTTCCGCGCACCGGTACGAGCTCGATGAAGGCGGCACTGCAACGGCTGGCCTTCGGGCCCTGCCATCACATGTTCGACGTCATGACCAACCCCGGCCTCACCCAGAGGTGGGCCGCCCTGGCCGCCGGCGACACGGCGGACTGGGAGCACCTGTTCGAGGGGTTCCGGTCCGCGGTGGACTGGCCGGCCTCGTACTTCTGGCGTGAGCTGGCGGCGACGTACCCGGCGGCCAAGGTGGTTCTCACGGTCCGCGACCCGCACGCCTGGTACGCGAGCATGCAGACGCTCATCGCCAACGGCCCGGCACGGCGGTTGTCGGAGAACATGCCGCCGGAGGCCGCCGATCTGTACACCTCCATGGTGACCATGAGCCCGCTGCTCGACCGCATGGTGCGGGAGGCGTTGGACAGCGACCGGCCCTTCCGTGAGGGCCTGCCCGACGAGAAGGCCGCCATCGCGGCGTTCGAGCGGCACACGGCCACGGTGAAGGAGAGCCTGCCGCCGGAGCGGCTGCTGGTGTTCGACGTGCGCGAGGGGTGGGAGCCGCTCTGCCGGTTCCTGGGCGTGGACGTCCCCGCCGGCGAGCCGTTCCCGCATCTGAACGACGGCAAGTCGATGCGGGAGGCGCTGGAGAGGGTGTTGTCAGGGGGCGGCATCGTGTCGCCGTTCGCCCCGAAGGACTGAACCCTCCCCCACGCGAGGTGATCGCGTTGATCATCCGCTTTCCTTCGTCTTTCCGCGCCGCCCGGCCCGGCGTGTGGTCCCAGGTGAATCCCGCGATCGGCACGCCGGTGCCGCGCGGCGCCCCTACGATCGGCCTCTGACCGGGTCGGTGCGGAACTTGGGGGAGCACAATGACCGGAACCAGTCACGGGGGTCGGTCGCGCGCGGGGGCGTCGCGGCGCAGGCCCCGCGACGGCCACGACGCCCCGGGGCCCCCTGGGCCGCCGGGACCAGCGGAGCTACCGGGCCTACCGGGACCATCGGAGCCACCGGGGCTACGGCCGTGGCCGCCGATGGCGTCGGAGCCGCCGATGGCCTCGGAGGCGGGGAGGTCCGTGGGGACGCGGGTCGCCGAGGTGGGGTACAACCCTGTCGTCACCTCCGACGGCGTCCGCTGGCGTGACTACGAGCTGGCCGCGGAGATCCCCGCGGACGAATGGCGGCCGTCGTCGGCCGATCCGCTGTCCTCGGCCGATCCGCTCACCACCCGGCAGGAGCCCGTTCCGGCGGTTCTCCGGGGCTACGAGATGGCTCCTTCGCCGGGGCAGATCCAGATCCCGGGCCTGGCCCGCGCCCCGGAGGGCTCACCGGAGAGCCGGACGCCTGATGGCCATGTCTCGCTGCGGGAAACGCCGCAGGCCCGAGCGTCGGGCGAACGGCCGCCGGCCCACGCGGGCGGAGCGGGGAACACCACGCCGCTGGACACCGACGGGTTCCGGCGGCAGCCACGCGAGACCGCCCCGGACACCGCACTCTGGCAGGACGGGTTCACCCTCCCACCATGGAAACCGGCCTCCCCTCCGCAGCCTGCACCCGCCCAGCCCCTGTCGGCGCAGTCCATGTCCGCCCAGTCGGTGTCGGCGCAGCCTGTGTCCACCCAGCCTGTGTCCGCGCAGGCCGTGTCGACGCAGTCTGTGTCCGCGTCGTTCATGTCCGCGCAGGGCGCGCCCGCGCGACTCGGGCCCGCGTCCGGTCGTCACCACCTCGTTTCCACGCAGGATGCCCCGGCTCACGGACGCCGCCACCCGGAGCGTGGCGGGCACGGCCCGGCCCACGCTCGACGCGAGTCCGCGTATGAGCAAGGGGCGTCCGCTCATGGTGGTCCAGGCGGGGCGAGCGGCGATCGTGATGTGCCGGGCGGTCCTGGTGTGCCGAGCGGCGGTCCCGGTGTGTCGGGCGGGCATCCGGGTGTGCTGGGCGGTGATCAGGAGGTGCTGGGCGGGGGTCTCGGTAATGGGGGGTGGCCGGGGGTGGTGGCGGGCGACTGGTTCGACGGTCCGGGCCGTCCGCCTCGGCTCGACCTCGCGCGCCCGTACGGCACGTCGGGCGGGCTGGCCTGGCCCGATCCGCAGGTGCAGCGCGACCTGTGCCAGGCGGTGCCCGAGGGGGCGCGCTTCGCCGACCCGCGCGGCACGTGGATCCGTCTGATCAACGGCGAGGGCCCGTCCGACGATCCCTTCCGGGCGACGAACTCGCTCGACTGCGCGCTCGCGGTGATCTCCACCTGGCACGGCGAGCCGGTGGTGGCCGCGCCGCGGCAGCCCGAGTACGACCGCCTCGGCCGGCCGTCGCTCGGCGGCGAGCCCGGCGGCGTGGCCCGCGCCGAACGCTGGCTCGGGCACCGCTTCGAGTACGTCGGGCAGGGCCGCCGCGCGTACGCGCTGGTCGCCGAGCGGCTGGGCGCCGGCGGCCATGGTGCGGCGGCCGTGCTGGTCACCCGCTGGGCCTCCGGCGGCAACCACGCGTGGAACGCCGTCAACGCCGCGGGGGAGGTCGTGTGGGTGGACGCCCAGCGCGGGCACACCTCCGTGGACCCACCGCCCGGCCCGGTGGCCGGGGTGTTCTGCGTGGCGCTCGACCGGCGGGGGAGGCGGCTGTGAGCGGGCACGGGATGTCGGCGGAGCAGGCGCGGGTGGTGGCCGAGGAGTACTTCAACGGCCCGCTGCCGGCCGAGCGGGCCACGGAGGTCGGGCTCTACGCCTTCGACGAGGGGTACGTCGCCTGGCCGCGGCCGCCCGAGCCGCAGGATCCGAGCGCGCTGCCGGCGATCGTGGGCGGCGGGTGCGTGGTCATCGACCGCGCCACCGGCGAGGTGTCCATCCGCCCCTTGCTCACTCCGGAGGCCGTCGCCGAACAGTGGTCGGGACGCCGCCCTCGGTAGGCCGGGCGCCGCCGATACGCGGCGGGACCCACCTGGCCGCGGGCCCGGCCGCCGGTACGCGGCCGGCCTCACCTGGCGGCGGGCCCGGCCGCAGGGGCTCGGCCCGCACGTGTGGCTGGCGCGGATGGGCTCGGCCCGCACACGCGCTCGCGCAGGTGGGCTCGGCCGCGGGTGGGCCCGGCCCGCGCGGGTGGCCGGCGCTGTCCGGGGCCACCCGCGGCATGGCCGGGTTCAGTCGGCGGCGAGGGAGCCGACGATGGAGGCGCGGGCGGCGCGGCGGCCCGGCAGGACCGCCGCCAGCACGCCCGCCGCGCCCGACAGCAGGACGAACAGCAGCACCTGGGTGACCGGGACCCGGAACAGCACGCCCTCCATCAGCGTCCGCGAGGCGGCCCAGCCGTACGCGACGCCGAGCACCGCCCCCACCAGGGCCCCGATGAGGCCGAGGATCAGCGCCTCGACCGACAGCATCCGGCGCAGTTGCGCCCGGGTCAGCCCGAGGGCGCGCAGCAGCGCCGACTCGCGGGTGCGTTCGTGCACCGACAGGCTGAGGGTGTTGGCGATGCCGAGCAGCGAGATCAGGACCGCCAGGCCCAGCAGCCCACTGATGATCATCAAGGCCATGTCGAGCGCCTCGTCGAACTGCCCGCGGGCTTCGGTGGCGCTGAGCACCTTGGCCGTCGGGTACGGCTCGGTCGCGGCCTCGACGGCGCGCCGGGAGACGTCGGGGGTCACGCCGTCCTTGACGTTGACGATCAGCCGGCTGTCGCCGAGCGGGCCGAAGTACCGGTCGAACTCGGTGTCGGGCACGGTGACGGCCGGCAGCGGGGTCGACTCCGGGTCGAACAGGCCGAGCACCTTGAGCCGTACGGCCCCCGCCTTGGGCGTCCTGACCGTGATCGAGCCGCCCGGCCCGGTGCCGAGCCGCTTGGCCAGGTCGTCGGCGATCACCGCCGAGCCCGGGGCGAAGCCCCGCATGGAGCCCGCGCTGAGCGCCGGCTGGTACGGGCCGCTGAACGCGCCGACGTCGTTCGTGCGCCCGGTGTCGCCGATCCGGGCGGCCGCCTGCCGGAACTCGACGGTCGAGGCGAGCTCGGGCCGGGCGCGCAGGCCCTCGGCGAGCGCGCGGGGGAGCGCCGCGTCGGCATTCGAGGTCAGGTCCTCCTGCGGCGAGATCATGTAGTCGATGGGGAACTGGTCGTCCAGCTTGGCCGTGTACGTGGCGCGCGTTGTGGCGGTGATGACCGAGATGAGCGTCATGAGCGTCACGCCGATGGTCAGCGCGACCGTCGTGGTGGCCGAGCGCTTGGGGTTGCGCTGGGAGTTGTCCAGGGCGAGCCTGCCCGGGACGCCGAACAGCCGGGCGGGCGCCCACCCGGCCAGCGTGCTGAGCGGCCCGACCATCAGCGGGCCGAGGATGAGCACGGCGAGGAAGGTCAGCACGCCGCCGCCCATGACGATGAACAGGGCCTGCTGCCCGGGCGAGGAGATGACGCCGTAGGCGGTGACCCCGGCGCCGCCCAGCAGGAACAGCATGGCGAACACGACGCGCAGGACGCCGGTCCGGAAGGCGTGCTCGTCGCTCTGGGTGCGCAGCGCCGCGACCGGGGCGACCTTGGTGGCCGTGCGCGCGGGCAGCAGCGCGGCCCCGACGGTGACGACCAGGCCGACGGCGAGGGCGAGGGCCATGGTCCGCGGCGCGAGCGAGACGCCGCCTCCGGGCGCGTCCATGCCGAGCGTCCTGAGCAGGGCGAGCGCTCCCGCGCCGAGCCCGAGTCCGGCCAGCAGGCCGAGGGCCGACGACAGCAGGCCGACGACCGCCGACTCCAGCAGGATGGACCCGAAGACCTGGCGGCGTGTCGCCCCGATGCAGCGCAGCAGTGCCATCTCCCTGGAGCGCTGAGCCACCAGGATGTTGAAGGTGTTGTAGATGACCAGGGCGGCCACGAACATCGCGACCAGGCCGAACATCAGCAGCGCCGTGCCGATCACGTCGATGTCGGCGCCGCTGCTCTTGGCCAGCTCCTGCGCGAGCTGGTGGCCGGTGTAGAGGCGGGCGCCGTGGCCGGTCACGGCGGCCGACACGGCGCTCTTCAGCCGTTCAGGGGTGACGCCCGGTGCCGCGACGACGTCGATCTCGACGAAGCCCTTCTGGCCGGTCATCGTCTGCGCGGTCGCGGGGGCGAAGCCCACCGCGCCGGTGACGGCGAGCTGCTGGTCCACCCCGACGTCGAACAACCCGACCAGGCGGAAGGGATGCGGCCGGCCGTCGCCGTCGAGCACCCGGACGGTGTCGCCGACGGCGAACCCGCGGGTCTTCGCCGTGTTCTTGTCGATGACGACCTGGTCGGGAGCGGACGGCGCGGCGCCGGAGGTGATCTCCGTGCGGTTCAACCGGCCGCCGACCACCGAGACGCCGGTGGTGGCGAAGTCGCCGACGGCCCTGCCGTCCTTGCCGAGCAGCGCGGCGCTGCCCTGGACCAGCCCCTGCGCCTCGGCGACGCCGGCCACGCCCTTGATCGCCGCCAGGTCGGCCGCGGTCAGCCGCGGCTGGTTCTCGCTGGTGCTGACCGGCGGGAGCACGGCCACGTCCACCTTGTCGGCCGAGGCGGCGATGCGCTGCGACAGGCCCGCCTGGATCGTGTCGGTCAGCACGAACGTCCCGGCGATGAAGCCCACCCCGAGGGTGATCGCCAGCGAGGTGAGCAGGAGCCGGAGCTTGTGCGCCAGCAGCCCGGCCAGCGTGGTGCGGAACACCTCAGCCCTCCAGCTTCATCAGGGTGTCGAGCACGTTCTGCGGCGACGGCTGCGCCAGCTCGGTCACCAGCATCCCGTCGCGCAGGAAGACCACCCGGTCGGCGTAGGAGGCGGCGACCGGGTCGTGGGTGACCATGACGATGGTCTGGTCCAGCTCGCGGACCGAGGTACGCAGGAACGACAGCACCTCGGCGCCGCTGCGCGAGTCGAGGTTGCCGGTCGGCTCGTCCGCGAAGATGACCTGGGGCTTGCTGATCAGCGCGCGGGCGACCGCGACGCGCTGCTGCTGCCCGCCGGACAGCTCGCTCGGCCGGTGCTTGAGCCGGTCGCCGAGCCCGACCGTGCGGATCACCGCCTCGAACAGCTCCTGGTCGGCCTGGCGGCCGGCGATGTCCAGCGGCAGGCGGATGTTCTGCTCGGCGGTGAGGGTCGGCAGCAGGTTGAACGCCTGGAAGATGAAGCCGACGCGTTCGCGCCGCAGCAACGTCAGGCGCTTGTCGCTGAGCCGGGTGATGTCGACGTCGCCGATGCGCACCTCGCCGTCGGTCACGGTGTCCAGGCCGGCCAGGCAGTGCATCAGGGTGGACTTCCCGGAGCCCGACGGGCCCATGATGGCGGTGAACGCACCGGTCTCGAACCGGACGTCCACCCCGCGCAGCGCGTGCACGGCCGCGTCCCCGTGGCCGTAGACCTTGCTCACGCCACGGGCGACGACCGCGGCGGGCGCGGTCCGCAGGACGGCTTCCTCTCCGATGACGGTCACGGCTGGCTCCTCAAGCGGTAGGGGATTGATCTGCGGAGATTCCGCGAGATCAACGCTATGGCCGCCGATCTCGCCCGCCATGACCCTAGGGAAGGGACTTCGAGTAGGCCTGGAGGGGCGTCGCAGACGGGCGGTGCGACCCTTGAGGTACCCGCGCCTCCCCCTTTCGGCCGACCCGCCGCCGCCGGAGGCGCACACCCGCACTGCACACCCGCACTGCACACCCGCACCGCACGGACGGCCGCCCGGCTCGCGGCAGCGGTCGGCGGCCAGCGGTCAGCGGTCGGCGGTCAGCGGTCGGCCGTCAGCGGTCGGAGGGCTTGGTCAGGGGGGTGATCAGGCCGGTCTCGTAGGCGTACACGACGGCCTGCGCGCGGTCGCGGACGCCGAGCTTGGCGAGGACCCGGCCCAGGTGGGTCTTCACCGTGGCCTCGGCCAGCGTGAGCCGCCGCGCGATCTCGGCGTTGGACAGCCCGCGCCCGACCAGCACGAGCACCTCGCGCTCGCGCGCGGTGAGCTGCCCCAGAGTCTCCGCCTGGGGCGCCGTCGCGCCCGGCAGGTGGGCGGTGAAGCGCTCCAGCAGCCGCCTGGTCGTGCTGGGCGCGACCACCGCGTCCCCGGCGTGCACCGAGTGGATCGCGCTGAGCAGATCGGACGGAGGCACGTCCTTGAGCAGGAACCCCGACGCCCCGGCCTTGAGCGCCGCGAAGGCGTAATCGTCGAGGTCGAAGGTGGTGAGGATGAGCACTTTGGGCGGGTCCGGCATGGCGCGGATCAGCCGGGTCGCCTCCACGCCGTCCACGCGGGGCATGCGCACGTCCATCAGCACGATGTCGGCGCGCACCGTGCGCATCAGCTCGACCGCGTCGGCTCCGTCCGCGGCCTCGCCCACGATCTCGATGTCGGGCTGGGCGCCGAGGACCATGCGGAAGCCGGCGCGCACGAGCTGCTGGTCGTCGACCAGGACCACCCTGATCTGGTCGCCCGGGACGCTCACGCGGCCCGTGCCACGGGGAGTCGTGCGGTCACCTGGAACCCACCTCCGGGGCTGGGGGAAGCGTGCACGCTGCCGTCGTACATCGCGACCCGCTCGCGCATGCCGATGAGCCCGTGCCCGTCGATGCCGCGGGGCGCCGCCGCGCCCCGGCCGTCATCGGTCACCCGCAAGTGGACCTCCCGTGGACCGTACTCCATCTCGACCCGCGCGTGCGTGCCCGGTCCGCCGTGTTTGAGGGTGTTGGTCAGGGCTTCCTGGACGAGGCGGTAGATGACGAGCTGGACCCCCTCCGACAGGTCGCAGGCCGTCCCGGTGACCGTGTACTCCACCGGGAGGCCGGACTGCCGGATGTGCAGCAGGAGCCCGTCCAGGTCGGCCACGCCCGGCTGCGGCGCGTACTCCTCTTCGCTCCCGTCGTCCTGCCGGAGCACGCCGACCAGGCGGCGCATCTCGGCCAGGGCCTGCCGCCCCGTGCTGGAGATCGTCCTCACGGCCCGCCGCGCCTGCTCGGGGTCGGCGTCGATGGCGTACCCCGCGCCGTCCGCCTGGACGATCATGACGCTGACGTTGTGCGCCACCACGTCGTGCAGCTCGCGGGCGATGCGGGCCCGCTCGGCCGCGGCGGCGATGCGTGCCTGCTGGTCCCGCTCGCGCTCGGCGCGCTCGGCGCGTTCCTCCAGCCCTTCAAGGTAGCGCCGCCGGGTGCTGGCGTAGATGCCGGCGATCCAGGTGGCGACCATGAACACCGACGCGGAGGCCAGGGAGAACGCCGACATCGTGCCGTAGCGGAGCAGCAGCAGCACGATGCCCAGCTCCACGATCGCGCCCGCCGCGAGGGACCACCGCAGCACACAGCCGGAGACGACGCTGTACAGCGCCACCAGCACGGCGATGTTGGCGGGAAGCGGCTGGACGGGGGCGAGCCACTGGAAGAAGGACACCAGCGCGATGATCGCGAACACCGGGACGGGGTGGCTGCGGCGCCACAGCAGCGGCACGAGCAGCGCCGCCGACATCGCCGTGTACTCGAGGTAGTTCAGACCGTGCGCCCCCGGCGGATGGGAGCCGTTGGCGATGTTGCCGGCGGCGGCCAGGCACAGCAGCAGGAGCGGCGCCACGAACAGGACATCGACCAGCTTGCCCTTGCCGGAACCCCACGCGCGCAGTCTGCCGAACACGTATTCAACTCTACGTTCGCCCACTTCACCCGCCCTTCCGCCTGGAGAGGGATCTGCTTCTACGACCCAGGTCGTACAGCCCCGGAAGGCTTACACCGGTCTTACGGGCCGTGGGGGATAGTTCTTATTGGGAGCACCCCTTCGGGGGAGTAAAGGGAGAAGTGAGATGTCGGGCTTCAAAGACGACGGGTCGCGTGGCTGGGGGGACTGTCACGCGACCCCGGGAATCCCGACCTCGTCTCCTACCCACGCTTGACGCCCTCTGCCCAGCGGGCTGACGCGGAAAGAGCCGCCTCCACGACGTGGAGGCGGCTCTCGTCGTCCCGGCGCCCTTCACACCACCCTCAGGTGTCCTTCGCGCAGCCCTCATGCGTCTTTCGCGCCGCCTCAGCGGACGTGCCTGGTCGCCTTGACGGTGGCGTCCTCGGCGTAGGCCCAGTTGTCCGCCACGGTGCGCAGCGCGGGCAGCCACTTCCCCGGCTCGTCCCTGCCCGCCGTGAGATGGCGCACCGCGGTGTCGCGCATGCCGGCGCAGACATAGGCGAGGTGCACGCCCGCCGCGCCGAACCCGGGCACCCCCACCTCGTTGCCCCGCGCCAGCTCGCACGCCCTGTCGAGCGTCCCGGACGCGCTCGCGTCGAGGTCACGGCCGAGGGCCTCCAGTGAGCGGTGGTCGATGCGCTTCATGTCGCCGAGCTGGACGGCCGTCGCCCCGTGGTACCCCTTGGGCGGGGTCTCACCGTCCCGCAGGTGGGCCGGCCATGACACCGGACTCACGCTCTCGCGCATGGTCGGCGCCGCGCGCCAGATGGTCTGGTACCCGCCGATGCCGCCTGCCACCGTCGCGGTCCCCGTGGCCGCCGTCCCCGTCAACGCCCCCTGTGACACCCCGAGCCGGACGGCGAGCCCGGACAGCATCGTGGCCACCGTGCCGTTGACCTTGGCCATGCTCGCCACCATCCCCCGGACGACGACGCCGGCCTCGACCATGGCCTTGTTGGCCACGTAGGTGGTGCTGGCGCCGATGCCCGGCACCACCGCGGCGGCGAGGTAGGGCGCCACGAAGCTGAGCAGCGAGGACCCGATGATCGCCGAGGACATGCCGAGCCCGGTGTAGGACAGGGCGCTCGCCTTCAGCGCGCCGTCCATCTCGTCGTACATGCCGGCCGCCTGGTCGAGCGCCGTCTGGTAGGGCCGCAGCCGGTTGGCCATGAAGGCGTCGCGGCCCTTCTCCACCCAGTGGTCGGCGTGGGCGCGACGGGTCACGGCGTCGGTCATCTGCTCGCCGGCCTGCCGGACGAGCGTGGCGACCTCGGCGTACCGGTCGCCCGCGTGCCACATCTGGGCCGGGTCGGACACCACCGACAGCAGCAGCAGGGCGACGGGCCAGCCGAGGGGGAACACGATCGCGGCGCTGGTGGCGTTCGCCGCGCCCCACGTGCTCGGCGCGGAGGTGACGACGTCTGCGAAAGTGGCGCCCATGGTGATCGTTCCCCCGGGGAGGTGGACGAGCGACGGGGTGGGGTCGGTGGGATTCGAACCCACACTGTCAGGTACCTAAAACCTGTGCCTCCTGCCGTTGGGCTACGACCCCGTGCCTGCGGCTGGCGCCATCCTAGTTGAGCACACGCCCGGCCGTGCCGGTCAGGCCAGACCGAGATCTTTTCGCAGGCGCGCGACGTGACCGGTGGCCTTCACGTTGTAGAGCGCCTTCTCGACCTTGCCGTCGGCGTCGATGACGAAGGTCGAGCGCAGCACGCCGACCGTCGTCCTGCCGTACATGGTCTTCTCGCCGTACGCCCCGTACGCCTGGTGGACGGCCAGCTCGGGGTCGGAGAGCAGCGGGAAGGTGAGCGCGTCACGTTCGGCGAACTTCGCGAGCTTCTGCGGGGTGTCCTTGGAGACGCCCAGCACGACGAAGCCCGCGGCGGTCAGCGAGGCGAGGCTGTCGCGGAAATCGCACGCCTGCTTGGTGCACCCAGGCGTCATCGCCGCGGGGTAGAAGTAGAGGATGACCCGCTTGCCGCGGAAGGACTCAAGGCTCGTGGCCTCGCCCTCGGAGTCGGGCAGGGTGAAGTCGGGTGCGGCGTCGCCGGGCTCGAGTCTCGTCTGCGTCACGGGAACAACCTACCGGCATGCCCAGCGTGCCGGGCGGTCACCCGACCTGACAGACTGATCGCTGCAATGTAGCGGCGAGCCGGGCGAGGGCGGCTCGCCCGGGAGACAGAGAAGGGGATCGTCATGGCCGACACCGATCCCGAGGCGCTCGAGCGGGAAATCGAGCGCACCCGGGCGGAGCTTGCTGTCACCGTTGACGCCATCGTGGACCGCGTCAGCCCCAAGCGGGTCGCCGGGCGCGGCGTCGCCAGGATCAAGGCCAATGCCGAGCACCTGGTCACCACCGCCCGCGACATGATCGGCGGCGCCGGTCACCCGCGGGGGTACGCCCAGTACGGCGCCTACGGCGAGGACGACGGCTGGCAGGACGAGCCCCCGGCCCGCAACCTGGCCCCGATCCTCATCGGCGTCGGCGCCATCGTCATAGCCGGCGCCGCCTACACCCTCTGGCGCCGCACCCGCCGCTGACCCCTGGGCCGTAAGCGGTTCGCGGGCCGGTCAGAGGAAGGTCTTGCCGTCGCCTCGGTAGGTGGGGACGGTGTCGACCAGGCGGTCTCCCTCGATCAGGTGCAGGGCGTCGAAGCGCTCGCACAGTTCGCCCGCCTTGGCGTGGCGGAACCACACGCGGTCGCCGATGCGAAGGTCGTCTGCCGCGCGGCCGAGCAGCGGGGTCTGCACCTCGCCCGCGCCCTCGCGCCCGTCGTAGCTCAGCCCGGCCGGCAGGTACGGCTGCGGGAGGCGCGACACGCCGGGGGAGCCGGAGGCGTGGTACCCGCCGCCGAGCACGGTGACCACCCCGGGGGCGGGCCGGCGCACGACGGGCAGCGCGAACAGCGCGGCCGGGCGGCCGGTGAAGCCGCGGTAGAAGTCGAACAGGCGCGGGTGGTAGAACCCCGACCCGGCGGCGATCTCGGTCACCGCCTTCTCCCTGGTGGTCTTCTCCACCGAACCGGTGCCGCCGCCGTTGACGAACTCCAGGTCGGCGACCTGCCGGACGGCCTCGACGACGCGTCCCCTCCGGACGATCAGCTCGCGCCGCGACCTGGCCTGCACCATGCGCAGCGCACGGCCGTAGGGGCCCGGCACCCGGTCGCCCACTCCGGCGATCTGCGCCTCGTACGCCATCAGGCCCACCAGCCGGAACCCCGGACGCTTGGCCACCTCGGCGGCCAGGTCGGCGGCCTGCCCGGGCTCGCGGACCGGGGAGCGCAGCACTCCGGCGCGCATCCGGCCAGCGAACGCCACGAAGCTCGCGTCGATGTCCAGGCAGAGGCGGATCTCCTGGCGGGACGGCACGCCGGCCGTCGCCGCCTCGATCAGGTCGAGATGTTCGAGGCAGTCGATCATCACGGTGATCTCCCGTGCGGCCCGGGGATCGCCCGCCAGGGCCGCCAGCGCCTGCCGGTCGGCCGTCGGATAGGCCACCAGGATGTCGCGGAACCCTTCGCCGGCCAGCCACAGCGCTTCGGGCAGCGTGAACGCCATGACGCCGGCGAAGCCGTCCATTTCCAGGACGCTCCGCAGAACCGCCCGGCAGCGGATGGACTTGCTGGCCACCCTGATCGACTTGCCCTTGGCGCGGCGGGCCATCGACGCGGCGTTCTCCCGCAACGCCGCGAGGTCGAGGATCGCGAAGGGCGGGTCGAGTTCGGCGGTGGCGCGTTCGTAACGCTGGCGCTCGTCCATGCCGGAAGCATAAGTGCGCCGACATAGATGAGCCTAGGTCACGTTAGCCTGGCGTATCTCCCGTATCTCCCGTATCTGCCGTATCTCCCGCACGCCGTACGCGGAGGTTCTGGAAGGCCAGGCCGGCCGCCAGGCATGCGACGGGGATGACGGGCACGACGTAGCGGTGGTCGAACGCCGCGATCAGCGGCGGCAGCAGGAGCAACGTCATCGCCACCGCCCACGGCAGCAGCACCGGACCGCCCAGCCGCCGCCATCGCGCGAGCACGCCGAACAGCCCGGCCAGCAGGATGACCGCGAGGAACGGGCCCCGCAGGAACCCCTGCGACTGATAGGCCCGCAGTAGCCCCGCGTACGGTTCGACGAGCCGGGTGTCGGCCCTGCCGCCCTGGTAGGCGGCCGTGAGCTGCGGAGCGCTGCGCCCCGACGAGGCGATCTTGCTGGTGAACGGCTTCACCGAGTCGGGGAAGACGTAGGCGCTCTGCGGGCCGGGGGTCGGATAGACCCGGCGGGTCCACTCGAAGCTCCACAGCGCGTCCCTCAGGCCGGTCACCAGGAAGTCCACCGGCTGCGCCATGATGGCCTCCTTGGCGAACGCGCCGCTCAGCCGCTCGCGGTCGGCGTCCTTGCGCACCTTGGCGAGGGGTGAGCCGGCCTCCCAGATGTAGGACGGGGGAGCGGGCCGCCGTCCGGGAGGATCGGACGGGCACAGGACGCGCTCTTCCCCGGCCGGGTGCATGCGCGCGCAGTCGGCGAAGCTCATCGTGCGCGCCCAGAGCCAGACGTTGCTCTGACCCAGACCGTAGACGCCGTGCTCGCTGTGGTGCCACACGGCGTAGCCGCCGATGCCTACCATCGCGGCGAGCGCGCACGCCACCAGCGGACGCCACCCGGCCCGGGCGATGAGCATGCAGACGAGCACGACGATGAGCACGGGAAGCCCGACGGTGCGGGTGAGGGTGGCCGCCATCAGCAACAGCCCCGCCGCGACGGCCGTCCCCACCGTGGGCCGTTCTCGCCACAGCAGCGCCGTCACCGCGGCCGTCACCAGGAAGGTGAACAGCAGGTCGGCCATGACGAGGTGCTCAAGCTGGACCATGTGCACGTCCAGCAGCACGGGGACGGCGGCGAGCGTCGCCCTCCAGCCGGGCAGCCGGGCACGGCGCCGCAGCACGGCGTACACGCAGACCGCCATCGCCAGCCCGAGCAGGTGCTGGACGGTGATCACGGCGGCGAAGCCCTGCAAGGGGCGCAACGCCCACAGGAACAAGGAGTAGCCGGCGGGGCGGGACTCCAGCGGTTGCAGACGGACCGCCGCGTTGACGTACACGAAGGAGTCGGCCCAGAACCACAGCGCCGGGCGGTATCCCAGCATGGCCACCAGCCGGAGCACGGCCCCGGCGGCGAGGGCGAGCAGGAAGACCCAATGGGCCCGCGCGGCGGGGACCACCCGGCGGATGCGCGTGGCCGGTCCCGTGGAGGCCGGACGGCCGTTGGAAGCCGTCGCGGCCGTGGACCCGGCCGTGCTCGAAGCCATGCCCGGCAGCACCGGCACCTCCTCAGGCGGACAACGGGTTCTTCATGCTAGGCCGCTCCCCGAACCGCCCTCGCCGGTTGTCCACATCCCGATCCGGCGGGCGCGCCTGGCCAGCGCGTTCGTCGGCTCCACCGCCGCGGCGCCGACGAACGGCATATAAAGTTACATAGGTCACATTGTTGGCCGTATCACCAGGTGCGATCGAGGGGGCGAATCCCTCATGGCCAAGATTCTCTTCGTGGTGACCGGAGCGAGTTACTGGACGCTCAAGGACGGCGCCCGGCACCCGACCGGTTACTGGGCCGAGGAGTTCACGGCCCCGTACAGCGCGTTGACCGAGGCCGGCCACGAGATCGTGGTGGCCACCCCCCGTGGCGTGGTGCCGCACGTGGACGTCATGAGCCTGCGCCCCTCGATGGCCGGCGGGGAGCAGGTCGCCCTGCGGGAGGAGGAGATCCTGCGGTCGGCCGAGGAGCTGCGGCGGCCGATCGAACTGGCGGACGTCCGCCTCGAAGACTTCGACGCCGTCTACCTCCCCGGGGGCCATGGCCCCATGGAAGACCTGTGGAACGACGCCGACGCGGGCCGGCTGCTGACCGCGGCCCTGGCCACGGGCAAGCCCCTGGCCATCGTCTGCCACGCGCCGGCCGCGATGCTGGCCACGCGGCGAAAGGGAGCCTCGCCTTTCGCCGGATACCGGGTCACGGCCTACACCAACGACGAGGAGGAAGCCGTCGGACTGGCGTCCAAGGCCAGGTGGCTGCTCGAAGACGAATTGGTCCACCTGGGCGTCGACTTCACCCGCGGCGAGAGCTGGAAGCCGTACACGGTCGTGGACCGCAACCTGTACACCGGCCAGAACCCCGCCTCCGCCGCCCCTCTGTCGCAGGAACTGCTCAAAGCCCTCGATTGACACCTCGCCGCGGTCGGACCGGACCCGGATCGACCGGCTCGCCGTCAGTCGTAGTGCCGGAGGCGGGGCCACAACCGGGACCAGGGGAGGCGGAGTCCGGTGCAGACGTAGACGTGGCCGCCGGCCTCGATGTTGCGGACGCCGTACGGGTTGGACACGGTGGCCGCCTCGCGCACGCTGGTGAAGAAGCCGCCGAGGTAGCCGGCGTAGCTGCTGCCGGGCGCGACGGCGACGACGGTGGTGGCGTCCGGGTTGCCGGGGCCCCACCACCACACGCTGTTGTGGCCGCTCACGGCCGTGGGCAGCCCGGTGCCCCTGCCCAGTTCGTTGATGGCGCCCGCCTCGCTGTAGTTGTCGGTGAAGATCACGGCTTGGGCCCGTTGGCCGGGCGGCAGGGTGTTCCACACGTCGCGGACCGTGTCGACGAGTTCGGGCCATCCGACGGTCTCGGCCAAGGTGGAGTCGATGGTGCGGCCGGAGCCGGCGCGGGGGAGCGGAAGGATCGGTAACAGCCCGAGCGCGAGCACGACGGTGAGGAGCGCGGTCGCCACGGCGACGGCGCCGATGCGGAGCCGCCAGGCGTACAGCCATCCGTCGACGGCGACGGCGCCCGCGGCGAGCAGATAGACGTACGCGCCGGCCACGTAGTAGATCTTCGCGCCGGTCGTGAGGGCGTAGAGGACGAACAGCAGCCCGTAGGCCCACACGAGCGCCCGCCACAGCGGCCGTTCGGAGCGCCACAGCAGGCGCAGCCCGGCGGGCCAGACCCACACCAGGGCGAGGCACACCAGCAGCAGTTGGCCGATCACCCAGACGGGGATGTTGAGCAGGCCGCCGTTCTCCCGGTTGAGCTGACGGGTCATGGCGATCGTCGCCCACTCGTGCTGCGACTGCCACCAGATGTCGGGAACGACGAACGCCACCGCGATCGCGGCGCCGGCCGCGAACCAGCGGTTGAGCACGAGCCGGCGGCCCCCGCCGAACAGGGCGCCGACCACGAGCGCCACGGCGAAGAAGCCCGGCTGGTGGTTGTCGGCGACGCCGAGGCCGAGCGCCAGCCCGGCGACCGGCCACCAGCGGGGGTCGCCGGTGCGTCCGATGCGGACGACGACGAGGGCCAGCGCGGCCAGTGCCAGCATGGCGTACGGGGTGGTGTTCGCCACGTGGTCGGCGGCCCACAGGACCGGCATGGTCGCCACGGCCACCGCCGCCATCAGTTGCGGCCGCCGGCCGCCGCCGAGCTCGCGGGCGGTGAGCCCGCCGACCACGACCGTGGCCCAGGCGGCGAGCGCGGGCCACACCCGCAGGCCGGGCAGCGACACGCCGAACAGGTCCAGGGACACCCGGGCCAGCAGCGGCGCCAGGAAAGGCTGGTCGACGTAACTCGCCTGCAGATGCCGGGCGGCGTCCAGGAAGTACAGCTCGTCGCGCTGGAAGCCGTACCGGGGCGAAAGCGCCATCAGCACGGCGAAGACGACGCCGCCGACCGCGATCACCCGCCGGTCGAATGGGGCGAGACCGGTCGGGACGGTGCCGGCGTCCGCCCGCACCGCGAAATCGTGGGCGCGGCCGTCAGCCATCGACCCGCACCGTGACACAGGCGTTCTCGCACGCACGGCCGCACCGTCCGCGCGACGCCCGGAGGCATACGAACACAGTGGCATGCTACATCGCCGGCCACGTGACCGGCCGATCACCGCGTAATTCGCGCAGCCTTTTCTGAGCCGGCCGATCGGTGTGGGCCTTTCTCGTCAATGTCGCTCGTGCCGATCGGAGAAAAGCCGTCCCCACCGGGGGCAATGGGGACGGCCGCTCGTAACCCTCTGATTCGTATTGAACGACCGTTGCGCGCGCACGGAACGGCGGTACGGCCGACGCATTCCACGTGGGACCGTAAGAGTGGTCGCAGGGGACCTTGAGAGCGGTAGGGAATAGCGGAAACGCCGTCACTCGTGCGTGCGGGTATATCTCACCTGGAACCAGACCGTGCGCCCGGCGGCGTCCTCGTGGACGTCCCAGCGGTGGGACAGCCTTTCGACGAGCATCATTCCGCGACCGCCCTCGGCGCACGGATCTCCACGGACGTGTGGCACCGTGTCGCCGCCGGCGTCCACCACGTCGACGTGGACCAGATCGTGGCGGTCGGCGATGGCCAGCGTGACCGTCCCGCCATTCCGCGAGTCCGAATGAACGACGGCGTTCGTGACGACCTCGGAGACCAGGAGCGTCACGTCGTCCAGAGCCGGATGGCCGTCGCCGAGCTTGTCCCGGACGTACTCGCGGGCCAATGAGGCCGACTCAGGGATACCGGCCAGCTCGATGACGCCCAGCAGGTTTCCTATCCTCATGCGCTCGCCTTTTCGCTTTCCGGCGGGAAATTCCGCGCCTCCTGGTGACTTCGCTTCACCAGGCTGTCAACGAGGACCTACCATCGGTAGCGGAACGGGGGAACACCCCGTCCACACTTCAGGTGAGGGAAATCGTTGGTCGCCGGAACAATCCGTTCTACATGGGTAGGTGAGATTTGTCCCCCCAAAAAGAAATAGACCCGCACGAGTCTCCGCGCGCGGTGTTCGCATTCGAACTGCGCCGTTACCGGCAGGCCGCCGCGCTGACGCAGGCCCAGCTCGGCGACCGCATGGGCTTCTCCGACTCCATGGTCAACATGATCGAGCTGGCCAAACGCCCGCCGTCCCGCCGCTTCGCCGAGCTCTGCGACCAGATCTTCGGCCTCGACGGCACCATGGTCCGCCTCTACACCGCCACGACCTGGAACAAGGCCCCCGAGTACCTCCGCCCCTGGCTGGAGGAGGAAGAACAGGCGACTGGTCTGCGGACCTGGCAGCCCACCATCGTCCCGGGGCTGCTACAGACCCAGGCGTACACTCGCGAGATCCTCGCCGCCACTCCAGGGATCACGGATGAGGAGTTGCAGAAACGACTGGCGAACCGGATGCAGCGGCAGGCGATCCTGCAACGTGACCGGCCGCCCGTGCTCAACGTGGTCATGGATGAGGCCGTGCTCCATCGGATGATCGGTGATATAGAGGTCATGCGAGAGCAGCTCAGGCACCTGCTTGAGATCGCCCGGCATCCTCGAGTGACCATCCAGATCGTGCCCAGCGCGGTCCGGGCGCATTGCGGACTGGCGGGCGGGTTCATCATCGCCGAACGGAATGGGTCTCCCTATGCCGCCTATACGGACGCCCAGCCCTTCGGGCGCACCTTCGACGACCGGCTCTTGATCGCTGAACTCGTCCTTCGGTACGACGCGCTCCGGGCGGAAGCCCTCCCGTTCAGCCAGTCGCTCCGGCTTCTAGAGGAAACGGTGAAGCAAAATGATCCAGAAGCTCCAAGATGCACAGTGGCGCAAGAGCAGCTACAGCGCTGACCAGGGAGAGTGTGTCGAGGTGGCGTCGAATGTTTCCCGGCTACGGGCGGTTCGCGACAGCAAGAGATCTACTGCCCCGGCATTGGTCGTCAGCCCTGGGGAGTGGGCGGCCTTCCTGGCCGGTGTGAAGAACGGCGAGGTGTGAGCGTCGTCCATTGGCGGTGAAGAGTTCGCGGTGGGCGAGTGTTCGTGGGGGTGAGTAAGGCCAGCCGCGTGCATGCTGGGCTGCTGGCCCTACTTCGCGACGGAGGTCGGTCGCCTACTTCATGCTGTCGGCCAGGTCCACCAGAGCGGTGGCCGCGCGGAAGAACTTGTTGCGTCCCAGGTCGCCGACCGTCTTGATGCGGAAGGCCTCCTGCAGCAGCTTCGCGTCGTTCTCGCTGACCCCGGACAGCGCGGATACGGGAGCCTTGACCAGGTCCGCGAGGCTCTTACTCTCATATTCCTTGTCGAGCAGCTTCGACATTTCTGCGGTGACCGCCATGGTTCCCCCCGTTGATGTGGCTTTCGAGTGATTCGCCGAGCACTCCAGACCTTCCCACCGGCGGCACCGGTCATGGTCATCCGCCGACAAGGCGCGGTCAAAGTGCTTCCTGGCCGGTATGAACCTCCGGGGTCCGGGCGCCGACTGAACGGGCGAAGGAGGGCGGATGAGCGATGAACTGCTCGTGGTGCGCTGCCAGCTCGGCGAGCGCGAGGCGTTCGCCGAGCTGGTACGGGCCTGGCACGGCGCGGTCGAACGGTACGTCGGGCGGATGCTCGCCGGCCACGACGATGACGTGGTCCAGGAGATCTGGCTGGCGGTCTTCAAAGGGCTGCCGCGACTCCGGCGGCCGGACCGGTTCGCGCCGTGGCTGTTCACCATCGCGCGCCGCGCGGTGATGAACCGGCTGCGGGACGCGTACGCGCGGCCGGAAGCCGAGCAGGTGGACGACCTGCCCGGCCGGGACGAGGCGCAGGACGTCGTCGACCGGGAGACCCTCGGCGGTGCGCTGGCGGCCCTTCCGCTGCGCGAGCGGGAGGTGCTCCTGCTGTTCTACCTCCAGGACCTGTCGCTGGACGCGTGCGCGCAGATCTGCGGCGTCCCGGTAGGAACGGTCAAGTCACGGCTCAACCGGGCGCGGAGGTTGTTGCAGGAAGAACTCGTGAGGAAGGGGTACGAGGCATGAGGCCGGAGGACGTGCTCAAGCGGCTGGACGCGCCCCTGTCGCTGCGGCGGCGCATCGGATACGTGACCCTGGCCTGCGCGGGACTCGCGGGGAGCGGGCTCATCGGTGTGCTGTGGGCGACCGAGCCGGGGCTGCCGCCGCGGACGAAGGTCGCCTTCGCGGTGCTGGTGGCGATCGGGCTCTGCTGGGCGGCGTTCGGCGGCTGGGCGGTGACGCGCCGGGCGCCGCTGTTCGCCCGGGACCGCGTCGTGGCGGGTTGGATCGGACTGGGCGCGTGGCTGACGCTGACCGTCGGCGCGCTGGTCATCACGACCCTGCGCCACAAGATCGATCCCTCGGCGATCGTCATGCTGCTGGTCCTCGGCATCCTCGCCGTGGTCAACCTCCGCGCCGCCCGCCGCGCGAGGACGGCCCTCCTGCGCCGCAAGGACGAACTGACGCAACGCCACGCCCCGGACGGCGACGACGCGGAACGATGACGGCAGGCGAGCCGCGACATCACGGTCGGGCCTTCGCCGTCGTGGCGGGCGGTGACGAATGCGCCGTCTGGCGGGCCGTGACGGAGACCGCGGGGGTGCGCTCGAGTTCTCCGTGCGCGGGTCAGCCCGTCGAGGGGTGGAGCACCTTGTCCGCGAGCCGCTGGATGATCCCGGCGACCTGTTCGTGGTCTCTCAGGTCGGCGCCGTGGTCGCGGCCGCGCATGATGACGCGCTCGGCGTGCGGCATGACGCCTTCGATGGCGTCGAGCCGCTCGCCGAGGTGAGCGGGGCTGCGGTCGCCGCCGAGCAGCACGGTCGGCACCTTGATCGTCGCGTAGGTGTCCAGTCGCACCCCGAGCCGGTCGAGCGCGTCCAGAGAGTCGAGCTGGCCGGGGATGAGCCTGCGGTACCTGGGGATCAGCGCCACCGCGAGCCCGGCCAGTGAGGCCTGCCGGCCGGGTATCCCCACCGAGCCGCGCAGGAAGACGGCCATGGCCTTGCCGGGCCGCCCCGCCGCGAGGGCGGCCCGGGCCTGCGTGAGGATGTGCCCGTCCTCGCCGCTCAGCGGCGGCCCTATGACGGCGGCGGGCTCGTAGACGACCGCCCCCGCGAACGACGACGGTGAGGCGGCCAGGGCTTCGAGGGCGACGACGCCGCCGTCGGAGTGGCCGTAGAGGACGACCGGTTCGCCGACCGCTCGCACCAGCGCCATGACGTCCTGCACCTCCTCGGCGATCGTGCAGGGGGAGCCGCCGAGCCGGGGGTCGGGCTTGAGGTCCATGCGGTACTGGCGGCGGTGCGGGCGCAGGACGCGGAAGCGGGCCGCCAGGACGCCGGCGAGGCGCCGGCAGCGCGTGCCGTCGTCCAGACCGGGGCCGAGCAGCACGACGGCCGGACCCTTGCCCTCGTCGTAGGCGCGGACGTCGGTGCCGTCCGCCGATGTCGTGACGAGCACGGTGCCTCCTGAAGTCCGGGGAGCGGAACGCTCCTTAGCAGTGCTCAGTTCTCCTTAGCAGCGATAAGGTAACTTAGCGCTGCTAAGGTGTCAACGATGCGAGCGAACGACAAACGGCCCGGCCTGAGCCGTCAGACGTTGGTCGAGACAGGGCTGCGCCTGCTCGACGAGGTGGGGCTGGACGGGCTGACGGTGCGCCGGCTCGCCGCCGAGCTGGGCGTCCAGTCGCCGGCTCTGTACTGGCACGTCCGCACCAAGCAGGAACTGCTGGACGCGATGGGGGACGAGATCATCCGGGCGGCGGGCATGGGGCCGCCCCGGGAGGAGGAGTCCTGGCAGGACTGGCTGGACCGCCGCGCCCGCGCGTACCGTGCCTCACTGCTGTCCCACCGCGACGGCGCGCGCATCGTCGCCGGCGCCCGGGGGAGGTCCCCGGTGACGCTCCGGCTGTTCGAGGAAGAGTTGTCCGCCATGGTCGCCCGGGGCTTCACCCCGGCGTTGGCCCTGCACACCATCACGGCCTTGAGCCACTACGTCATCGGCTCGGTCCTGCAACAGCAGACCGAGCCCGAGCGGCCGGCCGTGGCCGCCGATGCGACGGAGGACGACATACCGGCCATCCTGCTGGCGGCCGTCCGGGACGGCGGCGGCCCGTTCGGTGAGCGCGCCTTCGACCACGGGCTGCGCGCGTTCATCGACGGCACCGCCGCCGCCCTGGCACGCCGGAACGCCGCCTCTCCGTCGTGAAACCGCGTGGGGAGCGGGCTCCACCGCCCGCTCCCCACGTTCGTCTTGCTGAGGCCGTTCAGGTCAGCCGGTGGTGCAGGCCGTGCCGTTGAGGCTGAAGGCCGTGGGGTTGGGATTGCTGCCGGTGTGGGTGCCCTGGAAGCCGAACGTGGTGTTCGCGCCGGGGGCCAGCGAGCCGTTGTAGGACACGTTGCGGGCGGTGACCGTCGAGCCGCTCTGGCTGACGTCGGCGTTCCACGAACTGGTGACCTGCTGCCCGGCGGAGAAGGACCAGGTCACCGTCCAGCCGTTGATCGCGCTGCCGCCGGTGTTGGTGACGGTGAGGTTGGCGGTGAAGCCGTTGTTCCACTCGTTCTTGGTGTAGGACACGCGGCAGGGGCCGCTCCCGCCACTGGGAGAAGGCGAAGGCGTGGCCGACGGGGTGGGGTTGGGCGTGGGAGTGCGCGTCGGCGTCGGAGTGGGAGTCGGCGACGGGCTGGAGCCGTCCAGGGTGATGTTGGAGTTGCCGCTGCTCTGGTAGCCCTCGGTGGCCAGGATCTGGTAGTCGTGGGAGCCGAGGTTCATGCCGTAGCGGGCCCAGGCGTCGAAGTGGTTCCCGACCGTGATGGTGCCGCCGGTCCTCTTGGACTGCCGGACGCTCCAGTACTGGTTGAAGGTGCTGCTGTTGCCCTCGATCGAGGGGGCGTTGTAGCGGGTGGTCATGTAGATGTCGTAGGTGCCGCCGTCGCTGGTGACGGTGCCCTTGAACGTGCCGGTGGGCCGGTAGGTCCCCCAGTTGTCCACGATGTAGTACTCCACCAGCGGGCCTCTGGTCCACCCGTACAGGGCCAGGTAGGAGTTGCCCGAGGTGTTGAAGCTGCCCGAGTAGGTCACCGTCCTGCGTGCGCCGGGCTTCCAGCCCTTGCCGGCGACGAAGTTGCCGACGTTGCTCCAGGAGGTGCTGTAGTTCCCGCCGTTACCCAGGGTCATGGACGACGATCCACTGCCGTTGGTCCAGAACGAGTAGAAGTAGCCGTTGTTGGTGCCGGTCTGGTTGCTGGTGATGGCCGCGTGGGCGGTGCCCGGCAGCAGCAGGGTCATGGCGGAGACCAGCGAGAGCACCATGGTGCAGGCACGGCCGATGAGCACTCTGGTGTGGCTACGGTGACGGACCGGCGGGCGGATGGGGACGTCGTTCATGTGCGCGCTTCCTCCTCGTTAAGGCTGGCGCGGGCCAGGTGGCGTGGCAGGACCCGGCGGGGACGCCGCCGGTGACCGGGATGACGGCCACGGCGCGCGGCGTCGTACGACGCGGCGGAGGTCGGCCGGTCCTCGTCGGCCGACGATCGGAAGCCCTGGTCGTGGCAGGCGACCCGGATCGACAGCGGTTGAGCCTGTCAGCGGCGACAGTGTTCGCCCGATCCCGCCGCCCTGTCAACGCCCACCGAAAAGCGTCGAAAGTCGAGGCCCGCCAGGGCGCTTCTTCCCGCTGCTGGACGACTGTTTGCGGCTTGGCGGGCTCAAGCGCCCGAATGAAATTTTCGGCGCCACCCCGAACGATTTCGGCACCACCACGCGCCCTCGCCCGAGCGGCCCCCCGGTACTTTCCACCACGACGAAGACCCCGTCCCCTGGCGACCGCTCCGCGCGGCGGGCTGGGCCGGAAATGAAGAAGAGGGACGATCACCGGCCGGATGAACGCCCCTCTGGGTGCTGCTCAAAGAGGGGCAGTGGCCGTGACGGCGGGTGCCCCTTCATGGTTGTACATCAGGTTAACGCCTGTCCGGCAAGGCGTCATGGCACTTTCCGTATTCGTGTGATCGCCGAGCGTTGAGCGGTCAGCATTCGATGACGTTGACGGCGAGGCCGCCTCGGCTGGTTTCTTTGTATTTGTCGAGCATGTCGCGGCCGGTGTCGCGCATGGTCTTGATGGCCTTGTCGAGGGCGACGAAGTGGCGGCCGTCGCCGCGCAGGGCGATGCGGGCGGCGGTGATGGCCTTGATCGAGGCGACCGCGTTGCGCTCGATGCACGGGATCTGCACCAGGCCGCCGATCGGGTCGCAGGTCAGGCCGAGGTTGTGCTCGATGCCGATCTCGGCGGCGTTCTCCACCTGTTCGGGGGTGCCGCCGAGCGCCTCGGTCAGGCCGGCCGCGGCCATGGAGCAGGCCGAGCCGACCTCGCCCTGGCAGCCGACCTCGGCGCCGGAGATGGAGGCGTTCTCCTTGAACAGCACGCCGATCGCGCCGGCCGTGAGCAGGAAGCGGATGACGCCGTCGTCGTCGGACAGCGGCGTGAAGCGGTCGTAGTACGTCAGCACGGCGGGGATGATGCCGGCCGCGCCGTTGGTGGGGGCGGTGACGACGCGGCCGCCGGCGGCGTTCTCCTCGTTGACGGCGAGGGCGAACAGGGTGACCCAGTCCATCGTCTGGAGCGGGTCCTTCTCGGGGGACTCGCTCTGCAGGCGCCGCAGCATCTGGTTGGCCCGCCGCTTGACCTTCAGGCCGCCGGGAAGCACGCCCTCCTTGGCGGTGCCGCGGCGCACGCACTCGGACATGACGTTCCAGAGGTTCAGCAGGGCCGACCTGATCTCCGCCTCGGTGCGCCCGAAGGCCTTCTCGTTCTCCAGCATGAGCCCGGAGATCGACAGCCCGGTCTCGGAGCACAGCCGCAGCAGCTCGGCGCCCGAGGTGAACGGGTGGGGCAGCTCGGTGTCGTCGGCCTTGATGCGGTCGGCGCCGGTGGCGTTCTCGTCCACCACGAAGCCGCCGCCCACCGAGTAGTAGACCTTCTCGCGGATCTGCTCGCCCTCGGCGGTGAAGGCGGTGAAGCGCATGCCGTTGGGGTGGCCGGGCAGGGAGATCTTGCGTTCGAACACCAGGTGCTCGCCGACGACGAAGGGGATCTCGCGGGTGCCGTACAGCTCGATGGTGCCGGTGTCGCGCATCTTCGCCAGGCGCTCATCGACGGTGTCCACGTCGACCAGCTCGGGCTTCTCGCCGGACAGGCCGAGCAGCACCGCCTTGTCGCTGCCGTGTCCCTTGCCGGTCAGGCCGAGCGAGCCGTAGAGGATCGCCTCGACCCGGGCGGTCTTCTCCAGCAGGCCGTCCTGGTGCAGGCCGCGGGCGAACTTGTGCGCCGCCGCCATCGGGCCGCCGGTGTGCGAGCTGGACGGCCCGATGCCGATCTTGAACAGGTCGAAGACGCTGATCGCCATTGATCATTCCGTCCTTGGAAGCGATGTCGTGCGAGGGATGCCCCCATATGCGCCGGGTACGCGCGGGACAGGTCATGCGGTGGTGGCGCCGGCCGGTCCGGGCGGCCGGCCGGCGAGAGTCGTCGTGGGTGGACGGGGATTGGTGAACGGACGGCGGGACTCAGGACTCGGCGGTGGTGACCGTGGTGTACTCCTCGGCGGTGAGGAGGTCCTCGTGGGGGCCCTCGACGCGCACGCGGAACAGCCAGCCGTCGCCGTAGGGGTCGGAGTTGACCAGCGACGGGTCGTCCACGACGACCTGGTTGACCTCCACGACCTCGCCGGTGAGCGGGGCGTAGATGTCGCTCACGGACTTGGTGGACTCCACCTCGCCCACCGCGTCGCCCGCCTCGACGGTGCCGCCCACCTCGGGCAGCTGCACGAAGACCACGTCACCCAGCGCTTCGGCGGCGAACGCCGTGATGCCCACGGTCACGGTGAGGCCGTCGTCGAGGCCGGCCACCCACTCGTGCTCCTTGGTGTAGCTGAGCTCCTCGGGAATGCTGCTCACTTGCTCCTCCGGTAAAAAGGCAGGTCAATCACGTCGACCGGTTCATGGGTACCACGGATGTCGACCGCGAGCCCATCGGACACGTTGGTGTCCACGTAGGCCATCGCGATCGGCTTGCCGAGTGACTGGGACGGCGCGCCGCTGGTGACCTCTCCAACGACGGTGCCGTCAGTCAGCAGCACCACGGGATAGCCGTGGCGCGGCACTCGGCGGCCCCGCGCGACCAGGCCGGTCAGGCGCCGGCGCGGAGGGACGTCCTTGAGCGGCGCGAGCGCCGCGCGGCCGACGAAGTCGCCGGCCTTGTCGAACCGTACGACCCGGCCGAGGCCGGCGTCGAAGGGGGTCAGCCCGGCGTTCAACTCGTTGCCGTACAGCGGCATGCCGGCCTCCAGGCGCAGCGTGTCGCGGGCGGACAGCCCGGCGGGGCGCAGGCCATGGGAGTCGCCGGCCTTGGTGAGCTCCTGCCACAGCGTGACGGCGTCGCCCGCGGCGACGAACAGCTCGAAGCCGTCCTCGCCGGTGTACCCGGTGCGGGCGATGAGCGCCTCGACGCCGGCCACGGTGCCGGGCAGGCCCGCGTAGTACTTCAGGCCGGGAAGATCGGCGTCGGTGAGCGTGGCGAGGATCTCCTGCGCGCGGGGCCCCTGGACGGCGATCAGCGCGTACTCGGCGGACCGGTCGCGCACCTCGGCCTGGAAGCCTTCGGCGCGCTCGGTGAGCTCGGCCGCCACCTGCTCGTAGTTGGAGGCGTTGGCCACGACGAGGTACTCCTCGGCGGCCAGCCGGTAGACGATCAGGTCGTCGAGCACGCCGCCGTCGGGCGCGCAGATCATGGTGTAGCGGGCCCGGCCCGGCTCCAGCGTCGACAGGCTGCCCACCAGCGCGTGGTCCAGCGCCTCGCCCGCCTGCGGCCCGGTGAGGAAGATCTCGCCCATGTGGGAGAGGTCGAACAGCCCGGCGGCGGTGCGCACCGCGTTGTGCTCGGCGGACTCGCTGCCGTAGCGCAGCGGCATCAGCCAGCCGGCGAAGTCGGTGAGCGTCGCGCCGAGGCTCTCGTGCACCTCGCGGAGCGGTGTGGGTCGGGACATGATGCGCACCTCAGACAGGGTTGGATGAGAGCATCCTCCCCCTCTGTCATCGGTGCCTGAGAGTTTCGCCCGGGTTTTACCGGACTTTCACCTTCGGCGAGGCCCCACGGAGAGGGCCTGCTTTCCAGAGATCACCTGGCCCGCGCGGTCCTTTGCCTTGTGAGGTTCGCGGGGAGGACTTGCTCCTTCAGGGGTCCTGACCGGATGTCAGGACGCTCTCCCGCACGGGATCATCGGTGTTCCCGCCCACCCTACCAATGCCGATCGCCCGCCGTCGCGGCGGCGACGAGCGCCTGGAACAACGGGCCGTCCTCGCCCGCCTCGGGGTGCCACTGGACGGCCAGGGCGAAGGGGTGGCCCGCCAGCTCCACGGCCTCCACGGTGCCGTCCTCGCAGGTCGCCGCGACCGTGAGGCCGTCACCGAGGCGATCGGCGGCCTGGTGGTGGTAGTGGGCCGCGGCGACCTCGCCGTCCCCGAGGACCTTGGACAGGGCGGTGCCCGGCACCGGGCGCACCGGCAGGTGGCCGAACTCGCCGGGGGCCGGGGAGTGCCCGTCGTGCCCGACGACGTCCGGCAGGTGCTGGTGCAGGGTGCCGCCCAGGTGGACGTTCAGCACCTGCATCCCCCGGCACACCCCGAGGAAGGGGAGCCCGGCCGAGAGAGCCGCCCCGATCAGCCCGAACTCCGCCTCGTCACGGGACTCCCGGACGTAGCCCGTCCGCGGGTGCGGGCGCTCGCCGTACCTGGCCGGGTCGACGTCCCCGCCGCCGGCCACGATGAGGCCGTCCAGCCGGCCGGCCAGCGACGCCGGGTCGCCCGCCGGAGGCAGGATGACCGGCTGGCCGCCCGCCCGTTCGACGTGCTCGACATAGGTGTACGGCAGCAGCGCCGCCGGCATCCGCCAGACCGTGAAGGCGGCGGGCTCGACGTAGCAGGTGATGCCGATGACGGGTCGCGACATGGTCGACCAGGCTACAGCGGGGTCACGTAGGCGCCGGAGATGCCGCCGTCCACGAGGAACTCCGCGCCGGTGATGAAACTCGCGTCGTCGGAGGCCAGGAAGGCGACCGCGGCGGCGATCTCGGACGCCTCGGCGAACCGGCCGAGCGGGATGTGCACCAGGCGCCGCTGCGCCCGCTCGGGGTCCTTGGCGAACAGCTCCTGCAGCAGCGGGGTGTTCACCGGTCCCGGGCACAGGGCGTTGACCCGGATGCCCTCGCGGGCGAACTGCACGCCGAGCTCGCGGGACATGGCCAGCACGCCGCCCTTGGAGGCGGTGTAGGAGATCTGCGAGGTCGCCGAGCCCATCACGGCGACGAACGACGCGGTGTTGATGATCGAACCCTTGCCCTGCCGCCGCATGTACGGGATGGCGTGCTTGCAGCACAGGTACACGCTGGTCAGGTTGACGTCCTGAACCCGCCGCCAGGCGTCCATGCCGGTGGTCAGGATGGAGTCGTCGTCGGGTGGTGAGATGCCGGCGTTGTTGAAGGCGACGTCGACCGAGCCGTAGGTGTCGAACGCCGTGCGGAACATCTCGGCGACGTCGTCCTCGCTGGTCACGTCGGTCCGGACGAAGACGCCCCCGACCTCTTCGGCGATCTTCGCGCCGCCCTCCTCGTCGAGGTCGGCGCACACGACCTTGGCGCCCTCCTCGGCGAAGCGGCGGGCCGTGGCGAGGCCGATGCCCCCCGCCGCGCCCGTGATGACGGCGACGCGGTCGCGCAGACGTTGCATGGTGAGGTACTCCCTGGTGCTGGTGGACTCCCGTGGCCCCCGGGCGGGCCGGCGGGACGGCGGCGGTCAGTGGGCGATGAAGACGTTCTTGGTCTCGGTGAAGGCGGCCAGCGCGTCCGGGCCCAGCTCGCGGCCGAGCCCCGACTGCTTGAACCCGCCGAACGGCGTCCAGTAGCGGACCGAGGAGTGGGAGTTCACCGACAGGTTGCCCGCCTCGATGGCGCGGGCGACCCGCAGGGCCCGCCCGACGTCCCGCGTCCAGATCGACCCCGAGAGCCCGTACCGGGTGTCGTTGGCGATCTGGACGGCCTCGGCCTCACCCTCGAAGGGGACAACGCTGACCACCGGCCCGAAGATCTCCTCGGTGTAGGCGCGCTCGTCCAGCGACTCGTGGGTGAGCACGGTCGGCGGGAACCAGAAGCCCTTCCCGTCCGGGCACGTCCCCTGGAAGCGCGGGGTGCCGGTCACGAACGAGGCCACGCGGTCGCGGTGCTCGGCGCTGATCAGCGGCCCCAGGGCGGTGCCGGGGTCGCGCGGGTCGCCCACGACGAGCCCGCCGACCGTCGCGACCAGCCGGTCGAGGAACTCCTCGAAGACCGGACGCTCCACCAGGATGCGCGAGCGCGCGCAGCAGTCCTGCCCGCTGTTGTCGAACACGGCCGAAGGGGCGGTGGCGGCGGCCCGCTCGATGTCGGCGTCGGCGAAGACCACGTTGGCGCTCTTGCCGCCGAGCTCCAGCGTCACCCGCTTGACCTGCTCCGCCGCCTGGGCGGCGATGCGCTTGCCCACCTCCGTCGACCCGGTGAAGACGATCTTGTTGACGCCCGGGTGCTCGACCAGCCGGGCCCCCGCGACCTCCCCTGCCCCAGGCAGCACCTGGAGCACCCCCTCGGGGAGGCCGGCCTCCAAGGCCAGCTCGGCCAGCCTCAGAGCCGTGAGCGGGGTCCACTCGGCGGGCTTCACGATGACCGTGTTGCCCGCCGCCAGTGCCGGGGCCGCCCCCCAGGTCATGATGACCATGGGGAAGTTCCACGGCACGATCACGCCCACGACGCCGAGCGGTTCGGCGAAGGTGATGTCCACCCCGCCCGGCACCGGGATCTGCTTTCCATGATTGCGTTCCGGGGCGCCCGCGTAGAAGTGCAGGACGTCGCGGACGTTGCCGGCCTCCCAGCGGGCGTTGCCGATCGGATGCCCGGAGTTGGCCAGCTCCAGCTCGGCCAGCTCCTCGCCGTGCCGGTCGACCAGGTCGGCGAAGCGCCGCAGCAGGCGGGCGCGGTCGCCGGGGGAGACCTCCCGCCAGGCGGGGAAGGCCTTCCTGGCGCGCTCCACCGCGCGGTCGGTCTCGGCGACGTCGGCGAGCTCGACGTCGGCGAGCACGGTCTCGGTGGCAGGGTTGATGATCTTCATGGTCATGTCACATCCGCTCGAAGCCGCGGAACAGCTCCCAGTCGGTCACCGCCGCGTCGAAGGCGGCCAGCTCGACCCGGGCGTTGTTGGCGTAGTGCTCGACGACCTGCTCGCCGAGCGCGTCCTTCGCGATCTTCGACCCCTCCCACAGCGCCAGGGCGTCGCGGAGCGTCGACGGCACGGTCTCGGCGCCCGCCGTGTAGGCGTTGCCGGTGCAGGCCTCCTCCAGCGGCAGCTCGTGCTCGATGCCGTACAGTCCGGCCGCGATGAGGCCGGAGACCGCCAGGTAGGGGTTGACGTCGCCGCCGGGCACGCGGTTCTCCACCCGCAGCGAGGGGCCGTGCCCGACCAGGCGCAGGGAGCAGGTGCGGTTGTCCACGCCCCACTTGACCGCCGTCGGGGCGAAGCTTCCGGGGACGTACCGCTTGTAGGAGTTGATGTTCGGCGCGTACAGCAGCGTCAGCTCGCGCATCGCGGCGAGCTGCCCGGCGATGAAGTGCTCGCCGAGCCGGGACAGCCCGTGCGGCCCGTCCCCAGCCATGACGAGCTCGCCGTCCTCGCCGCGCAGCGAGATGTGGATGTGGCAGGAGTTGCCCTCGCGCTGGTTCGGCTTGGCCATGAAGGTGACCGACATGCCCTCCTGGGCGGCGATCTCCTTGGCGCCGTTCTTGTAGATGACGTGGTTGTCGCAGGTGGTCAGCGCCTCGGCGTACCGGAAGGCGATCTCGTGCTGACCGAGGTTGCACTCGCCCTTGGCCGACTCGACGTACATGCCCGCGCCCTCCATGCCGAGCCGGACCCGGCGCAGCAGGGGCTCGACGCGCGCGCCGCCGAGCAGGGAGTAGTCGACGTTGTACTGGTTGGCCGGGGTCAGGTCGCGGTACGCCTTGGACCACGCGGTCTCGTAGCCGTCGTTGTAGACGACGAACTCCAGCTCGGTGCCCACGTAGGCCGCCCAGCCGCGCTCGGCCAGCCGGGCCGTCTGCCCGCGCAGGATCTGCCGGGGCGAGGCCGTCACGTCCGAGCCGTCCTCCCAGACCAGGTCGGCCATCAGCATGACCGTGCCCTCCTGCCAGGGCACCCGGCGCAGGGTGGACACATCCGGGCGCATCACGAAGTCGCCGTACCCCCGCTCCCAGGACGACATGCTGTAACCGTCGACGGTGTTCATGTCGATGTCCACGGCGAGGAGGTAGTTGCATCCCTCGGCGGCGTGGTGCAGCACCTCCTCCAGGAAGTAGCGCGCGGACAGCCGCTTGCCCTGGAGGCGTCCCTGCATGTCGGCGATGGCAAGGAGCACGGTGTCGACCCGCCCGGCGGACACCTCTTCACGAAGTTGGTCGACGGTGAGCACCGTGTCCCCTTCCGGCAAAAGTCTGGAAACAGACCATTGGAGGCATGCAAGCACCAGCGGCGGTCCCCCGTCAACGGTCCGCCCCGCCCCAGCAGCGGAATGGACTAATCTCGAACCATTGGGACCGTTTCAGGGGAGGGCGTGATGGACGGGCACCAGCTCGTCGCGCTCCTGCGGCCCGTCCGCGCCGGCAACGCCTTCGAGGAGACCGTCGAGCGGCTGCTGCAGGCCATCAAGCTCGGCGTCGTCGCGCCCGGCGACAAGCTTCCCCCCGAACGAGAGCTGGCCGCCCGGCTCGGCATCAGCCGGGTCACCCTGCGCGAGGCCATCCGCGCCCTGCAGGAGGCCGGCTACCTCGACGTGCGCCGCGGCCGGTACGGCGGAGCGTTCGTCGTCTACCAGCCCCCGCGCCCACGCCAGGGCGACCTGCGCAGGGCCGTCAAGCAGATGGGCGCGGACGAGCTGGACGACGCGCTGACCTTCCGCATGGCCATCGAGTGCGGCGCCGCCCAGGTGCTGGCGGCCACCGAGCTCACCGGCGAGCAGCGCGAAACGCTGCGGCGCAGGCTTGCCGGCGTCAACGACGCCGCCCCGGCCGACTACCGGCGGCTGGACACCGCCTTCCACCTGTCCATCGCCGAGCTCACCGGGTCGGCGCTGCTGGCCTCGGCCGCCGCCGACGCGCGGCTGCGGGTCACCGACCTGCTCAACGCCATCCCCGTGCTCGGCCCCAACATCGACCACGCCGCCGCGCAGCACGCCGCGATGGTCGCCGCCATCCTCGCCGGGGACGCCGAGGCCGCGCGGCGGGCCGTCGTCGAGCACCTGGAGGGCACCGCCTCCCTCCTGCGCGCCTTCCTCGCCTGAAGGCCCCCGGCGGCCGATCGGCGGTGAACGCCGCGGCGGTCCGTCGCAAGCGGCGCCGCTCCGGGCACCGCGCCGCCCTCCCGATCGTCGAACAGAGGGCCGGCCGAGAGCGGGACCGACGGCCGGGGGAGCGGACGGCACGGCCCGGTGGATCAACGACCCCGGGACCGTACGTAGCATCGGTACTGGGGGATGCCTGTGGGAGTCTGGTTTCACGAACGGATCATCGACACCGGACGGCTGCCGCTCTTCTGCTTCCTGTCGGCGCTGATCGTCACGTTCGTCTTCACGCGCGTCAACGTGCGGCTGATCCGGGCCAAGGTCGGCTGGTTCCGCGACGTCAACGTGGGCGACGTCCACGTCCACCACGTCGTGTTCGGCGTGGTCCTCATGATGTTCGGCGGGGTCGCCGGGCTGGTCACCGCGGGGCTGTCCCCCGGCTGGTACGCCTGCACCGCGGCGGTGTTCGGGGTCGGCGCGGCGCTGGTGCTGGACGAGTTCGCGCTGATCCTGCACCTGCGCGACGTCTACTGGTCGGAGGAGGGGCGCACGTCGGTCGACGCGGTGTTCGTGGCCGTCGCGGTGACGCTGCTCCTGCTGCTGGGCCTGCGCCCCTTCGGCTGGGAGGAGCCCGAGCCCTCCGCGGCCGGCCGGTGGTCGGCCGCCCTGTTGCTGCTGCTCAACCTCGCGCTCGCCGTGGTCACGCTGCTCAAGGGCAAGATCTGGACCGGCCTGGCGGGGCTGTTCGTCCCTGTCCTGCTGATCGTCGGCGCGGTGCGGCTCGCGCGTCCCGGGTCCCCATGGGCGCGCTGGTTCTTCGCCCCCGGCTCGCGGCGGCCGCGGGCGTCCAAGATGGCCACGGCGGTCCACCGGGAGATCCGCTGGCGCCGTCCGGTGATCAGGGCGAAGATCGCCGTGCAGGAGTTCGTGTCCGGCCGGCACGACCTGCCCTCGGTCTGGAGCGGCAAGGCCGCCGAGGCGGTGAAGAGAGGCGAGACGGCGAAGAGGGGCGAGACGGCCGCGCGGCCGCACCGGCACCCGTGACGGCCCCTCCCGCTCCGGTCACGGGCGCAGGTGGGCCACCAGACGCCTGACCTGGTCGGCGTAGTGGTCGGTGAACTCCGCTGAGGCCGGGTCGGCCTCGCACAGCACCCGCACCAGATGCGGGAAGGCCACGCCCGCGCTCGACAGGGCGAACAGGGCCAGCATCAGGCACGCCGGGTCGATGTCGGCGGGGAACTCGCCGTCCGCCTGGCGCCTCCGCATGTCCGCGAGGTCGCGCCGCAGATCTTCGCCGAGCTCGGGCGTGACGGCGCCGCCCTCGGTCAGCCCCTCCCACACCATCATGCGGCCGAAGTCGCGGTTGGCGGCGTTGGCCCGGACGTAGGCCGCGGCCAGGTCGGGGAGCGGGGCGGCGGGGTCGGCGAAGCCGCTCTCGGCGCTCTGCCAGCGGTCGGTGAGCTCGCGGTACAGGCCTTCCTTGCCGCCGAAGTAGTACGAGATGAGCTGCTTGTTCACCCCGGCTCTGGCCGCGATCTCACTCACCCGGGCGCCGGCGAACCCTTTGGCGCCGAACTCCTCGATGGCGGCCCGCACGATGCGCTCTTTGGTGCGCTCGGGGTCGCGCCGTCGTTCGGCGGGGGCACGTCTCATGGGATCACGCTAGCACTCTCATCCTCAAGGATGAGATTTCCATCCGTGCGGTTGACACAATCATCCGTACGTTTGATAGTTGGAGACATGAACCCACGCATAGCGGTGATCGGAGGCGGCGTCGGCGGCCTCTGCCTGGCACAAGGACTGCACAAGGCGGGCGCCCAGGTGACCGTCTACGAACGCGACCGCACCCCCGGCGACCGGCTGCAGGGGTACCGCGTCCACATCGACCCCAACGGCGCGCGGGCCCTGCACGACTGCCTGCCGCCATGGCTCTGGAAGAGCTTCGTCGCCACCACCGGCGCGCGCGGCCAGGGCCTGGCCTTCCTCACCGAACAGCTCGAAGAACTGCTGCTGATGCAGGTGCCCGAGGTCGACGACCCCGTCGACGACCACCACTCGGTCAGCCGCATCACGCTCAGGCAGATCCTGCTGTCCGGGATGGAGGAGGTGGTGCGCTTCGGCAAGACCTTCGAGCGCTACGAGCGGGAGGACGGCGGGCGCGTCCGGCTGTTCTTCGAGGACGGCACCAGCGACGTCGCCGACATCGTGGTCGGCGCGGACGGCGGCAACTCGCGGGTCAGGAAGCAGTACCTGCCGCACGCCCAGCGCGTCGACACCGGCATCCTCGGGGTGGCCGGCAAGTTCCCGCTCACCGCGCGCACCCGCGACCTGATCGACCCGGGCCTGGTCCAGCGGGCCAGCAACGTCATCCCGCCCAAGGGGGCAGGCCTGTTCTGCGCCCCGCACGACCTCGGCGAGGCCCCCGCCCCGCCGCGCGGCGCCATCGGCGGCACCGACAGGGAGGGCGCCCTGTACGACAACATCGGCAGCTACGTCCTGTGGGCGTTCGCCGCGCGGCACCGGCGCTACCCGCGAGACCCGTCCGCCCTGTCCGGCGAGGACCTGCGCGACACCGTCGCCGGCATGATGACGGGCTGGCACCCCGACCTGCGCCGGCTGGTCACCATGTCCCACCCCGACACCGTCTCGCTGCTGCCGATCCGCACCTCGGTGCCCGTCGACCCGTGGCCCGCGACCACGGTCACCCTGCTCGGCGACGCCGTCCACAGCATGACGCCGATGCGCGGAGTCGGCGCCAACATCGCCCTGCGTGACGCAGGCCTGCTCTGCCGGGCCCTCACCAGCGGGCAGGACCCGGTCGAGGCGATCGCCGGCTACGAGGAGCGGATGCGGGAGTACGGCTTCGCCGCCGTCCGTGACTCGCTGCGCGCGGCCCGGCAGTTCGTCGGCGGCGGCACCGTGACCAGGCTGGCCTTCAAGACCTTCCTGCGCACCGCCCGCCGCTTCCCCGCCGTCCAGCGGACGATCTTCTCCTGACCCGGGCCCGTCCGGCCGTCTCCTGAGCACGGTGGTCCTCCGCGCCGTCCGCGACCACGCATAGCCCGCCGATTACGGGGGAGTGAGCGGGGACGAACGTTGATCGGGTGAGGAGGCAAGCGCGATGAAATTCATGGACAAGTGGAAGATGCGCCAGCTCAAGGCCCGCGCGAAGCGGCAGATCGGCGCGCAGACCGGCAACCGCGCCATGGCCGCCGAGGCCCGCACCGAAGAGGCCGAGGCCCGGCTGCTCCAGACCCGCGACCGGCTGGAGGAGGTCGCCCGGGAGATCCGCCGCGAGTACGGCGTCCGCCACTGACGCTCCGGAGCGGCCGCCGGCCGCCGCGCGCCGAGCCGCGTCCGCGGCGGGCGTGGCGGCCGGTTTCGTGCCCGTGGCCCTCGCCCCCGTGAGGGGCGCCGCTCAGGGGCTCAGCGGGGAGGGCCGATCAGGGGCTCAGCCGGGGAGGCGGCGAGGAACGAGGCGACGACCTGCCGGACGTCCTCGCGGCCGAGGTCGTCGTCGTGGCCTCCCGCCGTGAGGTAGGTCGTCACGGGGTGGCCCGAGGCCAGCAGGGCGTTGCTGAGGTCCAAGGTCTGCGTCGCCGGGACGACGTCGTCCTCCCGGCCGTGCAGCAGCAGGACGGGCACCCCGTTGCCCACGTGGTTGGCCGGCGTCACATCGGCGGTGGCCTGGTCGCCGGGAGCCGGGACGTGGCCGAGCAGCCGCGCCCACGGGCTGCCGGGGTCACGGCACTCCGGCCAGTCGGCCGCCAGCGGGTCCAGCGGAGGAGCCCAGGCGATCACTCCGGCCACGTCGTCGGGCGCGTCCACGCCCCGCAGCGCGAGATGCAGGGCCAGATGGGCGCCCGCCGAGGTGCCGGCGACCAGCAGCGGCACGCCGGGATGATCGGCGCGGACCTTGCGCGCCGCCTCGCGCACGTCGTCGAGCTGCGCCGGCCAGGTGGCCTCATGGCTCAGCCGGTAGGTCGCCGGGTGGACGTCGAGCCCGTGGGCGGCCAGGATGCCGCGCGAACGCTCCCCGGCGTCGCGCTGCATCCACGCCCCGCCGTGCAGCCAGATCAGTGCCCGCCTCATGCCGTGATCCTATGGCTCGCGGCGGCTTGCCTCCGCGGCCGCCCGCGTCCTGTACGCCTCGCAGCGGGGAGGAGTGGACGTGCCGTCCGGAGGCCCGCCCGTCCTCTCCTGAAGTGTAGTGAGATCGTGACCGTGCGTAGCGGGCGTCGCCGGTGGGGAGGCTTCCAGCGTGACGGGGCCCGCACCACCATGGGCGGGCCCGCGGCGCCGGCGGACCCACCCGATCACGTGTCGACGGATCACGATCGAGCAGGCCGGCGGGCAGGCGGACCAACGGATGGACGTGGAGAGGCGAGCATGCACAAGGACACCTCGGCGGTTCCGGACCCGGCGGAGCTCAGGCGGCGGCTCGGCAGGAGCGGCGTGTGGCTCGGCACCCTCGGCCGCCTGGACGCGGAGAGCACCCGCAGGGCGGCCGGCGCGATCGAGGACCTCGGATACCGGTCCCTGTGGATCTCCGAGGTCTACGGCGCCAAGGACTCCCTGGTGAACTCCGGCATCCTGCTCTCGGCCACCGACCGCCTCATCGTCGCCACCGGCATCGCCAACCTCTACGCCCGGGACGCGGCCTCGGCGGACGCGGGCGCCAACGCCTTGGCCGAGGCGTGGTCGGGACGGTTCATCCTCGGCCTCGGCGTGAGCCACGTGCCACTGGTCGCCGTGCGCGGCCACGACTACGGCAAGCCCGTCTCGACCATGCGCGCCTACCTCGACGCGATGGACCAGGCCCCCTACCAGGCTCCGCTGCCCGAACGGCCCGCCCGCGTCCTGGCCGCGCTGCGCTCCGGCATGCTGAGGCTCGCGGCCGAACGCACCCAGGGCGCCCACACTTACTTCGTCGGCCCCGACCACACGGCCAAGGCCAGGGAGATCCTCGGCCCCGAGCCCCTGCTCGTCCCCGAGCAGGCCATCGTCCTGGACACCGACGCCGACCGGGCCCGCGCCACCGCGCGCGAGTACATGGCCCTGTACCTGACGCTGCCGAACTACCTCAACAACCTGCGCGAGATGGGCTGGGGCGACGCCGACTTCGCGGACGGCGGCAGCGACGCCCTGGTGGACGCGATCGTGGCCTGGGGCGACGCCGACGCCATCGGCGAGAGGGTCCGCGCCCACCACGACGCCGGGGCCGACCACGTCTGCGTCCAGCCCCTCACGTCCACCATCGACGAGACCCTCACCCACCTGGGCGTCCTGGCCGCCACCCTCACCACCTGACCAGCGCACCAGGCGGGCGATGAGATGCGCCCGGCCCCGCGCAGGATGCCGTTCGCACCGGAGCCGCGGTCGCACGGCGCTGGTCGCGGACGGCGCTGGTCGGACCGGTGCCGCTCAGACGGTGCCGCTCAGACGGTGCCGGTCAGATGGTGCTGGTCAGATGGCGCCGGTCAGACCGCGGACGGCGAGGCCGGCGCCGAGCAGGACGACGGTCGCGGCGGTGCCGATGGGCGTGAGTCCGGCGAGGCGGCCCGCCAGGCCCTCGCGTTTCGCGGCGAGCGCGTCCAGCCGGCTCGCCAGCCTCACCAGCAGCAGGCCGGTCGCCGTCAGGGTGGCCGCCATGCCCAGGCCGTAGGCGGCGACCAGGGCGACGCCGAACCACGTACGGCCGAGGGCGGCGGCGCCGAGCAGCACGATCAGCGCCGACGGGCTCGGCACCAGGCCGCCCGCCACGCCCAGCCCGATCAACCCGGCCCGCCCGCCGCCCCCACGCGCGTGTCCGTGTCCGTGCCCGTGCGCGTGTCCGTGCGCGCCTCGGTCCGCGATGCCGTGTTCGCCCGCGTCTTCGTCTCCCGGCGCATGCCCGGAACCGTGCCCGTACCCGTGCCCGTACCCGTGGCCGTGCGCGTGTCCATGGCCGTGGCCGTTCTCGGGGGAGCCGCGGTGGGCGCGGGCGGCGGACCACAGAAGGCGCAGGCCCACGGCGGCGATGAGCAGGCCGCTGGCGATCCCGAGCCAGGACAGGACCGACTCCCCGGCCACGGCGGAGAGCGCGCTGATCAGCAGGCCCACGACGAGCACGCCCGCGGTGTGCGTGGCGGTGACCGTGGCCCCGACGACCAGGGCGTCACGCGGGCGGCCCCGGCGTCCGGCCAGGTAGGCGGCCATGACGGTCTTGCCGTGCCCGGGGATCAGCGCGTGCCCGGCGCCGAGCGCCACCGCGAGCAGCACGGCCAGCAGGCCGAGCGGCACGGTGAGGGAGGAGGCGCCGATGAGGCCGGTGAACGTGCGGTCCAGGCCGGCCAGCCAGTCCCCGATCGGCCCGGGAAGGGACGGCCCCGCCAGGGAGGCGAGCGGCCGGCCCCCGGCCCCGTCGCCCGGCGCGGAGCCGGAGGCGGGCGCCGGCGCCCCCGACCCGGGAGCCGGCGCCGCCTGGCCGGAAGCCGGCGTCCCCGATCCGGAAGCCGGCGCCGCCTGGCCCGGGTTCGCGGAGGTGGTGCGCAGGGTGGCCGAGCGCTGGTCGAGGGGGGCGGTGAGCAGGTCGGCAGGGTAGGAGCGCAACCGGTCGCTCACGCTCGTCGCGGGCACGGCCGGCCGGGCGAACCGCATTCCCTCGGGGACCGCGGTGATCTCGCGCCAGCCGATGCGGTCGCCGAGGAAGGAGTCGGTGAACACGATCGAGGACGCGGCGGAGACGGCGGCCGGAGCCGACAGGTCACAGGTGAGGCGGCTGGTCCGCAGGCCGCCCTGCCCCGGGGCGTAGGCGTAGGAGGCGGCGCCGACCTGCCAGGGCAGCGTCCTGCCGTCCACCGTCAGACGCTGGGCGCGGGACAGCTCCGCGCACGCCGCGGCGGCGTACGCGGCCCGCTCGGCGGGGGAGGCCGCGCCGGAGCCGTCGGCGTCGACCCGCGCCGCGCTCTGCAGCGTCGGCAGTTCGGCGTAGTCGACGATGGCCGTGTTCCCGACCTGCTGCGGGGTGACCCGCAGCCCGTCGTAGTGGTTGACCGTGAAGTTGCCGAGCGGGTGGGCCGCCACGACGGCGGCCAGGACCAGGGCGATCATGAGGGCCTCGCGAGGGCGGGGAGGTCGGGGGAGAAGCGCGGGCCGGCGGACGCGGCGGGCGGGCGGGCGGCGGAGCCGCGTCCGAGCGCGTGCTCGATCGTGGCGCGGTGGTAGCGGGCCACGGCGTTGCGCCACCCTCGGGCGGTCGCCTTCCTGGCGTACGGAAGAGCCTCGCGGGACCGGCCCGCCTTGTGCAGCGCCCAGGCCAGGGCGTCGGCGGCGGCCATGTTGGGGTTCCTGCCGTACTCGGCCTTCGCGTGCCGCACGGCCTCGGACGCGGATCCGTGGTCGGCCTCGAACTCGGCCCAGGTGAGGTCGTCGCGGACCCCGCCCGCGGCCATCAGCCGCTTCTGGGCCCTCAGCAGTTCCCACTGCGGGGCGGGGTCCCTGCCGAGCTTCCGCAGGACCTCGCCGTACTCGACGATGTACTGGGCCAGGGGGAGGCGCTCGACCACGGCGGCGTACCCGGCGGCGGCGTCGCCGAGCCGTCCGCCGAGCGCCTCGGCGCGGGCCCGGCCCGCCAGGGCGGGGACGAAGCCGGGCAGGGCGCGGAGCGCCTCCTGGTACATCCGCCCGGCCCGCGCCAGGTCGCCCGCGCGCAGCGCCAGTTCACCCAGGTAGTAGCGGCAGTAGGCGACGTCCTCGGGGGCGAGCGCGTCGTCCAGGGCCGCCGACAGCATCCGCCGGGCCTCGTGGAGGTCTCCGCGCAGCTCGGCGTCGTAGGAGGCGCGGGTGAAGGAGGCGACGCCGGGCCGCAGGTCCATCATGCGCCGCACGGCGGCGGTGGCGCCCGCGTAGTCGCCGAGTTGGGTGCGGGCGTCGGTCAGCACGCCGTAGGCGGCGGCGCCGTAGGGATCGGCCGCGATCGCCCGCAGTGCCAGGCGGGCCGCGTCGGCGAAGTCGTGGCGCCCGGCGGCGAGCGCGGCCCGGCCGGTGAGGACGGCCGGGTCGCCCGGCGCCAGGGCGGTCGCGCGGGCCAGCGCCCGTTCGGCCCTGACGTAGGACGAGGGGTCGGCGGTGACCCGGGCCTGCTCCACGTAGGCGACGCCGAGCGACGCCCACGCCTGGTGGTCCTCGGGCAGCCTCCTCAGCCGCTCCGTCAGGGTCTTCACGGCCGCGGCCGCCTCCGCGGGCGAGCGCGGCGCCGCGGCGAGCGCGGGGGCCTGGGCGGCGGGCGCGGCGGCGGCGGCGGGCGAGGCCGGCGACGGGGGCAGCAAGGTCGCCGCGGCCGTGACCGCCAGGGCCACCGCGAGGGCACCAGCCCCCGTGAGGGCCGCCGCGCGCAGGCCGCCGCGATGGCGATCGAGATGGGACATGGTGATTCTCCTGGTGCTCCCGTGATCGTTCCTGGACGGCCGTGGCGGTCCCCACCGGCCGTGGAGGCCGGTGAAAGGACTGGAGGAGGCGGCGGCGCCGGGGGACGCGGCGAGGCGGCGGGGGGTCGCCGGCCTCGTCGCGAAGGGGTGTGGTGCGCCGGGGCGCGGTCAGCGATATGGCGCGCGCCGGGGTGGGGTCAGCGGTGTGGCGCGCGCCGGGGCGCGGTCAGCGCTGGTTGACGGCGGCGGAGCCGGGCAGCGGGATGTAGGGGAAGTGCGGCTGGGACGGCTTGTCGTTGGCGTCGACCTTGTCGCCCGCGGCCAGGGCGTCGACCAGCTTGCCGGTCAGCGCGGCGCCTTCGACGGCCTGGAGCGAGATGTCCACGACGTCGTCGCCCAGACGGCGCCCGTTCGGGAAGCCCTGCAGGTCGCCCGCGAGGACGCCGAGCCGGTTGGGGTCGCGCGCCGGCGGCACCGCCATGTTCAGCCGCAGCATCTCCGAGGGCCGGAACGCCCTGGGGTCGGCGTCCCTGTTCAGGATCTGCGAGTTGAGGTCGGCCTTGATGGGACCGTTGGCCTTGGCGATGCCGGTCAGGAAGATCTCGACCAGGTCGGCGCGGGGCGTCTTGGGCGCGGGGATCTTGTAGATGCCCTCGACGAGCTTGGGCAGCTCGGGGTGGGTGACCCGCTTGACGACCGCCGGGATGCCGGCGTCCTTGTCCGGGCTGATCGCGTTGAAGGTGTCCTTCAGGGCGGCGGGCACCACGACCTCGTTGACCAGCGGGTTGCCGAGCCGCGACACCTGCCGGTACCCGCCCGGGCTCCACTTCTCGGTGGTGGACCACACGCCGATGACCGGGTTGCGCCGGGCGTCGCCCTTCAGCGCCACCTCGTCCTTGGGCACCTGGATGGCGATGCTGTGGACGTTGTAGCCCCTGGTGGTGTCCTGGCCGACCTCCGACAGGTCGCCGCCGTACAGCAGGTCGAAGACCCGCAGGTCCACGAAGAACGCCTCGTCGGCCTGCCCGGCGAAGCTCTGGCCGCCGCCGGGCAGCCGGCGCAGCGACTGGGCGCGCAGCCTGCCGTAGTCGGGCATCGACGCGGCGCCGGTGTTGCTCGGCGCGACCACGCCGTCCTTGACCACCGTCGTCCACCCGTCGCGGGCCGTGAACTTCTTGAGCGTGTAGCGCTGGCGGAACAGCAGGTTCTCGTCGCCGATCGAGGTGACCGGACCGTTGTTGTACAGGAAGGTGGAGGCGCCGCGGCGGTCCTCGTCGCGGAAGGTCCACTGGTAGGTGACGTCCGGCAGCCCGTTGCCGTTGTTGTCGATCTTGATGTTGTAGCGCGACCTGGTGTCGAAGGTGTAGAAGTTCGGCCCGCCGGCCGGCTCCTCGAACGGGATCCAGTTGGCGATGAGCGTGACGGTGTCGGGCCTGTCGGGGCTGACGAAGGCGTACACGTCGGTGTTGTCGTTGCGCGGGTCGCCGGCGATGAGCGGCGCCTCGCGGTGGGAGGAGGCGCCGCCGGCCTCGGGGCGCAGCAGGGTGAGCGAGGAAGCGGCCACCACCCCGGCGACGCCCAGAGCCAGCAGGGCTCGCCGGTTGATCCGGAGCTCCATGTCGTCGAATCCTTTCGGCCACCGGTCGCGTCGCGACCGGGTGTCGGCTTGTGTGGAAGAGGTCCGGCCGGGTCCTCACGACGAGATACGGGGCCGCGGCGACTTCGGATTGGCCGTGGACGCGGAATCGTGAAAACGGTTCCGGCGGCGGCCCGGCCGCGCGGGGCCAAGGGCGGTCGGGCGTAACGGGGTTCCCGGGCGGGCCGATCCTGATCGGCGGGGATGAGGACGGCGGTCTTGTGCGTTGTCGATCGCGGGGGGCGCGCCCCGGGGGCTGGAGGTGACGGTGGCGGACGGGCTCGGGCAACTGATCGGGGACAGGCGTCTTTCACCCGTGCAGCAGCGCATCGCGCACTACTTGAGCGAGAACCTCCCTGACGCGATCTTCCTGTCGAGCGTTGAGTTGGCCGAGCGCGCAGGGGTGAGCCAGCCGTCGGTGACCCGGTTCGCGATGGCCCTGGGCTTCGCCGGGTACCCGGAGTTCCGCCACGCGCTCCGTCCGCTCGTGCTGAACGGCGACGGTCCCGCCGACGCCGTGCCGCGTGCCGCGGGCGACGGGGCCGCCGTGGGGCGCTCCCTGCTGGAGATGATCGACCGCGAGATCCGCAACCTCGCGGCCGTCCGCGACCGCCTGGCCGGCGGGGTCCCGTCGCCAGGCCGGCCCGCCGACGGCCTGTCCGGGCGCATCCGGGGGCTCGGCGCGGCGCTCGCGGTGTGCGAACCGCTGCCGGTGGTCGGGCTGCGGGTGTCCTCCGGGCCGGTCATGACCTTCGCCTACTACGCCCGGCGCATCCACCCCGACGTGCGGCCGCTCGTCCACGGTGGCTCCGAGCTGACCGACGGGCTGCACGCCGCCCGCCGGGCGGGTTCTGAGTGGCTGCTGGCCGTCGTCCTGCCCCGCTATCCGCTGGAGGTCGTGCAGGCGCTGGAGTACGCCGCCAAGCTGGGCCTGCGCACGGCGGTGATCACCGACCGCGCCGAGGTGCCGTTCCCGGCGGACGTGGTGCTGCACGCGCCGGTGGGGGAGGAGCCGGTCTGCGGTTCCCACGCGGCGCCGCTGACGGTGGCGATGCTGCTGCTCGCGGCCATGGCCGAGGCGGCGCCGCTGCGCACCCGGGCCCGGCTGGAGGAGGACGAGCGCATGAGCGGCCAGACCGGGGTCTTCCTCCAGCCCTGAGCGCTCCTGCGCCTAAGGTGAGGCGCATGACGGCACGACCCATCGCACTGATCACCGGCGGCTCCCGTGGCGTGGGCGCGGCCATCGCCCGGGCCCTGGCCCCCACGCACGACCTGATCCTCGGCGGGCGCGACGGCACCGCGCTGCGCGCCGTCTGCGACGAGCTCGGCGCGCGGCCCTGGTCGGTGGAGCTGACCGACGAGCGCGCCGTGGCCGAGGCGGCGGCGGACGTCGAGCGCCTCGACCTGCTCGTGCACAGCGCGGGCGTGGCGCGGCTCGGCACGGTTGCCGAGCTGCCGGTGCGGGCGTGGCGCGAGACGATGGAGGTCAACGTGATCGCCGTCGCCGAGCTGACACGCCTGCTGCTGCCGGCGCTGCGGGCCGCCCGCGGGCACGTGGTGCTGATCAACTCCGGGGCCGGCCGGCGGGCCAACCCCGGCTGGGCCGCCTACGCCGCCGGCAAGTTCGCGCTGCGCGCCCTCGCCGACGCGCTGCGGCAGGAGGAGGAGCCGCACGGCGTGCGCGTCACCTCGGTGTACCCGGGGCGGGTGAACACCGACATGCAGCGGGACGTGCGCGAGCAGGAGGGCGGCGCGTTCGAGCCCGAGCGCTATCTGGTGCCCGAGTCGGTGGCGCGGGCCGTCCTCGCGGCCGTGACGGCGGGCGGGGACGCGCATATCACCGAGATCGACATACGCCCCTCCGCGGGACCGGTCGCCTGAGCGTCATCTCTTCCCGGCATCCCCCTTCCCGACATTTCATATGACGCAAATGAATTGATTCATATATCGGGACATACGTTGACTTTTTCCTGGACAGATGGGGGGAGTGTCCGACCTTAGCTACTGGTGCGAGCTGGCCTGGTTGCATCCCGGCGAGGTGGTCGCCGGGGTCCTGGTCCAGGTGGAGGGCAGCCGCATCTGCGAGGTCTCGCGCGGCGTCCCCGCGCCCCGGGGAGTCGTGCGCCTCACCGGCCTGACGGTGCCCGGCCTGGCGAATGCCCACTCCCACGCCTTCCACCGCGCCCTGCGCGGCCAGGCCCAGGGCGGCACCGAGAGCTTCCAGGCCTGGCGCGAGCGCATGCACGCGGTGGCGGCGCGGCTCGACCCCGACACCTACCTCGACCTGGCCAGGGCGACCTTCGCCGAGATGGCGCTGGCCGGCATCACCTGCGTCGGCGAGTTCCACTACCTGCACCACGGCGTGGGCGGGCGGCCGTACGCCGACCCCAACGCGATGGGCCACGCTCTCATCCGGGCCGCGAGGGAGGCCGGCCTGCGCATCACCCTCCTGGACGCCTGCTACCTGACCGGTGGCATGGGCGCGACGCCGAGCGGCCCGCAGCTGCGCTTCGGTGACCGTGACGTGGACCGCTGGGCCGAACGGGTGGACGCCCTGGCCGGCGAGTACGCGGGCAGCGGCGACGTGGTGGTCGGCGGGGCCGTGCACTCGGTGCGCGCCTGCCCGCCCGAGCGGATGCCCGTGGTCGCCGAGTTCGGCCACCGCAGGGCCGCTCCCGTGCACGTCCAGGTCTCCGAGCGGCGCACCGAGAACCGTCACTGCGTCGAGACCTACTGCGCCACGCCGGTCCAGGTGCTGTACGAGCACGGCGTCCTCGGCCCCCGCACGACGGCCGTCCACGCCACCCACCTTTCGGACGTCGACGTGGCCCTGCTCGGCGGGTCCTCCACCCACGTGTGCGTGTGCCCGACCACCGAGCGCGACCTGGCCGACGGCATCGGCCCGGCCCGCCGGCTGCACGACGCGGGGTCGCCGGTCACCCTCGGGAGCGACAGCAACGCCATGATCGACCTGCTGGAGGAGGCCCGGGCCGTCGAGCTGGGGGAGCGCCTGACGACGGGCGAGCGGGGCCACTGGACGGCCGCCGACCTGCTCAGATCGGCCACGATGGTCGGGCAGGCCTCGCTCGGCCACCCCGACGCGGGCTTCATCACCCCCGGCGCCTGGGCCGACCTGGTGTCGGTGCGGCTGGACTCGGTGCGCACCGCGGGCGCGGGCAGCGGCTGCCCCGCCGAGACCGTCGTCTTCGGCGCCTCGGCCTGCGACGTCCACTCGGTCGTCTCCGGCGGCCGCAGGGTGGTCGTCGAGGGCGGCCACGTTCTCGGCGACGTCGGGCCGATGCTGGCCGACGCCATCTCCGCGCTACGCGAATGATCCCATTTGTCGCTGTTTGACGGTCGGTTATCCGGGCATCCGTGTGTCTCTCAGGTGCGAAGTCATCCTTGAGGAGGAGCCCGGAAACCATTCTCCGGTCGTATCTCTTTAGGGAATCTTTGCCTTGGACTGAACGTTGATCCGGCAAAGAGGGGGAAGCGCGTCGCACCGGTCACTGGACGGCCGGCACGACGGGCTCACCCGCACACCAGGGCGGGCGCGGCGAGACGAGGTGCCATCAGGATGGCAAGGCCGACGGGGATTCGGACGCAGGACCAGCAGGCCGCTGAGAGGGACCTTCTCGGCACCTACCTGGCCGAGATCGGGCGGGTGCCACTGCTCAGCGCGGACCAGGAGGTCGAGCTGGCCAAGCGCATCGAGGCGGGGCTGTTCGCCGAGCAACTGCTCGACAGCGGGGAGCCGGAGCCCAAGATCGCCGGCGCCCTCGACGAGGAGCTCGAACGGCTCGCGGTCTCGGGGCAGCGGGCCAAGGACGAGTTCATCCAGGCCAACCTCCGGCTCGTGGTGGCCGTCGCGCGCAAGTACTCCGGCAGGGGGATGCCGCTGATCGACCTGGTCCAGGAGGGGAACCTGGGCCTGGTCAGGGCCGTGGAGAAGTTCGACTACCGCCGGGGCTACAAGTTCTCGACCTACGCCACCTGGTGGATCCGCCAGTCGGTCGGCCGCGCCATCCACGAGCAGGCCAGGCCGGTACGCCTGCCCACCCACGCCGGTGAGCAGATGACCCGCCTGATGCGCGTGCGCCGCGACATGATGGCCGAGCTGGACGCCGAGCCGACCGACGCCGACCTCGCCGAGGTCCTCGACCTGCCGATCGAGCGGGTGCGCGAGCTGCGCCGCTGGGCCTCCGACCCGGTGTCGCTGCAGCTCGGCGTGGGGGACGAGGACGAGACGGAGCTCGGCGACATGATCGCCGACGACACCTGGGCCGACCCCGAGCAGCAGGCGATGGACACCCTCGAGCGCGAGCGCCTGGACGACTGGCTGCAGGGCCTGGAAGGCCGCACCCGCGAGATGTTGCGCTGGCGTTACGGCCTGGTCGACGGGCGTGAGCACACCCTCACCGAGGTCGGCGAGCGGTACGGCATCGGCCGCGACCGCGCGCGGCGCATCGAGCGCGACGCGCTGGCCCGCCTGCGCAAGATGGCCCAGGCGGCCGCCTAGCGCTTTTCTGGAACACCCGCATCGGCGCGTCCTTTTGGGACGCGCCGATGTCGTTCTGGCGACCCTCCGAAACGTGGCCGAAACATCGATGTCGTGAGTTTCACGTACGTGAAACACGCCAGGTCCAGACCTGAAACGGCAGAAGAACACGCTTTCGCCCAACGTCAGTGTGCAGCCGGTCAATGAAGCCCTGGAGCGCCCACTGCGGGAGAAAACGGCCACACGCCATTTGTAAGGGAGGGTCGCATCGAATGAAGATCGATAGCGGCACCACAGCCTGGATGCTCGCGGCCACCGCGTTGGTGCTGCTGATGACTCCGGGCCTCGCGTTCTTCTACGGGGGCATGACCAGGGCCAAGAGCGTCCTGAACATGATGATGATGTCGTTCGTCAGCATCATCACGGTAACCATCGCCTGGGTCATCTACGGTCACTCGCTGGCGTTCGGCACGAACGGCAACGACTTCCTCAACAAGTTCGTCGGCGGGCTCAAGGAGGTCGGGCTGCAGAGCCTGGTCGACACCGCCACCAAGGACGACGGCACCGGCATGCCGAGCCTGGTGTTCTCCGCCTTCCAGCTCACCTTCGCCATCATCACCGTCGCTCTGATCAGCGGTGCGATCGCCGACCGGGCCAAGTTCGGCGCCTGGGTCGTCTTCTCCATCGTGTGGGCGACGATCGTGTACTTCCCGGTGGCCCACTGGGTCTGGGGCGGCGGCTGGCTGACCCAGCTCGGCATCGAGGACTTCGCCGGCGGCACGGTGGTCCACGTCAACGCCGGTGCGGCGGGTCTCGCGCTCGCCCTGGTGATCGGCAAGCGCAGCGGCTGGCGCAAGGACCCGATGCGTCCGCACAACCTGACCCTGGTGCTGCTGGGCGTCGGCCTGCTGTGGTTCGGCTGGTTCGGCTTCAACGCCGGCTCCGAGCTGGCCGTCGACGGCACCGCGGGCCTGGCCTTCATGAACACCCAGGTCGCGACGGCGGTCGCCGCCGGCGCCTGGATCCTGGTCGAGAAGCTCCGTGACGGGCACTCCACCACGCTGGGCGTGGCCTCCGGCGCCGTCGCCGGTCTGGTCGCCATCACCCCGGCCTGTGGTTTCGTCGACCCCTGGGCGGCGATCGTCATCGGCGCCATCGCCGGCGCGGTCTGCGCCTACGCCGTGGGCCTGAAGTACAAGCTCGGCTACGACGACTCGCTCGACGTGGTCGGCGTCCACCTGGTCGGCGGCGCGCTCGGCGCCATCTCCCTGGGCTTCCTGGCCGCCTACCCCTTCCTGGACCCGCAGGCCAAGGGTCTGTTCTACGGCGGAGGGTTCACCCAGCTCGGCCGCCAGATCCTGGGCCCGGTCGTCGTGGGCCTCTACTCCTTCATTCTCGCCTGGATCATCGGCAAGATCATTGACAAGACGATGGGCTTCAGGGTCACTGAAGAGGACGAGGTCACCGGCATCGACATCACCACCCACGCCGAGACCGGCTACGACCTCGGCTCCGTTCACGCCTCCGGCGTCGCCGCCAAGGTGAACGGCCCAGTCCCATCAGTGGCGAAGAAGGTAGACGCATGAGGCTCATCACAGCGGTGATCAAGCCCTTCAAGCTCGACGACGTCAAGGCCGCTCTCGAGCAGTTCGGGGTCAAGGGCATGACCGTCAGCGAGACCAGCGGTTACGGCCGGCAGCGCGGCCACACCGAGGTCTACCGCGGCGCCGAGTACCAGGTCGACCTGGTGCCCAAGGTGCGCGTCGAGGTGCTCACCGAGGAGGAGGACGCCGAGGACGTCATCGACGTCATCGTCAAGGCGGCGCAGACGGGCAAGATCGGCGACGGCAAGGTCTGGTCCGTGCCCGTGGAGACCGTGATCAGGGTCAGAACGGGAGAACGCGGACCGGAGGCCCTCTAACCGGATGATGAGAGGCGACGCTCGCTCATATGCCGCGGCCCGCAAGGAGCGGGCCGCGGACATCGACCGCTGGCTGGCCGACCTCTTCCGCACGGCGTATCCACAGCCGCACGGAGGACGCGAAGGCCGGATCGGGCTCGGGGGGGCCAAGAGCGGGTTCTCCTCCGGAGACGAACGCGGCGCCGGCATCTCCCTCGGGGGAACCGGCGCACCGTCCGCGGGGGCCGGCGCGGCCCTGACGGGCACCGGCATCGCGCTGGTGGCCGTCGGAAGCCTGGGCCGCGCCGAGTTGGCCCCCGGCAGTGACCTCGACCTGGTGCTGCTGCACAACGGGCAGGAGGACATCGGCCGCATCGCCGATCGCCTCTGGTACCCGATCTGGGACTCCGGCCTCGGGCTGGACCACTCGGTGCGCACCGTCGAGGAGGCCACCAAGGTGGCCCGCGAAGACCTCAAGGCGGTGCTCGGGCTGATCCAGGCCCGGCACATCGCCGGCGACCCCGAGCTGACGCGGGCCGCCCGCGAGGCCGTGCTGGCCGAGTGGCGCTCCGACTCCCGCCGCAGGCTGGCCGAACTGCACGAGTCGGCCGACAAGCGCGCCGAGTCCTCCGGCGAGCTGGCCTTCCTGCTCGAACCCGACCTCAGGGACTCTCGCGGGGGCCTGCGCGATGTGCAGGCCATGCAGGCCGTGGCCGCCGCGTGGGTGGCCTCCGCGCCCGGCCCGCGGGTCCGCGAGGCCTACGAGTTCCTCCTGGACGTGCGCCACGGGCTGCACCTGGTCACCGCCCGCGGCGCCGACCGCCTGGTGCTGCAGGAGCAGGACGCCGTGGCCGGGGCGCTCGGCCTGCTGGACGCCGAGGCCCTGATGCGCCGCATGGCCGAGGCGGGCCGCACGATCTCCCATGCCTTCGACGCCACCTGGCGCACCGTGGACCGCCTGCTGTCCGGGCCGGCTCCGCGCGGGCGGCGCCCGCTGGCCGACGGCGTGGTCGAGCACGGCGGGGAGGTCGTCCTCGCGCGCGGGATCAACCCCAAGAACGACCCCATCCTGGTGCTCAGGGCGGCGGCCGCCGCGGCCGAGGCCGGGCTGCCGATCGCCCCCGCCACCGTCTCGGTGCTCGCGGCCCAGTCGCCGCCGCTGCCGGTGCCCTGGCCCGACGAGGCCCGCGACGCGCTGGTCGCGCTGCTCGGCGCCGGGCGCGCGGCCGTGCCGGTGTGGGAGGAGCTCGACCAGGCCGGCGTCATCGTCCGGCTCATCCCCGACTGGGAGCGGGTGCGGCACCGCCCGCAGCGCAACCCCGTCCACCGCTTCACCGTCGACCGGCACCTCATCGAGGCGGCCACGGGCGCGGCGTCGTTCACCCGCGAGGTGTCCCGGCCCGACCTGCTGCTGATCTCCGCCCTGCTGCACGACATCGGCAAGGGCTGGCCGGGCGACCACTCGACCACCGGCGAGATCGTCGCCAGGGACATCGGCGCCCGCATGGGCCTGGTTCCCGCGGACGTCGACACCCTGGCCACCGTGGTGCGCCACCACCTGCTGCTGCCCGAGACCGCCACCCGCCGTGACCTCGACGACCCGGTGACGATCTCGCGGGTCGCCGAGGCGGTCGGCACCCGCGAGGTGCTGGAGCTGCTGGCCGCCCTCGCGGTCGCCGACGGCAACGCCACCGGGCCGGCGGCCTGGAACACCTGGAAGGCGTCCCTGGTCTCCGAGCTGGTGCGCAAGGTGCGGTCGGCGCTGTCGGGCAGCCCGCCCGCGCCCGCGCCCTCGCTGTCGGCGCAGCAGGCGTCGCTGGCCAGGCACGGCGGCGGCGCGGTGCGCGTCAACGGCGGCGCGGTCACCGTGGTCGCGCCGGACCGGCCGGGCCTGCTCTGGCGGGCGGCCGGCGTGCTGGCGGCGCACCGCATGGTCGTGCGCTCGGCCTCGGCCGCGTCGGCGTCCTCCACGGCGGTGATCGAGTTCGCGGTCATCCCCGAGTACGGCACGCCGCCCGACCCCGCCACCCTGGAGGCCGATCTGCGCCTGGTGCTGGCCGGGCGGCTGGACATCGAGCAGAGGCTGGCGCGGCGCACCCGGTCGGTGCGCCCGGCGCGGGTTCCGGTTGCCCCGCCGCGGGTCAGCCTGGTCGACGACGCCTCGCAGACGGCCACGGTCGTCGAGGTGCGGGCGCACGACCGTCCGGGACTGCTGTGGCGCATCGGGCGCGCCTTCGGCGAGTGCAACCTTGACGTGAGGGCGGCTCGCGTGGAGACTCTGGGCGCGGAAGCGGTGGACGTCTTCTACGTGGTCGACCGATCGGGGCAGCCCATCATGGACGCCGCGCAGCGGGTGCAGGTGCGCGAGCACGTGCTCGCCGCCCTGCGCTGAACCCGCAGGTCAGCCGACCAAGATCGCTCCCCGATTCATAACAATTACGTTGGGTGTGCCGGTTCGGTCCTCGGCAATGGTGACCTTGTGGTCGAATTGTCCCGGTTATGTCCTTATCAGCCATGCCGTCATCCATGCATGGAAGAGCGCAGGGGGTGGCGCGGTGAGCATGATGGATCCCGAGACCAAGGCGGCACACCCGGGGGCCCACCCGGAGGCCGGCACGGGCGCCAAGCGGCGCAGGCACGGGGGCGGGCAGGCAGGCCAGAGCGGCCCCGGCGGCCAGCACGGGGCACACGGCCAGCACGGCCAGCACAGCCAGCATGGTCAGCGTGCCCGTCGCGGGCCGGGGCGCCTCGCGCCGCGCAACTGGCGGGTGCCCGCGCGCCTGACGGCGCTCATCCTGGTGCCCACGCTCGTCGGTGTCCTGCTGGCGGGTCTGCGCGTCGTGTCCTCGATCGACGGCGTCGCCGCCTACCAGCGCAACGCCGCCGAGGCCACGATCGCCGCCCATCTGCGCGAACTCAGCCTGCAACTGGGGTTGGAACGCGACAGGTCGGTCTGGTTCCAGACCACCCGCCAGCAGCGCGCCGCCCTGCTCGACCAGCGCGGCGCCGTCGACGCGGCGATGACGAAGGTGCGCGGCGACCTCGGCACCATCGACTCCGAGTACGGCGTGCGCGCCGTCCAGGACGCCCAGCAGGTCAAGAACCGCCTGGACACCATGCCGGTCATCCGCAAGGGCGGCCAGGCGGCCAAGTACACCGACATCGTGTCCTCGCTGCTGCGGCTGCACGACGAGATCATCCAGAGCAGCGAGGACCCGCAGCTCGTCGGCGACCTGCGTGGCCTGAGCGCCCTCGCCCACGCCAAGGAAGAGGCCTCCCAGCAGCGCGGCACGCTCATCGGCACCCTGGCGCGCGGCCAGCGGTTCACCGCGGACAAGCTGGAGGACTTCATCGCCGCCCGGTCGCGGCAGAAGAGCGCCGTCGCCACCTTCAGCGGTGAGGCCGGGGCCGACAACGGCCGGCTGCTGTCGTCCACGCTCGTGGGCGAGCAGGCGATCAGGGCCGAGCTGACCAAGTCGTGGGCGATCGCCCTGGCCTCGCGGAATCTGCCGGTGCAGGCGAACGGGGCGCGCGGGCCCGCGGCGGTCAAGCAGTGGTTCGACGACAGCACCAAGACCATCGACCTGTTCCAGCGGGTGGAGAACCAGGTGGCCGCCACGGTCGCGGCCCGCGCCTCCGCGCTGGAGTCGGCCGAGCGCCGCAACGCGATCATCGCCGGGGTGCTCATCCTCGCCCTGATCCTGCTGGTGCTGGCCACCACGGTGCTCATCGCCCGCTCGCTGGTCCGCCCGCTGCGGCGCCTGCGCTCGGAGGCGCTGGAGATCGCCGGGTTCCGCCTGCCGGCCGTCGTGCGGCGCATGCGCGAGAGCGGCGACGTCGCCGAGGCCGCGGACGTCCAGCCGATCGTGGTGGGGACCAACGACGAGATCGGCGAGGTGGCGTCCGCCTTCGACGAGGTCCACCGGCAGGCCCTGCGGCTGGCCGCCGAGGAGTCCCAGCTCCGCGGCAACGTCAACGCGATGTTCGTCAACCTCTCACGGCGGATCCAGACGCTCGTCGAGCGGCAGATCTCCCTCATCGACGGCCTTGAGCGCGGCGAGCAGGACGGCTCGCGCCTGGCCGACCTGTTCAAGCTGGACCACCTGGCCACCCGCATGCGGCGCAACAGTGAGAACCTGCTGGTCCTGGCCGGGCACGAGGCCGCGCGCAAGCGCAGCCAGCCCGCCAAGCTGGTGGACGTGGTCCGCGCGTCGCTGTCGGAGGTGGAGGACTACGAGCGCGTCAGCGTCAAGGTCCACCGCAACGCGGCCATCGCCGGGCACGCGGCCAACGACGTGGTCCACCTGGTCGCCGAGCTGGTCGAGAACGCCCTGGCCTTCTCGCCGGGCAACACCCGCGTGGTGGTGTCCAGCAGCATGATCGAGGGCGGCGGCGCGCTGCTGGCCGTCAGCGACTCCGGCATCGGCATGACCGTCGAGGAGATCACCGAGACCAACCGCAAGCTGGCCGACCCGCCGGTCGTGGACGTCTCGGTGTCGCGCCGCATGGGCCTGTTCGTGGTCGGCCGCCTGGCCTTGCGCCACGACATCCGCGTGCAGCTCCGGCGCGGCGACGCGGCCGGGCTCATCGCCATGGTCCTGTTCCCGCCGCAGCTCATCTCGGTGTCCGCCGGGCGCGGGCCGGTCCTCCCGCAGCGCGGCGCGGCGCAGGAGACCCCCTCGCCCGCGTTCGGCGGCTCCGACGGGGTCGCCAACGCCGCCAACGGCGCCTATGGCGGCGGCGAGCCGTTCGCCGCCTTCAACGGGCGCGGCGCCCAGCCCGCCGCCGGCGCCGGCCCGCTCACGAACGGCGCCACGCCGCCGCCGAACGGCGGCGGGCCCACCCCGGTGCCGAACGGCACCGGGCCGTACTCCTCGCAGAGCCCGTTCCAGCCGTTCCGCACCGGCGCGGGCGCGGCGGTGGTCGGCGGGGACACCCCGGCGTCCGGGGCGCGCCTGAGCGCCTTCGGCGGTCCCGCGCCCGACGCCGCCCCCGGTGGCACCGGCCCGGTCCCCGCCGGCCCCGGTCGCGGGCGGGGCGCGCGGGGCGACGAACCGCTCTTCGGGGCCGTGCGCGGCGACGAAGGCGCCTTCGTCGGCGGCAGGGGCGACGAGGCGGCGTTCGGTCCCGTGGGCCCCTCCACGGGGCCCTCCGGGCCGTCCGGACCCCTCACGCCGCCCGTGTGGCCCACCGAACCCGCGGGCTCCGCGGAGCACGCGGGCCCGTCCACCGATTCCTCCGGCCGCTTCGCCGCCTCGGCCGGTCCGTCCACCGGAGCCGCGGGCACGTCCGCCGGTCCCGCGACCGGTCCCGCCGGTTCCGCGGGTCCGTCCGGGAGGCCGGCCGGTCCGTCCGCCGGGCTGCCCGTGCGCGCGCCCGGCCGGTACACCCAGGCCGACCCGCCGACCGCGCCCTTCTCGCCCGGCCTCCCGCCCGCTGACGCCTCCGGGCCGCGGACGGGCGCCGGCGCCTCCGGCGCGCACGCGGGCCCGGCGGGCCCGCGCACCGGCCCTCTGGAGCCGGACACCGGCCCCGCCGGGCCGAGCGGCCCGCGCACCGGCCCGTCCAGTCCGTCCGGCTCGTTTGGCTCGTCTGGTCCGGCCGGCTCGGCCGGTCCGGCCGGCTCGGCCGGTCCGGCCGGTCCGCGGACGGCGCCGCCGGTGCCCGCCGAGTCGCTGCTGGAGCATGGCGACGAGTTCCTGCCGATCTTCGCCGCCGTCGAGTCGGCGTGGTTCCGCCGTCCCGACCCGCACGAGATCGCCGTCGCCCGGGGTCAGGCCCCGGCCGGCCAGGCGGCGGGCGCGGAGACGGCTCGCCCCGAGGACGTCGAGGAACCGGCCGGCTACGCCGAGCAGGAGTCCGGGACGTGGGAGCCCGAGGCGCGCGAGCCCGAGCGCCGGGAGGCCGTGCTCCGTGAGGCCGGGCTGCGTGAGACCGAGCCGCCCGCCGCGGGCGCGGCGGCATGGGGTTCCACGGCCGACTCCGGATGGCAGGCCGCCGACGCGGCGAAGGAGCCCTCCCTCGGCGGCGTCACCGCCGCGGGCTTGCCGAAGCGGACGCCGAAGGCCAACCTTGTCCCGGGATCGGTCGCCGGTCCGTCCGCTCCGGCGGCCGCGCCTCCGCTCCCGTCGCCGCAGGTGTCCGCCGACCAGGTGCGCGCCAGGATGTCGCGGTTCCAGCAGGGCATCCAGCGCGGCCGCGCCGACATCACCGAGGCGTCCCGCACCACCGACAACGACAACCCCTGACCACTTGACGCGGTACTGATGAGGAGGGCTCGTGATCGACCTGAGTCACGAGGCACGCAGGTTCGACTGGCTGATCACCGAGTTCGTCAGCGGGACACCGGGCGTGGCGCACGCGGTCGTCGTCTCGGCCGACGGACTGCGGCTGGCCAACTCCGAGGGGTTCCCGCCGGACCGGGCCGACCAGCTCGCCGCGGTGGCCGCCGGCCTGCTGAGCCTGACGGTGGGCGCATCCCGCGTGTTCGACGGCGGCGGTGTGACCCAGACCGTCGTCGAGATGCAGTACGGCATCATGCTGGTCATGGCGATCAGCGACGGCTCCTGCCTGGCCGTGCTGGCCTCCCCCGACTGTGACATGGGCCTGGTGGCCTACCAGATGACGCTGCTGGTGGAGCGCGCCGGGCAGGTGCTGACGCCCGCGCTGCGCGCCGAGTTGCAGACCTCCAGGATCCGGTGATGCTCGAGGGTGACGGGACCGAGGACGAGCCCCTCTTCCGTCCGTACGCCGTCACCGGGGGCCGTGCCGAGCCGAGCTACCACCTCGCGATGGAAACTCTGGTCTCATCGGCCCCCATAATGGGCGATGATTTGTCCCTGCTCACTCCCGAGCAAGAAGCGATCATCGTGCTCTGCCACTCCGTGCGTTCGGTCGCCGAGATCTCCGCGCTGCTGCGGGTGCCGCTCGGCGTGGCCCGCGTGCTGATCGCGGACATGGCCGACGAAGGTCTGGTACGCCTGCATCTGCCGCGGCTCAACCAGGGACAACCAGACCACAACCTGCTTGAAAGGGTTCTCAGTGGACTTCGCAGGCTCTAGCCGCGGCCCGGCGCTGACGTCGACGAAGATCGTCGTCGCGGGCGGGTTCGGCGTCGGCAAGACCACCTTCGTTGGAGCGGTGTCGGAGATCCTCCCGCTGACCACCGAGGCGGTCATGACCGACGCCAGCGCGGGCATCGACGACCTGGGTCTGACCCCGCACAAGACCACGACCACGGTGGCGATGGACTTCGGCCGGCTCTCCCTGGACCAGGACCTGATCCTGTACCTGTTCGGCACGCCGGGGCAGCACCGGTTCTGGTTCATGTGGGACGACCTGGTGCGGGGCGCCATCGGCGCCGTCGTGCTGGTGGACACGCGCCGTCTGGCCGACTGCTTCCCGGCGATCGACTACTTCGAAGAGGCAGGGCTGCCCTTCGTGGTGGGCATCAACGGCTGGGACGGGCACTACCCGCACGTCGAGCAGGAGGTGCGCGAGGCGCTCACGCTCGCCCCGCACATCCCGATCGTCCGGACCGACGCCCGCTCGCGGGACGCCGTGAAGTCCACCCTGATCACGCTCGTCGAGTACGTCCTGACCCTCAGGTCGGCCTACGGCCGCACCAGTTAGTGCGCCGTCCGGGAACGTTCACCGGCTCGGGCGCCGCAGCGGGCGCCGGCATCGCCGCACCGCGACCCGCCGACCCGGCGCCTTTCATCTCCAGCACACGGCGGGATGAGGAGCCGCTCCCAGTGGACGTAGGTGGGTCACCGCATCAGCGGCCAAGCGGCCGGCGTGTCAGGCGGCCGAGCCGGACCACCAGGTCGCGGCGACCAGTTCGGCGACGAGGGTCTCGGTGAGCAGGGCCACGTCGGCGTCCTCGTCGCCCGCGTACCTGAGCGTGCGCGCCCCCTCCAGCGCCCCCTTCGCCGCGCCCTCCGTCGCGCCGCCGACGGCGAGTACGGCCGAGCCCCGCTGCCGCACCCACTCCATGGCCTGGCCGTCGTAACGCGAGCCGGGGAACAGGATGGCCCGGTAGTCGAGGGTCTTGGTGAGGTACACGTCCACGTGGGCCCAGTCGCCGGTCTCGCACGCGTCGGCCGGCCGGCGCGGCCCCTCGCGGACCATCAGCGCCGACTGCTCGGCCGAGGACAGCCGCTCGGCGGGGGCGATGGCGTAGACGCCGTGCGGCCCGTCGAGCAGGGTCAGCGCGTCGGCCAGCCAGACGCCGCGACGGTCCAGCAGGTCGGCGTTCGCCTCCGCGGCCCGGCGCACCAGGCCGGGGACGTCGGCCTTGACCCCGGTCAGCCTGGCCTGGAGCGCGAGCAGCAGCGCCAGCGTGTGCTGGAAGGTGCGGCAGGAGACCCCGCCGCGCTCCTCGCCCGCCGCCATGTCCACCACCAGGTCGGCCCCCTCGGTCACCGGGGAGCCCGCGGTGTTGGTGAGGGCCAGGACGGTGGAGCGCCCGCGATGGCGGGCGAGGGCGTCCAGGGTCTCCCGGCTGCCACCGGTCGCCGAGATGGCGACGACCAGCGTGTCGCGCGACGGCGGGTGCCCGAGCGCGGCCGAGGCGTACTCGGCGACCGCGTCCACCCCGGCGGCGCGCAGCCGCAGCGCCGCGACCCCGGCGGCGTAGCGCGAGCTGCCCATGCCGAGGAAGACCACCCGCCGAACCTCCTGAGGGATCTCCTCGAACGGGTCGCGTTCCTCCAGCGTGGCGGCCAGCGCCGCGAGCGCGGCGGGCTTGGCTTCCAGGTCGGCCAGGAACAGTTCGGGGTTCACGCGGTCTCCTCGGTGCGGTGCGGGAAGCGGGCGCGCAGGACGCCCATGGGGGCGTAGCGCCAGCGGGGGAGGTGCAGGGCGGCGTAGATCAGCTCGCGGCACTCCTGCTCGATCTCGAACGGGCCGAGCAGCGACTCCTCCAGCAGTTCCGGCCTGCCGTGGGCGGCCAGGCCTTCACGGTAGGCGGTCAGCAGGACGGCGCGCGCCTCGGCGGCCCAGGCCAGTGCCCGCGCCGGGTCGGCGCCGCGCCGCAGGATCGCCACCTGCGCCACGTGTTCCAGGCTCGTCCCGAGCTGGGCCAGGTCGCGGGCGGCCGGTTGGAACGGGTCGGCGCCGGTCACGGTCGGGTTGCCGTCGAAGTCGATGACGGCGTACCCCTCGCGCCAGCGCAGCGTCTGTCCGACGTGCAGGTCGCCGTGGATGCGGATGAGCGGGGTGCCGGCCGCCCGGCCGAGCCCGCGCAGGCCGGCGGCCAGCTCGGAGGCGTGCCGGGCCAGCCAGGCGCCGTCCTCGCCGCAGGTCAGCTCGAGCGCCCGCGCCAGGGCGTCGCGGGCGCGGGCCGCCCACCCGCCGTCCGCGTCCCCGTCCGCGACCCGGACCGGCTCGGGGAAGGCGGGGGAGGGGGTGGCCATCGCGGCGTGCAGGCCGGCGGCCAGCCGGCCGAGGTCGGCGGCGAAGGCGGTGCGCCCGGCCACCGCCTCCTCCACGCACCACTCCCACCCGTCGGCGGCCTCGGGCAGGTAGGCGGTGACCAGGGCGACCAGCGTCTCGGCCCCGCCGGCGGAGCGCCCGGTCAGCGCCGCGTAGGGCAGGGCGGTCGCGGTGAAGCCGACCGAGGTGAGGTGGGCGAACATCTGGGGCGCGGGCTGGGGGAGCGGCGGGGGCGGCGTGAGCCACTTGACCACCACCCGTTCGTCCACGACCACCGAGTTGTTGGTCTGGTCGACGTCGAACCCGCGCTCGTGCGCCGTGGCCCGCACCGGCGGCAGGGGATGGAAGCGCACGACCGCCTGGCCGCCGGGCGGGTCGTCGCCCCGCGACAGGGCCGCGACGAGCGCCGCCGTGGCGCCGTCCCCGGCGGTCGGCGTTCTCTCCGGCGACGGCGGGCCGTCAGGTTCTGTTGAACTCGGATTCAACTCGGCAACCAAACTACGAGCTAACAATGTCCGGGAAAGTCTTGCTCATGTTGATATTCGCTGCAACACTCCTGCTTTGGTCTGCCGTGCGAAGGTCAGGCACCGCGGTCTTTCTCGTACCACAGAACCTTGAGAACCTAAGGAGTAGCGGCCGTGTCCCGAACCCGGTACACCCGTCATCTTCCGGCTGCGGCGGTCGCCGCCGGTCTTGTGCTCGCCCTCGCGGCGTGTGGCGGTGGCAGCTCGACCAGCGCCGACGGCGCCGCGCCGAGCGCGGCGGCCGACGAGCTCAACCCCAACGCCGATCTGAGCAAGCAGTCGCTCACCATCACGATCTGGGACGGCTACAGCCCGAAGGACCTGCCTCAGCAGGTGGAGCAGAAGCTGAAGTTCCCGCTGAAGATCGCGATCCACGACACCAACGAGACGGCGATGGCCAAGCTGACGGCCGGCGCCGACAGCGGCGTCGACGTGGCGTTCGTCTCGGGCCAGTACGCGCAGGCGCTCAACGAGCAGGGCCTGCTCGAACCGCTGCACCCCGAGCTGATCCCGAACCTGGCCAACCTCTACCCCGAGGCCTCCCAGCTCTCCTTCGACAAGGGCACCAAGTTCTCGGTGCCCTACACCTGGGGCACGACGGGCATCTGCTACCGCACCGACATGGTGAAGACCCCGCCCACGAGTTGGAACGATCTTTTGAACCCGGCTCCCGACCTCAAGGGCAAGGTCACGATGATGACCACCGAGCGCTGGCTGGCGCTCCCCGCCCTGAAGGCCATGGGCGCCTCCATCAACACCACCGACGACAAGCAGCTCGCCCAGGCCAAGGACATGCTCCTGAAGGCCAAGCAGGCCGGCATGCTCTACGACGACACGACCTTCGGCGCCAAGCTCGACAAGGGTGAGGCCGCGCTGGTGGAGGCGTGGGACGGCTGGTGCCCGACCACCAACCCGAAGATCAAGTTCGTGGTGCCCAAGGAGGGAAGCGACCTCTGGTCGGACACCATGGTGATCATGAAGACCTCCAAGAACAAGGAGGCCGCCCACGCGTTCATCAACTTCATCCTCGACCCGCTCGTCCACAGCTGGGTGGCCGAGAACATCCTCTACAAGGTGCCGAACAAGGCCGCCATGGACCTGGTCGCCAAGAACGACAAGAAGCTCATGCAGGACAACGCGCCGCTGCAGATGACCCCGGCGGAGCTGCTGAAGGGCGAGTCGATCGTCGACCTCGGCGAGGCGTCGACCAAGTACACCCGTCTCGCCACCGAGATCTCCGCCAACCAGTGACGGTTTCGCGTTGACCACCGAGCACGACATCGCGCGTCCCGGCGCGGCGCCCCGCCCCTCCACAGGGCGGGCGCCGCGCCGTTCGCGCGCCCTCGGCGGGGCCGCCGCGCGCCTGGCGTTCCTCGGCCCCGGCCTCGGCTACCTGATCGTCCTGCTGCTCGTCCCGCTGGCACTGATCCTGAGCTACACGGTGTTCCGGCGCGGGCGGTTCGGCGGGGTGGTGTACGAGGCGACGGCCGAGAACTTCGCCCGCCTGTTCGACCCCCTCTACTTCGACATCGTCGTCGGCTCGGTGAAGACCGCGACGCTGACGACGCTGGCGGCGCTGCTGATCGGCTACCCCACGGCGTACGTGATCGCCGGGCTGCCGCGCCGCTGGAAGACGCTGGCGCTGGTCGCCATCGTCCTGCCGTTCTGGACCAACTTCCTCATCCGCGTCTACGCCTGGGTGATCCTGCTCAGCGGGCCCGGCCTGGTGAACAAGGCCCTCACCGGCATCGGCCTCATCGACGAGCCCCTGCGGCTGCTCTACAACCAGGGCACGATCGTCACCGGACTGCTGTACTCCTACCTGCCGCTGATGATCCTGCCGCTCTACGCGGCGATCGAACGGCTGGACCCGCAGCTGCGCGAGGCGTCGGCCAACCTCGGGGCGCGGCCCGCGCGCACGTTCTGGTCGGTGACGCTGCCGCTCACCGTGCCCGGTGTGCTGACCGGGTGCGTCTTCGTGTTCGTGCCGTGCCTGGGCAACTTCGTGATCCCCGAGATCCTCGGCGGCGGGCGCTCGATCATGGTGGGCAACCTGATCAGGGACCAGTTCCTCAAGGCGCGCGACTGGCCGTTCGGCTCCACCCTCGCCCTGGCGGTGATCGCGGTGCTCGTCCTGCTGCTGTTCCTGCAGGCGTGGGCCTCGCGCGCGTACGGCGGGACGGAGGGTCGTCGTGCCTAGGCGCCGCCTGATCTACGTGCCCTTCTGGGCCACCTACGTGTTCCTCTACACGCCGATCGTCGTGCTGGTGGTGATGTCGTTCAACTCCGGCAAGTCGCCGTACGTCTTCCAGGGCGTCAGCCTGAAGTGGTACGGCGAGCTGGCCGCGGACGCGACGGTCCGGCAGGGGCTGGTCAACACGCTGATCGTCGCGGCCGGCACCACGGTGCTGTCCACGGTGCTCGGCACCCTGCTCGCGGTGGGGATGGCCCGCCACACCCGCTCGCGGCTGCTGGACGCCCTCGGGCTGCTGCCGGCCGTGCTGCCCGACCTGGTGCTCGCCATCGGGCTGCTGGTGTTCTATTCCACGGTGCGGATGACCCTCGGCCTGCACTCGGTGATCCTCGCCCACACCGTGTTCGGCATGGCCTTCGTCGCCGCGGTCGTGCGCACCCGGCTCACCCACGCCGACACCTCGCTGGAGGAGGCCTCCCGCGACCTCGGCGCCTCGCCGCTGACCACGTTCACGCGCATCACCCTGCCCACCCTGGCGCCGGGCATCGCCGCCGGGGCGCTGCTGGCGTTCACGCTGTCCATCGACGAGTTCGTGATCGCCTTCTTCACCGCGGCCCCGACCGAGCCGACCCTGCCCATCGTGATCTACTCGATGGTGCGCTTCGGGGTCACCCCTGAGATCAACGCGCTGGCGACGATCCTGCTCGCGGTGAGCTTCACCGTGGTCATCGTCGCCCAGCGGATGACCCGACTGACGGAGTCCCTGTCATGAGCGCTGTATCCGACGCCCCTGCCGTGCCGCGGACGCTGGTGGGCATCGAGGGCGTCTCCCGGCGGTTCGGCGCGGTCACCGCCCTCGACGAGGTGTCACTGGACATCCGCCAGGGTGAGTTCTTCGCCCTGCTCGGCCCGAGCGGGTGCGGCAAGACCACGCTGCTGCGCATCCTGGCCGGGTTCGAGTCGCCGGACGCCGGCGCCGTCACGCTGGACGGCGCCGACCTGCTGGCGCTGCCGGCCCACCGCCGCCCGGTCAACCTGATGTTCCAGTCCTACGCGCTGTTCCCGCACATGAGCGTCGCCAGGAACATCGCCTACGGGCTGGAGCGCGAGAAGCTGCCCCGCGCCGAGGTCAGGACCCGGGTGGCGGAGGTGCTCGCCACCGTCGGCCTCACCGAGCAGGCCGCCCGCCGGCCCCACCAGCTCTCGGGGGGCCAGCGGCAGCGGGTCGCGCTCGCCCGGGCAATCGTCAAGCGTCCCCGCCTGCTCCTGCTGGACGAGCCGCTGTCCGCGCTGGACAAGAAGGTGCGCGCCGAGATGCAGCTGGAGCTCAAGCGCCTGCAGCACGAGGTCGGCATCACCTTCGTCGTGGTCACCCACGACCAGGAGGAGGCGATGTCGCTGGCCGACCGCATCGCCGTCATGCAGGACGGCCGCGTCCAGCAGGTGGACGCGCCGGTGCGGCTGTACGAGCGCCCGGCGACGCCGTTCGTCGCGGGGTTCATCGGCGCCAACAACCTCTTCGAGGGCACGGTCGCCGGCGACGGCCTGTCGGTCGCGGGCCTCGGCACGCTGCCCGCGCGGGGCGGCTTCGCCGCGGGCGCGCCGGCGCTGCTCGGCGTGCGTCCGGAGTCGGTCCGCCTGGGGGAGAACGGCATTCTCACCGGGGTGGTGGCGGACGTGAGCTTCTACGGGGGCGTGTCGCACATCGCGGTGCGGGTGCCCGGCCACGACCGGCCCATCCTGGTCGCGGCGCAGGGCCCGAGCCAGGTGCGGGCCGGCGCCGAGGTGGGCCTCGGCTGGTCGCCGGACGACGCCGTGCTGATCGCCGGATGAACCAGGTGACCCACGTCAGCCCGTGGCGGGGCCTACGTCCCGGCCACGGAAGCGCGTTCTTCGCGGGACTCGACGACGGCAGGCCGCCGCGGGGCTCAGGGAGCGGCGGGCGCGAGCTCGTTGCCGGTGACGGTCCTGGCGTAGCTCATGATGAGCTCGGCCGCCTCGGCGGGGCCGATGACCGGATGGCGCGCGGTGATGCGGTAGCCGTAGGCGTCCTCGAGCGCGACGAGGTTCCTCGCGATCGTCAGCGAGTCGCCGACCAGGGTGAACACCCCGAGCGCCGCCCCGGTGTCCAGGATCGACTGGTACATCGCCACCTGGCGGTCGTACAGGGTGGTCAGCAGCACGGCGTACACCCTGTTGCGCGCCGCCGCGCCGCCCAGCTCGTTGAGCAGCCGCACCCCCGGGTCGTCCGGCCCCACCGGCAGCCCGGAGCGGATGGTGACCACGAGCTTCTGCGCGGGGTCGGTGCACTGGGCGACGCGCTTGACGCGCAGCTCGTAGAAGCGCTCCATGCCGGCGTGGTGGGCCTCCACCAGCAGCTCGCTCAGGTCGGGGTAGTGGTACAGCACCGCGCCCGACGTCAGCCCGGCCTCCTCGGCGACGTGGTTGAGATGGACCCCCTGGGTGCCGTGACGCAGGATCGCCCGGCGGGCGGCCTCGATGAGGTCGACCCGCCGGTCCGCACGGCTCTTGCGCGAGCTCATACCAGCCTCCCTGTGCCCCGTTGTTGAACCTGGAGTCTAAAGCCCAGCACCGCCTTCAGACCATGAAAACCCGGCTGTTGACCCACCTACCCGTCAAGCATTTGAATCAGTCTTCAAAACCGATGGAGTACCGATGGCCACCATTCTGTTCATGCCGGAGAGCGCCTACGGGCCGACGAACAACTGCGTCGGCATCGGCGACATCCTGCGCCGCCGCGGCCACCGCGTGGTGTTCGCGGCCGAGGCGTCGTGGAAGGGCAAGCTGACCGCGCTCGGCTTCGAGGAGGACCTGGTCGACCTGGCCCCGCCGGCGGAGGAGGAGCAGGACGCGGGCCAGTTCTGGAAGGACTTCATCCGCGACACCGCGCCCGAGTACCGCAAGTCCACCCGCGAACAGCTCGAGACGGTCACCAAGCCGATCTGGGACGCCCTCATCGACGGCGTGAAGTACTGCGAGCCGCGGCTCAAGGCGATCATCGAGCGGGTGCGGCCCGACGTCATCGTCGAGGACAACGTCATCACCTTCCCCGCGCTGCTGACGGCCGGCAAGCCGTTCGTGCGCATCGTCTCGTGCAACCCGCTGGAGGTGAAGGGCGAGGACGTGCCGCCGGTGTTCAGCGGCCTGCCCTCCGGCGACCGCGCCGAGTGGGAGGCGTTCCGCGCCGAGTACGACCGCACCCACCGCGACGTCTGGGCGGCGTTCAACGAGTGGGTCGTGGAGCAGGGCGCCCCCGCGCTGCCCGAGCTCGAGTTCATCCACGAGGGCGATCTGAACCTCTACGTCTTCCCCGAGATCGCCGACTACACCGGCGCGCGCCCGCTCGGCCCGTCCTGGCACCGCCTGGACTCCTCGGTGCGCGAGACCGACGAGGCGTTCGAGGTGCCGGCCTCCCTGGCCGGCGGGGAGGGGGCGCTGGTCTACTTCTCCCTCGGCTCGCTGGGCTCGGCCGACGTCGAGCTGATGCAGCGCGTGATCGACGTGCTGGCCACCACGCCGCACCGGTACATCGTCTCCATGGGCCCGCTGCACGAGGAGATCAAGCTGGGCGGCAACATGTGGGGCGCGGAGTTCGTGCCGCAGACCAAGATCATTCCATTGGTCGACCTGGTGATCACGCACGGCGGCAACAACACCACCACCGAGGCGCTGCACTTCGGCAAGCCGATGATCCTGCTCCCGCTGTTCTGGGACCAGTACGACAACGCCCAGCGCATCGACGAGCTGGGGTACGGCGTGCGCCTGTCCACCTACGCCTTCGCCGACCAGGAACTGGTCGCGGCCCTGGACCGGCTGCTCGGCGACACCGCGCTGCGGGCCCGCCTGGCCGAGGCCGGCGAGGAGATCCGCCGCCGCGACGGCCTGCGCAGGGCCGCCGACCTCATCGAGGCGACGGCCGCGCCCGCGGCCTCCGCCTGACGTTCCACCCGCCGGCCCCGCCCCGCGCCGTGCGCGGGCCGCGGGCCGGCGGCCCCGCCGGAGAGAGAAGCACATGAACCACACCCCCATCGACCCCGCCACCGGAGCGCCGCTGGCCACGGTGCCCGACAGCTCCCCCGAGCAGGTGGCGGGCGCCGTGCGCGCGGCGCGGGAGGCCTACCAGCAGTGGTCGCAGGCCACGCCCGCGGAGCGCTCGCGGGTCCTGCTGCGCCTGGCCGATCTGGTGGAGGCCGACGCCGAGGAGCTGACGCGGCTGGAGGTGGCGCAGACCGGCAAGCCCGCCGCCGTCTTCCGGGACGGCGAGCTGCCGTTCGCGGTGGACAACCTGCGCTTCTTCGCCGGCGCGGCCAGGTCGCTGGACGGGACGGGCGCGGGCGTGCTGAGCGCCGGTTACACCTCGGTGCTGGTGCGCCGCCCGGTCGGCGTGGTCGCCTCCATCGCGCCGTGGAACTTCCCGCTGGTGATGGCGGTGTGGAAGATCGGCCCCGCGCTGGCCGCGGGCAACGGGGTGGTGATCAAGCCGGCGCCGCAGACTCCCGGCACGACGCTGCGCCTGGTGGAGCTGGCCGCCAAGGCCGGCCTCCCGGACGGGCTGCTGCGGGCCGTCACCGGCGACGCCGAGGTGGGAGAGGCCCTGACCGGCGACCCGGGCGTGGACATGATCAGCGTGACGGGCTCGACGGCGACCGGCCGCTCGGTCATGCGGGCCGCGGCCGGCGACCCGGCGGGCGGGCGCTCCGGCCTCAAGCGGGTGCACCTGGAGCTCGGCGGCAAGGCTCCGGCGCTGGTGTTCGGCGACGCCGACCTGGCCGAGATGGCGAGGGGCGTCGCCATGGGCGCCACCTACAACACCGGGCAGGACTGCACGGCGGCGACGCGCGTCTACGTGGAGCGCGAGGTCCACGACCAGGCGGTCGAGGCGCTGCGCGAGACCCTGGCCGCGATCGCCGCCGGCGACCCGTGGGACCCCTCGACCGACATCGGGCCGCTGATCTCGGCGGGGCACCGCGAACGCGTGCACGGGTTCGTCCAGCGGGCCGTGGCGGGCGGGGCCCGCGTGGTGACCGGCGGCGCGGTGCCGGAGGGCCGGGGGTTCTTCTACCCGCCCACGCTGATCACCGGAGCCGCCCAGGACAGCGAGGTCGTCCAGGGGGAGATATTCGGTCCGGTGGTCGTCGTGCTGCCGTTCTCCGGCGAGGACCAGGCCGTGCGGCTGGCCAACGACACCCCCTACGGCCTGGCGTCCTCGGTGTGGTCGCGTGACGTGGCGAGGGCCCTTCGGGTGTCGCACCGGTTGGATGTGGGTGTCACCTGGGTGAACGATCACCTTCCGATCGCCTCGGAGGCGCCGCACGGCGGGGTGAAGGGCAGCGGCTTCGGCAAGGACATGAGCCAGGAAGCGGTGCAGGAGTACTCCGTCACGAGGCACCTCATGATCAAACACGCGCCGTCCGAGACCCGTGAGGGCTTCCGTCCCGCATAGTTACGGAAGCGAGTCGACGGTTTTATCCCTAGAAGTACCAGTTTGAGTTGATTGTCCATACATGTTCTGTTGGCCGATCTGGTAGGGGTGTGCTGCAATTACCATCGCCTGATGGATGTCTCGGACGTCTCATGCGCCTCGCGCGTGACGTACCCCCCTGCACGCCAGGCTCGGTGAGAGGTTGCGAAATCAGTGAGGAACCCAGAACCCCGGGGCAACCCGGGGCGAAATGACCGTGTGGAGCGGTCCGAGCCGGCCATGACGGGCACTCCGAAGACGGGAAGCCGTCTGAGGCTGAAGAACTGGCGTGTGCGGTCCCGCCTGATCGCCCTCATCATCGTCCCGACGATCGTCGGCGTCATCCTCGGCGCGGTGCAGCTCACCAACGCCGTCGGAAACTCCGCCGAGTACAGCCGCCTCAGCGAGGTGGCCGCGCTCGTGCAGAAGATCGACGTCCTGGTGCACGAGGTCGACCGCGAGCGCGACCTCACCGCCTGGTACCTCGCCGAGGGACGCCGCCAGGCGCGCCTGAAGAAGGTGCGCGCCCAGCAGGCCGTCGTGGACCGCGCCAGAGAGCCCGTGCTCGCCGCCGTGTCGACGCTGGACGACACCCACACCGCCCGTGTCCGCGCCGAGGCCGCGCAGATCCGCAGATGGCTGGAAGGCCTGCCGGGCCTGCGCACCCGTATCGCCGCCGGCGTCCCCCCGCGAGCGGCGCTCGGCATCTACTCCAGCCTCATCAACGTCCTCACCTCCATGCAGGGCGAACTGGGCGCCTCCGGCAAGGACCAGCGCCTGTTCGGTGACACCATCGCCCTCGGCGCGCTCAGCCGCGCCAAGGAAGAGGTCTCGCGCCAGCGCGGCCTGATGACGGTCGGGCTCACCACCCTCGGCACCCTGGGCGGCGGCTTCGACTACGACGACTTCGTCGACTTCCCCGGCTCCTGGAGCCGTCAGCAGAGCGAGACCGCGACGTTCCTGTCCGAGGCCCAGCCCGCCGACGTCAAGTTCTACAACGACACCGTCCGCGGGCAGCAGATCGACAAGGCCGACTGGATGCGCGCCCTGGCGCTGGCGCAGCTCCGACAGTTCAAGGAGATCCAGGACCTCGACCCGATCCGCCGCGACGACACCACCATCTGGTACACCTCCACCAGCGCCGTCGCCGACCGCATGCGCAAGGTCGAGGAGCGGCTGGTGGACTCGGTCGTCCAGCAGAGCCAGGCGCTCCAGCAGGAGGCCGGGCGGCAGGCGTTCATCTCCGGCGCCGTCATCATCCTGCTGCTGCTGCTGGTCCTCATCATCACCGCCGTGGTCGCCAGCTCGCTGACCCGCCCGCTGCGCCGCCTGCGCGCCGAGGCCCTGGAGATCGCCGGCAGCCGCCTCCCGCAGACCGTCCAGCGGCTGCGCGAGAGCGGCGACACCGCCCCGGCCGCCGACGTCGTGCCCATCGGCGTCAACTCCAGGGACGAGATGGGAGAGGTCGCCCGGGCCTTCGACGAGGTCCACCGCGAGGCGATCCGGCTGGCGGGCGACGAGGCCCGCCTGCGCAGCAACGTCAACGCCATGTTCGTCAACCTCTCCCGGCGCAGCCAGACCCTCGTCGAGCGCCAGCTCAGCCTCATCGAGGGCCTGGAGCAGGGCGAGGAGGACGAGACCCGGCTCGGCAACCTGTTCAAGCTGGACCACCTGGCCACTCGTATGCGGCGCAACAGCGAGAACCTGCTGGTCCTCGCCGGTCAGGAGACCGCGCGCAAGTGGAGCGACCCGGTGCCGCTGGTCGACGTCTGCCGCGCCTCGCTGTCGGAGGTGGAGGGCTACGAGCGCGTCGACGTGCGCGTCCAGTCGGCCACCGCGGTCACCGGCCAGGCCGTCAACGACGTCGTCCACCTGATCGCCGAGCTGGTCGAGAACGCCGTCTCCTTCTCCCCGCGCGAGACCAAGGTCGTCATCACCAGCAACCGCGTCGACGGCGGCGGGGTGATGGTTTCGGTCAGCGACACCGGCATCGGCATGACCGCCGAGGAGGCCGCCGAGGCCAACTGGCGCCTTGCCAACCCGCCGGTCGTGGACGTCTCGGTGTCGCGCCGCATGGGCCTGTTCGTGGTCGGCCGCCTCGCGCTGCGCCACAACATCAAGGTGCAGCTGCGCCAGCAGGACGGCGGCGGGCTCACCGCGATGGTGATGATCCCCGAGTCGCTCCTGTCGGTCCCCGGCGGGCCGCGGATCCCCGGCGCGCCCGCCGAGACCGCCGCCGGCCAGTTCGGCGCCACGACGCAGGCCGCCTCGTTCGGCGCGGGAGGCTTCCCGGCCCCGGCCGGCTTCGAGGCACCCGCCTCGCGCGGGATGCGCGCGCCGGTCTTCGGAGCCGACGACCCCGGGGTGGCCGCGGCCCCCGGTCCGCAGAAGCGCGGGCCGTTCGAGCGCGGGCCGTTCGAGCGCGACCCCTTCGAGCGTCCCCCGCTGCCCACGCGCGACCCGTTCGAGCGCCCGCCGGCGGGGCAGGGCAGCGCGTTCGCCGCCACGCCGTCGCCCGGCGACCGCGGGCCGTTCGACCGGGACCCGGCCTCCATGGACGACCTGTTCGACCGCTACTTCGACCCCAACCCGCCGATCGACACCCCCTGGCCGGCCGACGTGCCGGCTCCCGGCACCACCGGCGAGGGCGCGGCCCCCTGGTCGTCGGACCTGGCCGACCAGGACACCGCCTCATGGCCGGCCGTCCCCTCGGGGCCCGGCGGGATGACCGGGCCGCTGACCGGAGGCGGGCCGGTGACCGGCGGTCCTGGCGGCCCCGTCACGGGCGGCTCCGTCACGGGCGGCCCGGCCGGTCCGATCACCGGCGGGGCGGCCGGGGCCCCGAGGCGCGGCTTCGGGGCGATCCCCGACGACCACACCGGCCCGCTGCCGGTGGTCCACACCTCGGCCCTCGACGACGGGCCGGAGGAGTTCCTGCCGATCTTCGCGGCGGTCGAGTCCGACTGGTTCCGCCGTACCGACCTGGAGCCGGCCCCGCGCGAGAGCGCGCCCGGACTCCCGCAGGAGCCGGCGCTCCCGGTGGAGCGCGAGGCCGAGCAGGCCGTCGTCGTGCAGCCGGCCGAGGGCAGAGGCTGGTCCTCGCCCGCCGACGCCGGCTGGCAGGCCGCCCGGGCGGCCAGCGATCCCTCTCTGGGAGGCGTCACCCCCTCCGGGCTCCCCAAGAGGGTGCCCAAGGCGAACCTGGTGCCGGGGTCGGCCGACCCCGGGCCCTCGGTCTTCACCCCGCAGCCCTCGCTGTCGCCCGACCGGGTGCGCAGCCGCCTGTCGAGCTTCCAGCAGGGCGTGCGGAAGGGGCGGGCCGTCGCCCGCGGCGAGAGCGAGCAGAACGACGACTTTGCCCCCAACTGGAACGTTGACCGCAACAAGGAGGACTCGTGAGGGAGCTGAGCCAGGCCGCCCGTGGAGTCAACTGGCTTATCACAGACTTTGTGAACAATGTCCCCGGTGTGGCGCACACGGTGGTCGTGTCGGCCGACGGGTTGCCGCTGGCCTACTCGGAGGGGTTCCCCAAGGACAGGGCCGACCAGCTCGCGGCGGTGGCCGCGGGTCTGATCAGCCTGACCCAGGGCGCTTCCCGGGTGTTCGAGGGCGGCGCGGTCACCCAGACCGTGGTGGAGATGCAGCGGGGCCTGCTGCTGATCATGTCGATCAGCGACGGATCCTGCCTGGCCGTACTGGCCGCGGCCGACTGCGACATGGGCCTGGTCGCTTATCAGATGACGTTGCTGGTGGAGCGTGCCGGTCAGGTGCTGACCCCGGCCGTGCGTGCCGAGCTGCAGGCGTCTCAACCCAGGTGAGGGGCCGATGACAGGAGGACGCTGTGGCACGCCGCGGCTGGACAGATGACGGCGATCCGCTGAGCGGCGGATCGCCGTACCCGCCCATCGAGGACGTCCGCCGGTTCTCCGGCGCGGCGGCCCCGCTTCCCAACCCCGAACCGGTGGAACGCAGTTCCCTGGTCCGGCCGTACGCGGTGACCGGGGGCCGTACCGCCCCCCGGACCTCGCTCGCCATGGAGGCGCTCGTCTCCTCCTCCACATCGTCACATCAAGATCTGTCGACTCTCACTCCGGAGAAGCAGGCGATCAGTACGCTGTGCCGTCAGGTGCGGTCGGTCGCCGAGATCGCCGCGATGCTGCGCATGCCCCTCGGCGTGGCCCGCGTCGTGATCGCCGACATGGCGGCAGAGGGCCTGGTCCAGGTGCACCACCCGCAGCTGGAGACGGGTAAGCCGGACCTCAACTTGCTTGAAAGGGTTCTCAGTGGACTTCGCAGGCTCTAGCCGCGGCCCGGCGCTGACGTCGACGAAGATCGTCGTCGCGGGCGGGTTCGGTGTCGGCAAGACGACCTTCGTCGGGGCGGTGTCGGAGATCGTGCCCCTCACCACCGAGGCCGTGATGACCGACGCCAGCGCGGGCATCGACGACCTGGGTCTGACGCCGCACAAGACCACGACGACCGTCGCCATGGACTTCGGGCGCGTCTCCCTGGACCAGGACCTGATCCTGTACCTGTTCGGCACGCCGGGTCAGCACCGGTTCTGGTTCATGTGGGACGACCTGGTGCGGGGCGCCATCGGCGCGGTCGTGCTGGTGGACACGCGCCGTCTGGCCGACTGCTTCCCGGCGATCGACTACTTCGAGGAGGCCGGCCTGCCGTTCGTGGTGGGCGTCAACGGCTGGGACGGGCACTACCCGCACGCCGACGAGGAGGTGCGCGAGGCGCTCACGCTCGCCCCGCACATCCCCATGGTGCGCACCGACGCCCGCTCACGCGACTCGGTCAAGGGCACCCTCATCGCGCTGGTGGAGCACGCCCTGACGATGCGGGTGGCCGTTCCCGGCTGGGGAGGCCGCTGAACCGGCCGGGCCGCCCGGGCGCGTCCCGGCCGCGCCGCCGTCACGGCGGTGGCGCGTCCTGTACGGGCGATCGTCGCACCGGCCGGCGGAACGTGAGAAGGGGGACGCGGTCCCGGTGAGCCGGGCCGCGTCCCCCTTCCATGTGCGCCTCTAGGCGTCCGCGGGCCGGGCCCCGGCCCCCATGGCGTGGTCCTTGCCGCGCACCAGCCGCCCGACCTCGGCGCGCAGGTGCACGAACGCCGGAAGCTCCCGGGTCGCGATCTGGTCGCGCGGGAACGGCAGGTCCACGCTCAGCTCGCCGGCCACCCGCGCCGGCGACTTGCTCAGCACGACGACGCGGTCTCCGACGTACACGCTCTCGTCGATGTCGTGGGTGATCAGCAGGATGGTCATGCGGTGGTCCTCGCGGACCCGCAGCACCAGGTCCTCCAGGTCCTCGCGGGTCTGGGCGTCCACCGAGCCGAAGGGCTCGTCCATGAGCATCAGCGCGGGACGGTAGGCGATCGCCCGGGCGATCGCCACGCGCTGCTGCATGCCGCCGGACAGCTCCCAGGGGTACTTGCCCGACGCGCCCGGCAGACCCACGGCGTCCAGGGCCTCCGCCGCGGCCGCCCGGCGCGCCGCGCGGTCCTTGCCGCGCCGGCGCAGCGGCAGGGCGACGTTGTCCCCGACCGACATCCAGGGGAACAGCGACCGGCTGTAGTCCTGGAAGACGACGGCCAGGTCACCGGGGGTGTCCGCGATCTCGGTGTCGCGGATGCGGATGTGGCCCTCGGTGGGCTTGATCAGTCCGGCGATGGAGCGCAGCAGGGTGGACTTGCCGCAGCCGGAGGGTCCGACGACGCTGACCAGCTCGCCCTCGGAGACCTTCAGGTCGATTCCTCCAAGGGCCTGGTGGGCCTTCGGGCCTTCGCCGTACGTGTGACGCAGGTTGACGACATCGAGCACGATGGTTCCTCAGTTTGTCTGCCGGGCACGCCGGTGCCAGGAAAGGACGCGGCGCTCGATCATGATGAAGGACGCGTTCAGCGTGTAACCGAGGAGGCCGAGCAGGACCACGCCTCCCCACATCCCTGGCAGGTCGAAGCTCTGCTGCTTGAAGAGGATCAGAAATCCGATGCCGTTGACCGCGCCGACGAGCTCGGAGACCACCATGAGGATCACGGCGATCGACAGGCTCACCCGCATCCCGGCGAAGATCTTGGGAGCCGCCGCGGGCAGGATGATGCGGAAGAACCGCTGCGCCCGGGTCAGCCCGAACACCTTGGCGGTGTCGGCGTGGACGCCGTCCAGGTAGCGGGCCCCGTCCACGGTGTTGATCAGGATGGGCCAGATCACCGTGTAGACGATCGTGGCCAGCTGCATCGGCGTGCCGATCTTGAAGATGATGATGAACAGCGGGATCAGCGCGGGCGGGGGAGTGGCCCTGGCGAACTCCACGATCGGGTTGATGTAGTCGTACAGGGCGGAGGACCGGCCCAGGGCGATGCCCAGGGTGATCCCGACGACGCAGGCGATGATCCATCCGCCGAACAGCCTGCCGAGGCTCGGGCCGAAGTTCTCGGCCGCCTCCTCGGTGAGGAACAGGTGGCTCGCGGGCCCGGAGAACCACAGGTCGTACATGCGCACGACGATCGCCGACGGCGGCGGGAAGTAGAACGACTCGGCCTGCCGGGTGGCCAGCTCCCAGGCGGCGATCGCCACCGGGATCAGCCAGACCCGGGTCAGCACCGTGGCCGGCGAGAGCCGCAGGCTCCTGGAGCGGGAGGAGGGGGAGGGGCCGGTGGAGCCCCGCAGATCCTCGGGGACCGTCGTGACGCTCATGTGGCGCCTCCAGACTTCACCACGTGCCATCGGAACGCCCAGCCGTGCACCTTGACCAGCAGGGCGTTCGCCAGGAGCCCGAGCGTTCCGGTCCAGACCGTGGCCGCGAGCACCAGGTCGGTGCGGAAGCCGGACTGGGCGCGGATCATGTAGGTGCCGATGCCGTCCACCCCTCCGGCCAGCAGTTCGGCGCTGACGGTCACGATCAGGCCGATGGAGGCGGCGACGCGCACACCGGTGAGCACGAACGGCGCCGCGCTGGGCAGCGAGACCCGTGCCAGGACGGCGAGCCTGCCGAACCCGAAGCTGCGCAAGGTCTCCTTGGCGACCGGGTCGACGTCCCGCAGGCCGTACATGGTGTTGATGAGGATGGGCCAGATGGCGCCGTACACGACGATCGTCATCTTGGTGCCGTGGTCCCAGGCCATCAGCAGCGTGACCAGCGGCAGCAGGACGACCGACGGGATCGGGCGCATGAACTCGACCAGCGGCCGCACCGCGAGCTCGACCTTGGGAAGGCTTCCGAGCAGGAGGCCGAGGGGGGTGCCGAGCAGCACGGCCACGAGCAGTCCACCGCCCCAGACCTCCAGGGTGCCGCTCAGGTAGGACAGGAACTCCGGGTCGACGATGAGCCGGCCGGCGGCCGGAAGCACCGTGGAGACCCGTGGGAGGAGGGCGGGGTCGACCAGTCCCGACCGCCCCACCAGCTCGGCGACGACCAGAAGGCCCGCGACGCCGATGGCGCCGCGGACCGCTCGTGCTCGGATCATTGAGGCAACGGCACCAGGAGCGGAGCGGCCTCCATCTTGCCCTTGAGGAAGCCGTACTCCAGCATCAGGTCCGGGACCCGCTGGATGCGCGTGGCGTTCAGCGAGGTCGGGAAGACGCCCAGCTTCATGACCGCGGCGACGTCCGGCTTGATCTGGGTGTAGTCGGGCAGCACGGCCTCGACCGCCTTGCGGTCGGACGCGGCGACCTGCTGTCCCTTGAGGATGGCGCGCTGGAAGGCGGCCATGGTCTTCGGGTACTTCTTGGTCCACTCGGCGGTGGCGGCCCAGCCGGCGATCGGGAAGTCCGCCATGGCGCCGGTCATGGTGTCGGCGATCACCCTGGCGCCGTTCTCGCGCTGGATGTTGGACAGGAAGGGCTCGGGCAGCCAGGCGGCGTCGATCTCACCGGAGATGAGCTTGGCCGGCATCTCGGGGAAGGCCAGGGGAACCCAATGGACGCTCTTGTTCGGGTCGAGCCCCGCGGTCTTCAGCGTGGCGCCGACCGCGAGCTGGCCGACGCTGTTCGGCGCCGCGATGGAGACCCGCTTGCCGTCGAGGTCCTTGACCGAGGTGATCTTGGAGTCCTTCGGGACGACCAGGTCGATGACGTCCGGGCCGGCCTGGTAGGCGTCGGCGACCACGCGCCAGTCGCCGGCCTTGGCCTCCTGGGAGGAGAAGATGGAGAAGTAGGCGAGGGCCGCGACGTCCAGGCTGCCGTTGATCAGCCGGGGCAGGGTGGCCGCGGTGCTGGGAGTGATCTCCGTCTTGACCGTCAGCCCTTCCTCTTTGAAGAAACCCTTCTTCTGGGCGATGTAGAGAGCGGAGTGGTCGGCGATCGCCGAGGTCGAGACGGAGATGGTCGTCTTCTCCAGCCCGCTGCCGTTCGCCGGCGCCGCGGAGGATTTCGGCTCGTTGCTCCCGCATGCCGCGAGCGCCAGGCTGGCCAGTAGTCCGACGACGAAGGTACGACCCCTAAGGCTTCTCATTGAGGTGTCCTTTTAGTTGTGGGGGAAGAGTGCCTAGCCCGCCTCTGGGGAAGGCAAAGGTGGCACGGCGAGCGTGAAGCCTAGCGGAGGAAGATCTGCGCTCACACGAAAGCGTTCCCTATGTGGGGGAAGTTGTAGCAAAATCCGCTTTAGTGTGAAATATAGCGATATGTCTGTTTTTGTGACTTTGGAACGGTGTAGACGGCGATGTATGAGCGTGACACCGGTCCGGAGGCGCGGCCGGGGCAGTGATCTCGCATGGCCCCTTTGGCGAGGATCCGTCCGGGCCGAATAATGCTTTGGACCGTTCTAATTACCCATAGCTATTGGTCGACCTCGTAGGCTTATGCTCCAATTGCCCCTTGACTTGCCACGTGTAACACGCGCGTGGCCTTCCCCCCCATGAAGCAGACCAGCTGGCGAGAGGTTGCGACCAGTGAGGACAGCAACAATCGAGAGCGGTCGCCGTACCACGCCGGACGCAGCCCAACCGCCTTCGGATCCGGGTGCGCCCACCGACCAAGGAACCAAACCCGAACGGTCGATGGCTCTGCGTAACTGGCGGGTGCGAACCCGTCTCATCGCGCTCATCCTGGTGCCCACCACGGTGGCCGTCCTGCTCGGTGGACTCCGAGTGGCCACCTCCATCCAGAGCGCCACTGAATATGAACGCGTACGGACCGTCGCCGAGTTCGTCACGACTCTGAGCGACCTTGTCCACCAGCTCGACCTCGAACGCGACCTCACCAGCAGGTTCGTCGCCAACGGTCGCCGCGGGACGCAGGCACGCCTGCTCATCCGCGAACAGCAGAACGACGTCGACGTCGCCGTGCAGAGAGTGCTCGACCGCAAGTCGACGGTGCAGCAGGCCCTGGGCGAGGTCGGCAAGCAGGAGTTCTCCCGCGTCCTCGACCGCCTGTCGGAACTGCACACGCTGCGCGACATCGCGGTGAGCTCCCAGCTCCCGCCCCTTCCAAGCCTTAAGAAGTACGACTTCGTCATCGACGACCTGCTCGCGGTGTTCGACGAGACGGCGCGAGGCAGCACCAACGAAACGCTGGGCTCCAGCGCCGCCGCCTTCGCGGCGTTGTCGCGCTCCGCCGAGCAGGCGTCCAGGCAGCGAGGGCTGATGCTGACGGCGCTCGTGGTCCGCGCCTTCGACAAGAACACGCTCAGCGCCTTCCAGACCGCCAAGTCCCAGCAGGCGAGCGAGTACAACTCCTTCCTCTTCCTGGCCACGCCGGCCCAGCGCCAGGCGTACTCCGACACGGTCAGCGGCCGGCAGATCGACCTCGCCGCCGCCATGGTGGACCGCGCCCTGTTCATCACCCAGTCCGGCCCCGTCCGGTCACTGGCGGGAGGCCCGCCGCAACCCGGATCCGCCGCGCTCGACCTCATCGAGGGCGGAAACGACGTGCAGGCCTGGTTCGACGCCGCGAGCGACGGCCTGAACCGCATGCACGAGGCCCAGCGGACGCTGGGACGTTCCATCGTCGACCAGGCCGCCGATCTGGCGCGCGCCGACCAGAGCCAGGCCGCCGTCAACATCGGCGTCGTGGCCCTGCTGCTCATCCTGGTGCTGGTCATCACCACCGTCATGGCGCGGTCGCTGGTCAGCCCGCTGCGCCAGCTCCGCCGCGAGGCCCTGGAGATCGCCGGCCGCCGCCTGCCCGAGATGGTGCAGAAACTGCGCGAGTCGGAGGGCAACTCCGGCCCGCCCGACGTGCGCCCGATCGGCGTCGGCTCCACCGACGAGGTCGGTGAGGTGGCCCGGGCCTTCGACGAGGTCCACCGCGAGGCGATCAGGCTGGCGAGCGACGAGGCGCAGCTGCGGAGCAACGTCAGCGCCATGTTCGTCAACCTCTCCCGGCGCACGCAGACCCTCGTGGAACGGCAGATCACCCTGATCGACGGCCTCGAGCAGGGCGAGCAGGACGACAAGCGCCTCGGCGACCTGTTCCGCCTGGACCACCTGGCGACCCGCATGCGCCGCAACAGTGAGAACCTCCTGGTCCTCGCCGGCCAGGAACCCGCACGCCGCTGGAGCCAGCCGGTGGCGCTCCTCGACGTCACCCGGGCCTCGCTGTCGGAGGTCGAGAACTACGAGCGCGTCGCCATGAACGTCCCGGGCGGCGTCTCCATCGTCGGCCAGGCCGTCAACGACGTCATCCACCTGCTGGCCGAGCTGGTCGAGAACGCCATCTCCTTCTCGCCGCGCGAGACCAGGGTCAGCGTCACCGGCAACCGCATCGACGGCGGCGGCGTGATGATCTCCATCACCGACGCCGGCATCGGCATGACCGACGAGGAGCTCGCCCAGACCAACTGGCGGCTGGCCAACCCGCCGGTCGTCGACGTCTCGGTCTCCCGCCGCATGGGCCTGTTCGTGGTCGGCCGCCTCGCGCTGCGCAACGGCATCCGCGTGCAGCTACGGCGGCACGACACCGGCGGCCTGACCGCCATGGTCCTGCTGCCGGAGTCCCTGATGGGATCTCCCACGCATCTCGGCGGCGGCGCCCCGGGCGCGCATTCCGGGGCGCAGGCCCCGGCCTGGTCCGCGATGGGAGGGCAGCCCGCGGGGCAGGGCATGTTCGGCGCGACCCCGCAGACCAGCGGCGCGTTCGACGTGCCGGCGGGCGCCGGCGCCTTCGGCGGCTCGTTCGCCGACGCGGGGGCCTTCGGCGGCCCCAACGGCGCCGGCCCCATGGGCCCGACCACGGGCGGCGGCTTCGGCGGCCCGAGCACCGGCCCCGGCTCCTTCGGCGGCCCGGCGACCGGCTCCGGCGGGTACTCCGGACCCCCCACCGGATCGGGTGGTTTCTACGGCCCCGGATCCGGCGGCTTCGGCGGCCCTCCCACGGGCGGCGGCTACGGCGGACCGCCGAGCGGCCCGAGCTCCTTCGGCGGCCCGGCCACCGGCGGCGGTTACGGCGGCCCGGCCTCGGACGCCTTCACCCGCGGTCCCGCCCCCGACGCCTTCGGCACCCGTAACGGCCCGCCCTCGGACGCCTTCGGCGCCCCCACCGGCGGGCAGGGGAGCTTCGGCCCGTCGGCCTTCGGCGGCCCCCCCACCGGGCCAGGGTCTTTCGGCGGCCCGGCGACGGGAGCGGGGTCCTTCGGCGGCCCGGCGGCCGGAGCGGGCTCCTTCGGCCCGCCCACGGGACCGGGTTCCTTCGGCGGCCCGCCCACCGGGCCGGGCGCGCGAGGCGGCGAGGCGGGCGAACTGCCAGGGCGCCTGCGCCCGCGCCGCTACGACTCCTCCGACCTCGACGCCGTCACCGGCCCCCTGCCCGCCGTGCACACCTCGCCCATGGAGCAGGAGGAGGAGTTCTTGCCGATCTTCGCTTCCGTCGAGTCGGCCTGGTTCCGCAGGGTGGACAGCGAGCAGGAGAAGGACAAGGATCTCCCGGGATGGCAGCAGATCCCCGCCGACGCCGGCTGGCAGGCGGCGGCCGTCGTCCAGGAACCGGTGCGAGACGGCACCACGGCCGCGGGCCTGCCCAAGCGCGTGCCCAAGGCCAACCTCGTCCCGGGGTCGGCGGGCACGCAGGAGGCCGCCGCGTCGCCGCCACCCGCCATGCCGGCGCTCTCACCCGACCGGGCGCGCAGCCGCCTGTCGAGCTTCCAGCAGGGCATCCGGCAGGGCCGGGCGGTCGCCCGCGGTGAGCTGAGCGAGGACGAGGTGGCGTACAACGCCGAGCTGCGGCGCATTCAGGGCGACAAGGAGGACAAGTGAGAGAGCTGAGCCAGGCCGCCCGCGGAGTCAACTGGTTGATCACCGACTTCGTCCGGGGGGTCCCGGGAGTGGCGCACACGGTGGTCGTCTCCTCGGACGGCCTGCCACTGGCCTACTCGGAGGGGTTCCCGAAGGACCGGGCCGACCAGCTCGCGGCGGTGGCCGCGGGTCTGATCAGCCTGACCCAGGGCGCCTCCCGGGTGTTCGAGGGCGGCGCGGTCACCCAGACCGTGGTGGAGATGCAGCGGGGCCTGCTGCTGATCATGTCGATCAGCGACGGATCCTGCCTGGCCGTACTGGCCGCTCCTGACTGCGACATGGGTCTGGTGGCCTACCAGATGACGCTGATGGTCGAGCGCGCTGGGCAGGTGCTGACGCCGGCCGTGCGCGCCGAGCTTCAGGCGTCGTCCCCGCGGTGACCTCCATGGGCGGCCCGGGCTGGGAGGACGGGTTACGACGCTACCAACAGGAGCCGTCGTCGCCGGTCCGGCCTTTCACGGTCACCGGCGGCAGGACGACGCCGCGGACGCACTTGGCCATGGAGACGCTGGTACATTCCACGATTCCGCCATACCAAGATATTTCCGGCTTGATCCCGGAGTACCAGGCGATCAACACGCTGTGCCGCCAGGTGCGCTCCGTGGCCGAGATCTCCGCGCTTCTGCGGGTCCCGCTGGGCGTGGCCCGCGTGCTGATCTCCGACATGGCCGCGGAAAACCTCGTCCAGCTGCACCAGCCGCAGCTCGACGCCGGCAAGCCGGATCTCAACTTGCTCGAAAGGGTTCTCAGTGGACTTCGCAGGCTCTAGCCGTGGCGGGTTGACCTCGACGAAGATCGTCGTCGCCGGCGGTTTCGGCGTCGGCAAGACGACCTTCGTCGGGGCGGTGTCGGAGATCGTGCCTCTCACCACCGAGGCCGTGATGACCGACGCCAGCGCGGGCATCGACGACCTGGGCCTCATCCCGCAGAAGACCACGACCACGGTGGCGATGGACTTCGGGCGCGTGTCGCTGGACAGCGAGCTGATCCTCTACCTGTTCGGCACGCCCGGCCAGCACCGGTTCTGGTTCATGTGGGACGACCTGGTGCGCGGCGCCATCGGCGCCGTCGTGCTGGTCGACACCCGCCGCCTGGCCGACAGCTTCCCCGCCGTCGACTACTTCGAGGAGGCGAAGCTGCCGTTCGTCATCGGACTGAACGGGTGGGAGGGGCAGTACCCGCACAGCGAGGAAGAGGTGCGCGACGCCCTCACCCTCGCTCCCCACATCCCGATCGTCCGCACCGACGCCCGTCAGCGGGAATCGGTGAAAAGCACCCTGATCTCGCTGGTCGAGCACGCCCTGACCATGCGGGTCTCGGTGCCCGGCTGGCGCGGCTGACGGCGTCCGGCCTCCCCGCCTCCGCTCGATACGCGTGACCGGGCCGCGGAGCGGATAGGCTGGGAGGTCGAGTCGCAGACGCGAAGACCCCGGACGACCCGTAGCGCAGAGGCTGGCCAATCACGTGTTCGAGACGCTTTCCGACCGGCTGACATCGGTCTTCTCCTCCCTCAGGTCCAAGGGCAGGCTTACCGACGCCGACATCGACGCCACATGTCGAGAGATCCGCATCGCCCTGCTCGAGGCGGACGTCGCGCTTCCGGTCGTCAGGGACTTCGTGTCCCACGTCAAGGAGCGCGCACGCGGCGCGGAGGTCTCCCAGGCGCTCAACCCCGCCCAGCAGGTCGTCAAGATCGTCAATGACGAGCTGGTGCAGATCCTCGGCGGCGAGACCCGCCGCCTGCGGTACGCCAAGACCCCCCCGACCGTCATCATGCTCGCCGGCCTCCAGGGCGCCGGCAAGACCACGCTGGCGGGCAAGCTCGCCCGCTGGCTGCGCGAGCAGGGCCACGCCCCGCTTCTGGTCGCCGCCGACCTTCAGCGGCCCAACGCCGTCCAGCAGCTCCAGGTGGTCGGCGAGCGCGCCCAGGTCGCCGTGCACGCCCCCGAGCCCGGCAACGGCGTCGGCGACCCCGTCGCGGTGGCCCGCGGGTCGATCGACCACGCCCGGCGCCAGCAGCACGACATCGTCATCATCGACACCGCCGGCCGCCTCGGCATCGACCAGGAGCTGATGAAGCAGGCCGCGGACATCCGCGACGCCGTCAGCCCCGACGAGGTGCTGTTCGTCGTCGACGCGATGATCGGCCAGGACGCCGTCACCACCGCCCAGGCGTTCATGGACGGCGTCGGGTTCGACGGCGTGGTGCTCACCAAGCTCGACGGCGACGCGCGCGGCGGCGCCGCCCTGTCGGTGCGGCACATCACCGGCCGCCCGATCATGTTCGCCTCCACGGGCGAGAAGCTCGAGGACTTCGACGCCTTCCACCCCGACCGCATGGCGTCCCGCATCCTCGACATGGGTGACATCCTCACCCTCATCGAGCAGGCCCAGCGCACCTTCGACGAGGAAGAGGCCGCCAAGATGGCGGGCAAACTCGTCTCGGGCGACGGCTTCACGCTCGACGACTTCCTCGAGCAGATGATGATGGTCCGCAAGATGGGGCCGCTCAAGAACCTCCTCGGCATGATGCCCGGCATGGGGCAGATGCGTGAGCAGCTCAACCAGGTCGACGAGCGCGACCTCGACCGCGTCGCCGCCATCATCCGCTCCATGACCCCGGCCGAGCGCCAGGACCCCAAGATGATCAACGGCTCGCGGCGCGCGCGCATCGCCCGCGGTTCGGGGGTCTCGGTCACCGAGGTCAGCAACCTCGTCACCCGCTTCTTCGACGCCCAGAAGATGATGAAGCAGGTCGCCGGGGGCATGGGCATCCCCGGCATGCCCGGCGGACGCAAAGGCAAGGCCGCGCAGAAGAAGCCGAAGAAGGGGCGCAGGGTCAGCGGCGACCCCCGCAAGGCCGCCCTCGGCAAGGCGGGCGCGGCCGGCGCAGGGTCCCCGACGCCGCCGCAGCTCCCGCCGGGCCTCGGCGGCCTCGGCGGCGGCACGCTTCCGCCCGGGCTGGAGCTCCCGCCCGGCTTCGACCCCTCCAAGTTCCGCCTGCCCGGCCAGAAGTGACCCGCTTCCGCCGGCGCCTTCGGTCCGACCGATGCGCCGGCGGGAGAGGTGGTCAGGTGTCATGAGGCGTCGATTCGGACAGGCGTCCAATCATCTGGCACAATGACATGTTGGAACACCGTGACCGTGGGTGCCCTCTCACCCCCGCGCGTCATGCTTGTCCCTCGGGCGGTCATCCCGTCGTGCCCCACTCGGCGAGACGCCCGCTCACCCACGCGCGAAATCAGGAGAGACCACACCCGTGGCAGTCAAGATCAAGCTCAAGCGGCTCGGCATGATCCGCAACCCGCAGTACCGCATCGTGGTGGCCGACAGCCGCACCAAGCGTGACGGCCGTGCGATCGAAGAGATCGGCCTCTACCACCCGAAGGAGAACCCCTCCTTCATCCAGGTCGACTCCGAGCGCGCACAGTACTGGCTGGGTGTCGGCGCGCAGCCGACCGAGCCCGTCCTGAAGCTCTTCAAGCTCACCGGCGACTGGCAGAAGTTCAAGGGCGAGCCCGCCCCGCCGGCTCTGCTGGTGGCCGAGCCCAAGGCCGACCGTCACGCCATCTACGAGGCCGCCGCCAAGGAGTCGCTGTCCGGTGACACCGGCACCGGCAACGCCACCACGCAGCGCAAGGCCAAGAAGACCGTGAAGGCCGACGAGACCCCCGCCGCCCCGGCCGAGCCGGCCGCCGCCGAGGAGAAGCCGGAAGGCGAGGCCTGAGGTGCTTGAGGAAGCCCTCGAGCATCTGGTCAAGGGCATCGTCGAGCACCCGGACGACGTCCTGGTCCGCCCCCGCCGCATCCGCAGCGGGCGCGTCCTGGAGGTCCGGGTCCACCCCGACGACCTCGGCAAGGTCATCGGCCGTGGCGGCCGTACGGCCAAGGCGCTTCGCACCGTGATGAACGCCCTGGGCGACGGCAAGTACGTCCGGGTCGACCTGGTCGACCTGAACGAAGCCCGGTAACCAGACCACAGAGGCGAACCACCTCCGCACAGGGGACCCCCGGCACCCGGGCGGTCCCCTGTCGCGGTTGCGGCGTCCCCGCGGGGGCGCCGCGCCCGCCGGCCCCGTCAGGCCGGCCCCTTCAGCCCCTAAGGAGCAGCGACGTGCAGTTGGTCGTCGGCCGCATCGGCCGCCCGCACGGAATCCGTGGTGAGGTGACCATCGAAGTGCGCACCGATGACCCGGACACGCGCTTCGCCCCCGGCAGCGCCCTGGCCACCGACCCGCCGGGCACCGGCCCCCTGGTCGTCGAGAGCATGCGCTGGCACAAGAACATCCTGCTGCTCGGCTTCGACGGCGTGCGCGGCCGCGAGGGGGCGGAGGCGCTGCGCGGCACCATGCTCGTCATCGACTCGGCGGACATCCCGCCGACCGGCGACCCCGACGAGTTCCACGACCACCAGCTCATCGGCCTGCCCGTCGTCACCACCGGCGGCGAGACCGTCGGTGAGATCATCGACGTGCTCCACCACGGCCAGGACCTGCTGGTGATCCGCCGGCGCGGCGAGGAGGTGTTCGTCCCGTTCGTCAAGGCCCTGGTGCCCGAGGTCGACCTGGTCGCGGGGCGCGTCGTCGTCGACGCCCCTCCCGGGCTGCTCGACTCCGAGGAGACCTCGTGACCGGCGCCCGGCGGGCCGCGGGGGCGTGCGGGCGGTGACCATGCGCGTCGACATCATCTCGATCTTCCCGGAGTACTTCGCCCCGCTGGAGGTCTCCCTCATCGGCAAGGCGCGCCACAAGGGCCTGCTGGACGTCCGGCTGCACCAGCTCCGCGACTGGACCCGCGACGTGCACCGCACCGTCGACGACACCCCCTACGGCGGCGGCCCCGGCATGGTCATGAAGCCCGAACCGTGGGGCGAGGCCATCGACGCCGTCGTCGCGGCGGCGAGCGCGCCGCCCCGGCTGATCGTGCCCACCCCGAGCGGACGGCCGTTCACCCAGCAGGTGGCCCTGGAGTACGCCAAAGAGCCGTGGCTGCTGTTCGCGCCCGCCCGCTACGAGGGCATCGACTCCCGGGTCATGGCCGAGTACGGGGCGAGCCTGCGCCTCGACGAGGTCAGCATCGGCGACTACGTCCTGGCCGGGGGAGAGGCGGCGGTGCTGGTCATCGTCGAGGCCGTCGGCCGCCTGCTGCCGGGGGTGCTCGGCAACGCGGGCTCGGTGACCGACGACTCCTTCGCGCCCGGCGCGATGGAGGGCCTGCTCGAAGGCCCCGTCTACACCAAGCCTCCGGTCTGGCGCGGGCACGAGGTGCCGCCCATCCTGCTGTCGGGCAACCACGGGGCGATCGCCCGCTGGCGGCGGGACCAGGCGCTGCGGCGCACGGCCGCCAAGCGTCCCGAACTGGCGGCGCGGCTCGACCGGCGGGCTCTGGACCGGCGCGACCGCGAGGTCCTCGACGAGACGTCCACGGGTCCGGTCGTCCCCGAACTCCCTGAAACGTCCACGGGTCGTGGCGACGCGGTCGTCCCCGAACCCCCTGAGACGTCCTGAGGGCGACCACGCTTCGCCGTCGGCGCGGTGGTCGCGCTTCGTTTCGCTTCGAGGCGGAAGATATGGCAGACTGAATCGCTGCTGCCAACTGCCCTGTGGTTGGCGTGGTCGGCTCGGGCAGACGGCCCGGCCTTTGGACGTATCCAGCCCAGCGCTCGTGTCTTCCTCGTCGCCGTGCCTCTGGCATGGCCGGGCGGACCTCCGGGCGCTCGCTAAAATCGAGGAACCGCTGTCATGCACACGCTGATCCAGGAGCTTGAGAAGGCCTCCACACGCAGTGACGTCCCGAGCTTCCGCCCGGGCGACACGCTCGAGGTCCACGTCCGCGTCGTCGAAGGCAACCGGTCCCGCATCCAGGTCTTCAAGGGCTTCGTGCTGCGCCGGCAGGGCGGCGGCGCCCGTGAGACTTTCACCGTCCGCAAGGTGAGCTACGGCGTCGGCGTCGAGCGCACCTTCCCGGTGCACAGCCCGGTCATCGAGAAGATCGACGTCGTCACCCGCGGTGACGTCCGCCGGGCGAAGCTGTACTACATGCGCGACCTGCGCGGCAAGGCGGCCCGCATCCGCGAGAAGCGCGACGCGCTGCCCACCTCCAAGTAAGGCCGGGCGCCCGCGACGGCCCGCACCCGCTCAGGGATGCGGGCCATTTCGCTGAAGTCATGCCCAACTCGCACCCTGCGGCGGCGTCTCGCCGGGCGCCGGCCTTCGGGTCGGCGCCGGGTCCACTCTTGTTCGGACGCGGAGTTTCTTTGGACGTGATCCCGAGTCGGCGACCCGCCGTGGAGCGCGCATCATTTAGGCTCGACAGCGATGACTAGCGATGGCCAGGGGGCCGGCGTCCGCGCCGCCCCGTCGGGGACGAGGTAGACGTGGTCGCGGAAGACACCAAGCCGTCCGCCAAGGGCGGCAAGGATAAAAAGGGCTCGTTCTGGCGTGAGCTCCCGGTCCTGGTAGTGGTCGCCCTGGTCTTGGCGCTCATCATCAAGAGCTTCGTGATCCAGGCGTTCTACATTCCGTCGGAGTCGATGGAGAACACCCTGCTCGTCAACGACAGGGTGCTGGTCAACAAGCTCGTCTACCACACGCGCGACATCGAGCGCGGCGACATCGTGGTGTTCTCCGGGGTCGACTCCTGGGCCTCCGAGGTCGACGTCCCCGATCCGTCCAACCCGGTCGCGGGCTTCTTCCGCTGGGTCGGCACCGCCTTCGGGGTGGTCCCCGGCGAGAAGGACTACATCAAGCGCGTCATCGGCCTGCCCGGCGACACGGTGAAGTGCTGCGACGCCAAGGGGCGCATCACGGTCAACGGCGTCCCGCTGGACGAGAAGGCCTACCTGTACCCCGACGACCAGCCGTCGCAGAAGTTCTTCGAGATCAAGGTCGAGAAGGACCGCCTGTGGGTCATGGGCGACCACCGCTCGGTCTCCCTCGACTCGCGGTCCCACCAGGGTGACCCCGGTGGCGGGGCCATCCCCAAGGACAAGGTCGTCGGACGGGCGTTCGTCATCGTGTGGCCGTTCGCGCGCGCCACCACCCTGCCGATCCCCGACACCTTCAACCAGGCCGCCCTGAAGACCGTCGCCATGGCGGACGGCGCCGCGCCGCTGCTGCTGGGCTTCGCGGGGGCGTTCCCGCTGTTGGCGGTGCGCCGCCGGTGGGTCGTCCGCAGGGCCCGGGGCCGCGCCGGCTGACACTCTCCGGCGCCCACCTCCGCCTCCGTTTCCGCCCGCGGCTTTGACGCGGGCGGCCGGGCGCCGCGCACCGACGTCCCCCCGACCAAGACGAAGGAGACAGGGCCGCTCTCCCCGGGCCTCCCGGCGCCAGGGTGCCCCGCGATTCCGATGAGCGTCAGACAGGACAATCCGGATCCTCAGGACCCGGCCCCCGCTCCGCACTCCGCCGATCCCGCCGGCCGGGGCACCGCCGAGGACGTCCCCAGGCCCGCCGAGGGCTCCGAGGACGGCCCCGGGGCCACGGACGGGGCCGGTGGCGCGGACCGAGGCGGCGGCGCGGACGAAGGCGGCGCTTCCGGTGCTCCCGACGCTCCCGGTGTGGCGAAGGAGAAGAAGAAGTCCGGCTGGCGCGAGTCCGTCGTCCTGGTGCTCATCGGGGTCCTCGCCGCGGTGCTGGTGCGCCTGTTCGTCCTGGACTCCTTCTGGATCCCGTCGGAGTCGATGGAGGACACCCTGCTGATCGACGACCGGGTGGTCGTCAACCGCATCACCGGCGACATCGACCGCGGTGAGGTCGTGGTGTTCACCGGCTGGGACGGCACCACGCTCATCAAGCGGGTCATCGGCGTCGGCGGCGACCACGTCAAGTGCTGTGACGCCAAGGGCCGCATCACCGTCAACGGCGTCGCGCTCGACGAGCGGTCCTACCTCAACCCGCAGGACTACCCCTCCCAGGAGAACTTCGACATCACCGTGCCGAAGGGCCGGCTGTGGCTCATGGGCGACCACCGGGCCGCCTCGGAGGACTCCCGCGCGTTCATGAAGAACCGGTACCACGGCACGATCTCCACCGGCGACGTGGTCGGCAGGGCCTTCGCCCTCTACTGGCCCCTGTCCCGCGTCGGCACCCTCCCCGTCCCGGAGACCTTCGCAAAGGTGCGATAACGTACCCCTCCCTTCGATTGGGGCGTAGGCTTGTGTTCATGGTCGCGCTCGCATCGCCGTTCTCCGGCCGAAGGGCCCGACCCTCGCGCCGGTCCGTTCCCTCGCGGCGGGGCGCCGAGCCGCACGCCTCATGACCGTCACCTACCGCCCGCGCCCGAGCGTCGTACGGCGGGACTCCGGGCTCTACGGCTACGAGCGGGCGCTCGCGCGGCGCGGGCTGTCGCCGATCGCCGGGGTGGACGAGGCGGGCCGAGGCGCCTGTGCCGGGCCGCTCGTGGTGGCCGCCGTGGTCCTGCGGTCCGAGATCGACGGCCTGGCCGACTCCAAGCTCCTCACCCCCGCCCGGCGCGAGGTGCTGTACGACCGCATCCTCGCCACGGCCCGGGCGGTGCAGGTCGTCGTGACACCGCCCGAGGAGATCGACGCACGCGGGCTGCACAAGTGCAACATCGCCGGGATGCGGCGGGCCGTCGCCGGTCTCGGGTGTGATCTCGGGTACGTTCTGATCGACGGGTTCCCGGTGCCCGGCCTGCCCGCGCCGTCGTTGGCCGTGTGGAAGGGCGACCAGGTCTCGGCGTGCGTGGCGGCCGCGTCCATCGTCGCCAAGGTGACCAGGGACCGCATGATGACCTCGCTGGACGATCTCTATCCCCAGTACGGCTTCGCCGAGCACAAGGGATACGTCACGGCCGGTCACCGGCGCGCTCTGGCCGCCCACGGCCCCAGCCCGCATCATCGATTCTCCTTTGTGACGGTGAACTCGGTGGTGCGGTCAGGAGCGGGTGGCGAGATAGGCGACAATGAATTGGGGGCCGGTGTCCTCTGATGGGCGGCACCGGGGGAGGAAGGGAAGTGGAGGACCGGGATGAGCGCAGAGGATCTCGAGAAATACGAGACCGAGATGGAGTTGCAGCTCTACCGGGAGTACCGCGATGTGGTCGGTCTCTTCACCTACGTCGTTGAGACCGAGCGGCGCTTCTACCTGACCAACTCCGTCGATCTCGACGTCCGCACGGCGGAGAACGGCGATGTCTTCTTCGACGTCAAGATGCAGGACGCCTGGGTCTGGGATATGTACCGCCCTGCCCGCTTCGTCAAGAATGTCCGAGTAGTCACCTTCAAGGACGTCAACGTCGAAGAACTGGCCAAGCCCGACCTCGAGATGCCCAAGGAAGGCTTCTCCAACTAACACCCGCGAACCACCGGCGAACCCCTCACCCCGCCTCCTCGGCCGCGCTCCCGCGGCCCCGGCGGGGCCACCGGCCGATCCCGGCCGCTGCCGGCCTGACGCTGGTCGCGTCTTCCGTGCCGCGCGGGGCGATCGTGGAACCCCGGCCGCAGCGCCCAGTGCCGGCCGTCTGTCCCCACCACGCGGGGCCGCCGGCCTCCCGGCGGCCCCGCGTCTGGCCGTCGACGGGGGCCGCTCGCCCTCTCCCGCGCATGGACACGCCTTTCCGTGCCGGCTCTGAGCGGGGGCTACCGACCTCAGCACTTCAGCAGTAGGCAAATCGCTCCGTGTGCTGTCTGCGCGTCGCCTTCCTACGGCTGTACGGCCGCCGGGGATCCCGGCAGCGACTCGCGGCTGTACAGAGGCGATCCGAGGGAGGAAGAAACCTCACCCGTCTCCCGGGACCTGCGGCCGGGTTGCCTCCTGTCGATGTGACCATTGCGGCACAACGACGGTTCCCGGGAGGACGAGTTGACCGACGATCCCCTGCTTCCGCAGGTCGTGGCCAAGGCGCTGCGGGAGTACCGCGATGCGCTGGCCGAGCACGGAATCACCTGGGGTGAGCCCCCGATCGCGTACGTCAGGGCCATGAGCCCGTCGCGGTTCGTCGACGACGAGGCGTTCTCTCGGGCCGCCTCCGACCGCGTGCGAGCCGAGTGTCCGGACGCCACCGCCGCCGAGCAGGAGGCCCTCCTGCGCGAGCTGGACTTCGACGAGGTGCTCAGGGACGCGCTCCACGGAGAGCCGCCCGACGGGAAACCGGTCATTGGAGAGCCGCTCGATGGGAGGCCGATCAATGGACCGCTCGACGGGAAGCCGCTCGACGGGAAGCCGCTCGACGGAAAGCCGCTCGACGGGGACCTGCCCGATGGCCTGGCCGTGCTGCGGCTCACGCACGGAGGCCATCGACTGGACGGCCGGCCGCGTACCGTGCTCGAACCGGGCGGAAGGCCACTCCCGCTGGCCCTGCTGATCGACAACGGCCGCGCGACCGAGGCCGAGATCCGCGTCGGTGGACGAGCGCACCGCGTCGCCCCCGGCGGGGCCCGGCTGGTCGAGCTCGACACCGCGACCGAGGTGACGGTCGGCGCTGAGCGGGTCGACCTGTCCGATCTGACCCGTCTCGCCCCACGGGCGCGGCTGCGGGTCCGCGCCGGGTTCCCCTGCCGGTGGAGCGTATGGAGCGCCGGCGGCCAGGGTTGGTACCCCGAGGGCGCCCCCGCCAGATACGACCACCACAACGTGCCGTACTTCCACGGCGACGACATCGCCCTCGACGTACCCGCCGAGCCCCTGACCGTCCGCGTGACCCGAGGCATGGAATACGACCCCGCGGAGACCATGATCACCCCTAGCGGGGAGACCGTGGACGCGCCCTGCGTGGAGACACTGGTCGAGTTGAGACCGGCGCGGGTCCACGACGCGGCGGCCAGGGGATGGTACGGCGCGGACCTGCACGTCCACCTCAACTTCGCCGGGGACGTCGTCGCGACCCCGGCGATGGCGGCGGCCATGCAGCATGGCGAGGACCTGCACGTGCTCAACCTGCTCGCCGCGAACGTCTCCGGCCGGCGCGTCTATGACCGGGAGGCGCTGGAGCACTGGGCGGGCGAGGACCTGCCGTGGTCGGACGCCACCCACATCGCCCGCATGGGCGTCGAGTACCGCAACGACATGTTCGGGCACCTCCACGCCTTCGGGTTGACCGCTCCGCCGGCCCGCTACCACAGCGGGTTCGACGGCACCGCCGACTGGCCGCCCACCAGCACGGCCTGCGAGGAGCTCCGCGACCTCGGCGCGATCGTCGGCTACGCGCACTGCTTCCACTCGCCGATCGATGCGCCGGAGGACATCATCGGCACTGGACGGCCCGCCTGCACGGCGCGGATGGCGGTGGTCGACGCCGCGCTCGGCTTGGTCGACAGCATGGAAGTGCTGCACTTCTCCTCGGCCGCCGGATCGTCGGCGGTGTACCGGAGGCTGCTCGGCGCGGGCAACCGGCTGGCCGCCGTCGCGGGCACCGACTCGATGCTGTCGTTCACCCGTCAGCGGATCGAACCGGTGGCGAGTCCGCTGGGCTGGGAGCGGACCTACGCCAAGGTGGACGGGCCGCTGACCGCCGCCTCCTACGCCGACGCGGTGCGGCGCGGACGCACGTTCGCCACCACGGGGCCCTTCCTGGAGCTCACCGTGGACGGTCACCACCCTGGGGACACGATCGACCGCGCCCTCGGCGACCGGGTGAGAGTCACGGTCAGGGTGATCGGACCGGAGGTCGAGCGACTCACGATCCGCACCGCGACCGGCATTCTCGCCGAGGGCCCGCCCAACGACCTCACCACCGCGGATTCCACGGCCGAGTTCGGCGTTGAGTTCACCGTCGGTGAGCCCACCTACATCGTCGCCCTCGCCGAGGGCGGCCCGCACCCGCGCTCGCTGTTCACCCACGTGTTCGCGCACACCAGCCCGGTCTACGTGGACGTGCGCGGCCGGCGGGTGTCCCGGGCCGAGGACGTCCACTGGTGCCTCGAGTGGCTCGACCGGCTGGAGCGACTGATCCGAGAACGGGCACGCCTGGACACCAGTGGGCAACTCGACGACCACCTCGGCCGGATCGAAGAAGCCAGACGCGTCTATGCCGCCCGCCTACGCCCCTGACCTTCCTCCACGCCCACCCCTCGAAGATCGCCCCCACTCCGACCCCCGGTGCCGAAGCCGGTGGCGCGCTGAGTTGTGCTCTGGCCCACAGCAGCGAACTGTCGTCGTCTGTCCACAGCCCCGAGATGGCCTTAAATATCATCATTCGGGGTCGTTTCGCCGTGGCGCGGCATTGGAAATCAGCCGCGTATCAGGACGTTTCTCTCCTCACTTCGGTGTCTGTGGACGCGTACCTCACCACCAGCGGTGTGGTCTGTCCACAGAAACTCGTTCGGCGAGCCGGGTGGCAGGCGGCGTGCGCGAAGGTCGGGGCCGGAGGTGGTCCCATGGCCATGGCACACGAGCTTGGACGGCACGGCGAGCAGCTCGCCGTCGACTATCTGCGGGCGGCGGGCCTGCGCATCCTCGAGCGCAACTGGTGCTGTCCCGAGGGAGAGATCGACATCCTCGGGCGTGAGGGCCCGGTCCTCGTGGTCGTCGAGGTCAAGACCCGCTCCGGGCGCAGCCACGGCTCCGCCTTCGAGGCGGTGACCGCGGCGAAGCTGGCCAAGCTCCGCACGGTCGCGGCCCGCTGGCTCAGCGGCCAGAGCGAGTGGTTCTCCTCCATCCGCATCGACGTGATCGCCCTTGAGCGCTTCGCCGGCGAGTTCTCGATCAGGCACGACCGGGGGGTGTCGTAGATGGCCGTCGCTCGCACGCGGTGCGTCGCGCTGGTGGGCGTGAGCGGCCACGTGGTGGAGGTCGAGGCCGACGTGGGCCACGGCATCGCCGGCGTCCACCTGATCGGCATGCTCGACACCGCGCTCAGCGAGGCCCGCGACCGCGTCCGCTCGGCCGTCATCAACAGCAGATTCCCCTGGCCGGACGCACGGGTCACCATCAGCCTGTTCCCGGCCAGCCTGCCCAAGCGCGGCAGCCTGTTCGACCTGGCCATCGCGGTCGCCCTGCTCGGAGCCGCCGGGGTGATCCCCAGGCAACGCGTCGCACCACCCTTCTTCCTCGGCGAACTCGGGCTGGACGGCTCCGTGCGGCCCGTGCGAGGCGTACTTCCCGCCGTGCTCGCCGCGGTGGAGGCCGGCGCGCAGTGCGTGGTGGTCCCCATGGCCAATGCCGAGGAGGCATGCCTGGTCCCCGGAATCACCGTGGTGCCCGTCCTCACGCTCGCCGAACTGGTCGAGAACCTCCGCGGCGGTGACGAGGCATGCCTGCCGGTCATGCGAGAGGCAGAGCAACCCCCGCCGGGCGCCGTCCCCGAGGCATTCGAGGGCCCGGCCCTCGATCTGGCCGACGTCGCCGGGCAGGCCATGGCCCGCCGGGCTCTGGAGGTGTGCGCCGCCGGCGGCCACAACCTGTGGATGCTCGGCCAGCCCGGCACCGGCAAGACGATGCTGGCCGAACGTCTGCCCACCCTGCTGCCACCCCTCGATCGCGACCAGGCGCTGGAGGTCACCGCCATCCACTCGGTCGCGGGCGCCCTGCCGCCGGGCCGCCCGCTGCTGCGGCACCCGCCGTTCATGGCGCCGCACCACACCGCCACCGTCGCGGCGATCGTCGGTGGTGGAAGCGGCGTCATCCGGCCGGGCGCCGTCTCCCTCGCCCACCGCGGTGTGCTGTTCCTGGACGAAGCACCCGAGTTCCCGGCGCGCGTGCTCGACTCGCTCCGGCAGCCACTGGAGTCCGGGCAGGTCACCGTCGCACGGGCCATCGGCACGGTCACCTTTCCCGCCCGGTTCATGCTGGTGCTGGCCGCCAATCCCTGTCCCTGCGCCCAGCCGTCAACCCCCGAAAGTCCCTGTCAGTGCACGCCCCACCAGCGGCGACGCTATCTGGCCCGGCTCTCCGGGCCGCTCGTCGACCGCATAGACGTCAAGGTCAAGCTCGCGCGCTCGACCCGGCGCGAGTTGCTGTCCGACCGCCAGTTCATCGAGCCGAGCGCCGTGGTGGCCGAGCGGGTGGCGCTGGCTCGCGAGCGCACGCTCAAGCGGCTTGCTGGCACTCCGTGGAGATGCAACGCCGAGATTCCCACGGCGGCGCTCCACGCCGACTACCGCCTCCCCGCTCCGGCGATGTCCCCCCTGTACCGCTGCCTGGACACCGGCGAACTGAGCGCCCGAGGTCTCGACCGCGTCATCCGCCTGTCCTGGACCCTCGCCGACCTTGTGGGCAAAGACCGCCCCGAGCTCCGAGATACCACCGCCGCCCTCGCGTTATGGCTGGGCACCGACTAATCCCTCCTCCCTCCTCTCCCCTCGAGGCCCCAATGCCCATCCCCACCCCCCTCCCGCCCTCACATCCACCCGGCGCACTCCAACCCTCCAGCCACCACCAGCCCTCCGCCGTCTGCTCTGGCAGACCACCCGTCCCGGACTCCGCTCTGTATGCGAGGTCTTTCCATGCCGATGGAGATATCGCCCTATGTGCCACCGATGTGGAGCACGGGTCGTGCAGCGTTGGGGGCGGCGGTTCATCGCCCACCGACGCGACCCAACCCGTGGACGTGCCACAAGCCGCCGGCACGCCGCCGGGAGTCGCCGCGGCATCCTCCGTGCCGGCCGAAGTCGTCTCCGCGCATGCCCGGTCGCCCGCGCCGGTCACCGCGGCCCCCGCGCGGTCCCAGGCGGACACCGCCCTCACAATGCCGACCGCCGAGGACATCAAGGGGCCTTCCGCACCGCCACGTGATGGGACCGCCCTTTCATCCATGCCCTCTGCGGAGGGAACGGTCGCGCTGTCCGTGTCGCCTGGGGGCGGGGCCGTCATCTCGGCTGTACCAGCCGGGGCCGTCAGTGGAGGCGCCGGTGAGTCTCTGGTCGGTCGGTCGTCCCCCGGTCGCCGGGGTGATTCTCCGGGGAGAGGCGGTAGCGGCACCTCCTTCCAGCGTGGTCCCGGGAGGCTGGCGAGGGTCACATTGATGCGTATCTCCGACGTGGGTGACGGTCTCATGGGCAGGCTGATCGCCGCTTACGGGCCCGAGGGCGCGTTGGGGCAGGTGCGACAGGGGCGGCTCGATCCCTGCTTCGTCGATGAGATGACCTCCGGTAGGAGCAGACCACCGGATGTGGACCGTCACCTCAGGGCGTGGCAGGCCAGGCTTCAGGCGGCCGATCCGCTGGCCGACCTCGACGAGGGCGAACGGCTGGGCGCACGCCTGATCGTTCCCGGAGACCTGGAGTGGCCGACCCAACTGGACGATCTCGGACCTGAACGTCCTGTCGCCCTCTGGCTGCGCGGAGACGCGGATCTTCGGTTCTCCTGCCTTCGCTCGGTGGCGATGGTCGGTTCCCGCGCGGCCACGCCGTACGGCGCTCACGTCTCGGCGGAGATGAGCGCCGACCTGTCGGAGGGGGGTTGGAGCGTCATCTCGGGAGGCGCCTACGGGGTGGACGCCGCCGCGCACCGCGGCGCCCTGGCCGGTTCGGCCTCGAGCATCGCCGTACTCGCGTGCGGCATCGACATCGTCTACCCCGCCGCCAACCATGATCTGTTCGCGGCGGTCCGCAGGAAGGGGGTGATCGTGAGCGAGTGCCCGCCCGGGGTCCGCCCCACCCGGCCGCGCTTCCTCATCCGCAATCGGGTGATCGCGGCGCTGGCCCGAGGCACCGTCGTCGTAGAGGCGGCTCTGCGCAGTGGAGCGCTGAACACCGCCGCGCACGCGGTCGCTCTCCACAGGCATCTCGCCGCGGTGCCGGGTCCGGTCACCTCCGAGATGTCCGCGGGGTGTCACCGGCTGATCCGCAGAGCCGAGGCCGTCTGCGTCACCTCGGCAAGGGACGTGATCGAGCTGGTCGGTGCCATCGGTGGTGACCTCGCACCCGAGCCCCGGGGACCGGTGGTGCCACGCGACCGCCTTGACGAGGAGACCCGGGCCGTGCTGGAAGCGGTGCCGGCGAGGTCAGGAGCCGGTCCTGCGACGATAGCCGTAGCAGCCGGCGTGGATCTCGCGACCGTTCTCAGTCGCCTCGGAGCCCTGGCGGCGGCGGGATATGTCGAACGCTCAGACCGCGGCTGGCGCCTGCGCCGCATTGCTCGAAACGAGCGCTAACCCCGGCCACCTGCACCGACACCGTCCACAACGTCACGTGACAGAAGCTAAGAGGACGTCCACCTTGACGCGCCTCGGCGGGGATCGTCTCCGCTTCCGCGGGACGGGAGGTCGGTCAGGGGTATCCGCGTTGATCGGCCTGGGGAAGGTGCTCGGCGAGGTCACGTGACGGAAGCAGTCGAGTTTCCACCTTGACCGGTCGCCGCTGCACGTGATCGGCGCCGATTGGACCGCCTGGCTCGTCGGCGGTGTGATGCCGAGGTTGCACTGTGGGGCTGTGTGCTCGTGCTTCCGCGAGTGGGAGTTTGGAGTTACCTCTGCCTTGAGCCGCTTCAGGCCATTTTGCTGGTCATGGTCGGGCGGGGGTGTCTGTGGGCCAGTGGGGGAGGAGCCGTACTTGGCCGTGGGCGACGAGGAGCAGTGGATCGAGGTAGCGCCACTTGTCGATCAGGCCCCAGTGCAGGCAGGGGGACGTGCAGTGGGAGGTGGATGCTTCGACGGTGCCGATGGTCTGGCCGAGCGTCACCCTCTGTCCACGCCGGACCTTCGCGTGCACCGGTAGGTACGTCGTGCGCAGCCCGTTCGAATGCACGATCATCACCACGCCACGACCGGCGAACGGTCCCGCGTAGCCGACGATGCCGGGGCCCGCCGCCTTCACTCGTTGTCCGGGGCGTACGGCGAGATCGGTTCCTCGGTGCCCGGCGAGCCACGGCCGCGCTGGGGGAGCGAAATGGCGCAACACCCTGACGTGACCCTCCACAGGCGGGCCCCAACGGGCCTGATCACCAGGGGCGTCCGAGGACGCCGTTCCACCCGGCGCCGAGGGCGGTGAGGCGGCCGAGGTGGGTTGGGTGGCGAGGAGCGGCGAGACGGTCGAGGTGGGTGGGGTGGCGAGGGGCGACGGCGCCGCCGCAGTGGGTCGGGTCGGGGACGGCGGGGTGGTCGAGGCGGTTCCCAGGGCCATGGCGGTGGCGGAGGTTGGGGCGACTTGCGGGTGGGGTGGGGACGCGGATGCGGCGGTGACGACGGTGATGAACGTCAGGGCCAGGCGGGTGGTCGAAGGGCGCATGGCAGGAGACTGTCCTGGAGGAGGCCGCCATGGTCTCGCTGAATCGGATTCTGTGTATAACCGCGCGAGCGCGGTGAGTACGTCGGGTCTGTGGCCGGCGTCGTGTTGGAGTCAGGGGGAGCGGTGGAGGTCAGAGAGATCATCGGTGGCCTGGCGGCGGAGGTCGAGGTGGACCTGCCGGCAGTGCGTGTGGTCGGCGATGATCCGATCCTTCCCTCCGTGTTCCGGGTCGGGGCGGCCGCGGCCGCCTGCGTCGGTGCGGTGACGGGCGCCGTCGCGACGTATTGGTCGCACAATCCGGGGACGGTGGCCGGGGCCGCGTCGGGGGAGGTGGCGGTCGACGTGCGGGAGGCGGCGGTCGCGTTCCGGGACGAGCGGTATTTCCGCATCGACGGGATGACTCCCGAGCTCTGGGCGCCGCTGTCCGGGGACTATCGCACGGCCGACGGCGGATGGGTCCGTCTGCACTGCAACTTCGATCATCATCGGGACGCCGTGCTGCACGCGCTGGAGTTGCCCCGAGGTGCGGACAGGGCCGCCGTGGTCGCCGCCTGCGCCGGGCGCGCGGCCTTGGACGTGGAGGATGTGGTGACTCGGGCAGGGGGATGCGCGGCCGCCATGCGGAGCCGCGCGCAGTGGCGGTCGCATCCACAGGGCAGAGCCGTGGAAGGACTCCCTCTTATCGGCCTCAGTCCCCTTGATCGCAGTCCCGTCATCGGCTCGGTCCGGGGCATTGAGAGCGCTATCACTGATGTGGTCAGAGGCGGTGACGGTGGTATCTCTGGCTTGACCCAGGGCGGCAGTGCGGTGATTGGTCGGGCCGGGGGCGCGGAGGCTGCTGCGATCGGTTCGGTCGAGCGTGGCCGCCGTGCTGCCACGGGTTCGTCCGGAAGTGGTGGGAGTGGTGTCACGGGTCCGGCCCTGGGTGATGGTCGTGCTGTCACGGGTTTGATCAAGGGCGAGGGGAGTGCCGTCGCCGGGGCGGTTCGCAGGCCGGGGGCGCGGCCGTTGGCGGGGGTGCGGGTGCTGGACCTCACTCGGGTGATCGCCGGCCCGGTGGCGACGCGGACGCTGGCGGCGTACGGGGCCGAGGTGCTGCGGGTCGGGGCGGCGCATCTGCCGGAGGTCCCGGGGCTGGTGATCAGCACGGCGCTGGGCAAGCGATCGTGCGAGATCGATCTGCGTACCGCGGAGGGGACGGCGGCGTTCAAGGACTTGGTGATGGGGGCGGACGTGGTCGTCCAGTCCTACCGGCCGGGGGCGCTGGCGCGGCTGGGGTTCGGGCCGCGTGAGCTGGCGGCCATCCGGTCGGCGGGCGCCGCGGGCACGCCGAGGCGGCCGGGGGTCGTCTGCGTGGACATCTCGGCGTACGGCTCGCGTGGGCCGTGGTCACGGCGACGGGGGTTCGACAGCCTGGTCCAGATGGTCTGCGGCATCGCACACGAGCAGGGACAGGGGGCTCGTCCTGTGCCGCTGCCGGCCCAGGTGCTCGACCATGCGACCGGCTGGCTCGCCGCCCTCGGGGCGATCGCCGGCTTGCTGCGCCGGCAGCGGGAGGGCGGGTCATGGCATGTCGAACTGTCCCTCGCTCGTACCGCCCTCTGGCTCGACCGGCTCGGCCGGGTCGACGGCATGGCGGTCGGCGAGCCCGAGGTGGGCGACCTGCTGGAGGAGATGGACAGCTCATTCGGCACGCTCACCTACGTCCGTGCCCCTGGGGCGATCGGCGATGTCCGGCCTTCCTGGACCACGCCGCCGCCCCGGCGCGGCGAACACCTTCCCGCCTGGAGGTGAAGAGCTGGGGGCGGTGTGGTTCAGGCCGGGGTGGGGCGGTGGGGTGCGGAAAGGGCGTGGCGGAGGGGTGAGGACCAGACGAGGGCCACCGCGAGGAGGACCACGAAGGCGCACGCCCACATCGTGGGACGCAGGCCGAGGAACTCGCCGAGCACGCCGCCCGCGACACCTCCCAATGTCATGACGCCGAGCGTGGAGACGGTCATGGTCGCGTTCACCCGGCCGAGCATGTCGGGCGGGGACTCGCGAAGCTGGATGGTCCCGTAGCAGACGCTGAACAGCACCGCCGCCATGCCGCTGACCGCGAAGGCGCCCATCAGCAGCGGAACCAGCACGACGGCCGAGCCGTGGGCGGAGGCGATCGCGACGAACTCGAGGGGGAAGAGGGCGACGGCGATCAGGATGGTGCGGTCTTCGGTGAGACGGCCGGTCAGCCGGGGGGCCGTCACCGCGCCGAGCAGGCCGCCAACGCCGGACGCCGCCACCAGCAGGCCCACCACACCCGGTTGCATCCCGAGGGTCCGCACCGTGAACAGGACCAGAAGCGCCATCTGAGCGGCCGAGGCGAAGTTGATCAGCACTCCCGCGCCGATCAGCGTCCTCAGTGTGCCGTGTCTCATGACGGTCAGCATGCCTTCGCGCGTGTCCCGCAGAAGGCTCGTCCGGGTGCCGATCGTCGCCTCCGCCGCGGCGTCGGTCTCGATCTCGGTGCTGGTATCCGTCCCGCTCGTGGTGTCACGCATGAACTTTGTCGCGGTGGCGCCGCTGGTGGCGCCGGAGGCGGCGCTGTCGCTCGCGGCGGTGGAAGACGTGCTCTCGGGGGTGGTGAGGGACGTGCTGTCGGGGCTTGTGGCGGTTTCGGGGGATCGGAGGGAGTGGAGGAGGAGGGCCGAAACGGCGAACGACGCCGCGTCCGCGACCAGGGCCAGTGGGGCGGTGATCGCCTGAACCAGCAGGCCGGCCAGTCCCGGGCCGCAGATGCCGGCGGTCGAGTAGACCATCTGGAAGCCGGCGATCGCCGCCGTGCGCTGCTCGCGCGCGACGACGCTGGGCAGGTGCGGGAACCAGGCCGCCCGGTAGAAGACCGAGCAGGTGCCGACCACCAGGGCGACCGTGATCAGCCAGGGCACCGTCAGCAGGCCGGCCAGCCAGCCGAGCGGCACGGTGAGCACGGCGGCTCCCGAGAGGACTTCGCACAAGACCAGCAGGGGACGGTGCCGGCGGAGCCGGTCGGCGTACGCGCCGGCGGGCAGGCCGATGAGCAGGTACGGAAGTGACGTCGCCGCCGTCAGCAGGCCCATCTGGACCGGAGTGGCGTTCAGCAGAGCGGCGGCGGTGAGGGGGACGGCCAGGCGGGAGACCTCGGTGCCGGTCTCGGACACCGCACGGGCGGACCACAGCAACCGGTAGTCCCGTTGCCGTCGGAGGGAGAGAAGCTCGACCATGAATATGAAAGTAACGCTTCACAACTCTGAAAGCCACCCTTCATTGATGGCGGATTCCGCGGAGTCCCGCCCTGAGCCGGGTCGGATGGAGACGGCGGAGGTCCGGGGTGCGCGGCTCGGCGGGTGGTGAGGGGTGCACGGTGGCGGTCATGGTCATGCGGGGCATGAAGGCGAAGGTGGGGGCGTTCTAGGGCATCGCGCCCACGGGGGCGCCGTGGGCGTCGGGCTCGGCGGGGGCAGGGGCGGGGCGGTGGGGGTGGGGACGCATTACGGTTCGTTGTATGAGTCAGCGGAACCATCTGGTCGAGGACCCGCGGGCCATGCGGGCGCTCGCGCATCCGGCCAGGCTGGCGATCCTCGGCCGGCTTCAGACGGAGGGGCCCGCGACGGCGACCGAGTGCGCGCGGGTGGCCGGGCTGTCGCCCAGCGCGTGCAGCTACCACCTGCGCATGCTGGCCAAGTACGGGTTCGTCGAGGACGCGCCCCCGCGCGGCGACGGCAGGGAACGGCTGTGGCGCGCCCCGCACCGGGGGATCACCATCTCCGAGCCCGACGAGTTGACCTCCGAACTCGTCGAGGCCAAGAACGTGCTCTCCAGGACCGTCGTCGACCAGATGGTGGAGGAGACGTTCCGCTACTTGGAGTCCAGCGCGCGCGAGTCGAAGCAATGGCGGCAGGCGGCGCTGCTCGCCCACATGCTGCTTCGGGTCAACGCCGAGGAACTCGCCGAGCTCGGTGAGCGGGTGACCGCGATCCTCGAGCCCTATCTCTCCAAGTCGCGCTCCCCGGAGGAGGCTCCGCCGGACGCCCGTCTGATCAGGGGGATCGTCCACCTCTTCCCGCACTCGCCCGCCCCCTGACACGCGACGCGGTCCGGGACGCCTGAGGCGGGACCGGGGCGACGGGCCCGGCGGAGGGCCATGCCCGTGTCGCCGAAGGGGGGGAAGCCTGTGCGGTGGGCTGGGGGCGGCCGGGTTCCGGGTACACTTTTGGTGGCTCGCCAAGCGGGCCGACTTCGCACGCCCACAGGCGATTCGTCCTCTCGGTCCGGGTCTCGACTCGGATGGGACGACTCAGGGCGTCAGGGCGGGAGCCATGCGCTTCCGCGGACAACCGAGAAACGCGCCCCTGCGGCGCTCTACCCAGGAGGACCATCACTCATGGCCCCCGTCGTCACCATGCGGCAGATGCTCGAGAGCGGCGTCCACTTCGGGCACCAGACCCGGCGCTGGAACCCGAAGATGAAGCGCTTCATCCTCACCGAGCGCAACGGCATCTACATCATCGACCTGCAGAAGTCGCTGGCCTTCATCGACCGCGCCTACGACTTCGTCAAGGAGACCGTCGCCCACGGCGGCACCATCCTGTTCATCGGCACCAAGAAGCAGGCCCAGGAGGCCATCGCCGAGCAGGCCGCGCGGGTCGGCATGCCCTATGTCAACCAGCGCTGGCTGGGCGGCATGCTCACGAACTTCTCCACCGTGCACAAGAGGCTTCAGCGTCTGAAGGAGCTCGAGGAGCTCGACTTCGACAACGTGGCAGGCTCCGGGCTCACCAAGAAGGAGCTCCTGATGCGCCGCCGCGAGAAGGACAAGCTCGAGCGCACCCTCGGCGGCATCCGTGACATGGCCCGCGTCCCGAGCGCCGTGTGGGTCGTCGACACCAAGAAGGAGCACATCGGGATCAGTGAGGCTCGCAAGCTGAACATCCCGGTCGTCGCGATCCTCGACACCAACTGCGACCCCGACGAGGTCGACTACCCGATCCCGGGCAACGACGACGCGATCCGCGCCGTCAGCCTGCTCACCCGCGTGGTCGCCGACGCCGTCGCCGACGGTCTGATGGCGCGCGCCGGCGCGACGACCCGCGGCGACGACAAGCCCGCCGCCGTCGCCGAGCCGCTGGCCGAGTGGGAGCGCGAGCTGCTCACCCGCTCGGACGAGGAAGCCGCTTCGGAGGCTCCGGCCGAGGCCGCCGCCCCGGAGGCCGCCGAGGCCCCCGCCGCTGAGACGGCTGAGACCGCCGAGGTCGCTGAGGTCGCCGAGACCGCCGAGGCCCCCGCCCAGCAGGACGCCGAGGCCGCTCCGGCCGCCCCCGCCGCCGAGGCCGAGGCCGAGGGCACCGAGCAGCAGGGCTGAGACCCCGTCAGGCCGTACGGGCACGGCGCCGTACGGCGAGCAAGGCTCTTCACGGGTGGGTGTGCCTCACAGGGCGCACCCACCCGATCCACGACGACTCGACGAGGAAAGACAATGGCTTCCGTGAACATGGCCGACGTCAAGCGGCTTCGTGAGCTGACCGCCGCCGGCATGATGGACTGCAAGAAGGCCCTGGAGGAGTCGGAGGGCGACTTCGACAAGGCCGTCGACATCCTGCGCGTCAAGGGCGCCAAGGACGTCGGTAAGCGCGAGGCGCGCACCGCCTCCAACGGCCTGATCGCCGTCAAGCACGAGGGCGAGTCCCTCGCGGCGCTGCTCGAGCTCAACTGCGAGACCGACTTCGTCGCCAAGGGCGACCGCTTCCAGGAGCTGGCCGCCCGGGTCGTCGAGCACATCCTCGCCACGCGGCCGGGCGACGTGCCGAGCCTGCTGGAGTCCGACCTGGACGGCAAGAGCGTCAAGGAGCACCTCGACGAGGCCAACGCGGCGCTCGGCGAGAAGATCGAGATCCGTCGTTTCGTCGTGCTCGACGGCGGCTTCGTCGCCTCCTACATGCACAAGACCGACCCGCAGCTTCCCCCGGCCGTGGGCGTCCTGGTGCAGCTCGACACCCCGAACGCCGAGCTGGCCAAGGACATCGCGCAGCACACCGCCGCGATGGCCCCCAAGTACCTCAGCCCCAACTCCGTCCCGGCAGACGTGATCGAGAAGGAGCGCACGGTCTTCGAGCAGATGACCCGCGAGGAGGGCAAGCCGGAGGCCGCCATCGGCAAGATCGTCGATGGTCGCATCAACGGCTGGTACAAGGACTTCACCCTCCTGGAGCAGGCGTTCGTCAAGGACAACAAGAAGACCATCGGCAAGCTCGCGGCCGAGGCCGGGGTGAAGGTCCTGGGCTTCGCCCGCTACAAGGTCGGTCAGGCATAGGCTTAGCCCCGAGAGGGACCTGACCAGCTCATCATCACCACCGAGGAGGCCGCCGTCGTGCAGGAGAACCATCGATCCGCTACGCCGGCGGCTTCGTCGTACGACGGGCCGCTCCGCTGGAAGCGCGTCATGCTGAAGTTGTCGGGCGAGGCGTTCGCGGGCGCCGAGCCGCTGGGCATCGACCCGGTGGTGGTCGCCAAGCTCGCCGACTCCGTCGCCGAGGCCGTGCGCGAGGGCGTGCAGGTCGCGGTGGTCGTCGGCGGCGGCAACATGTTCCGCGGCGCCGCGCTGTCCGAGCGCGGCATGGACCGCGCCCGCGCCGACTACATGGGCATGCTGGGCACGGTCATCAACTGTCTCGCCCTGCAGGACTTCCTGGAGAAGCGCGGCGTCGAGACGCGCGTGCAGACGGCCATCACGATGCAGCAGGTCGCCGAGCCGTTCCTGCCCCGGCGCGCCATCCGCCACCTCGAGAAGGGGCGGGTGGTCATCTTCGGCGCCGGCCTCGGCTCGCCGTTCTTCTCCACCGACACCTGCGCCGCGCAGCGCGCGCTCGAGGTCGGTGCGGAGGCCGTGCTCAAGGGCACTCAGGTCGACGGGGTCTACGACTCCGACCCGCGCAAGAACCCCGATGCCGTCCGCTTCGACCAGCTCGACTACAGCGAGGTGCTGACGCGGGGCCTTGGAGTCATGGATGCCACCGCGATCAGCCTGTGCATGGACAACGGCCTGCCCATCGTGGTCTTCGACCTGATGGGCGAAGGGAACATCCTGCGGGCTGTCCGCGGTGAGAAGATCGGCACGCTGGTGAGTCCGGCAGGGAAATAGGGAGCCGCTGTGATCGACGAAACCCTCTTCGAAGCCGAGGAGAAGATGGACAAGGCGGTCGCGGTCGCCAAGGAGGACTTCGCGGCGATCCGCACCGGCAGGGTCAGTCCCTCGATGTTCAACAAGATCAATGTCGACTACTACGGGTCGCCGACCCCGGTGCAGCAGCTGGCCTCGTTCCACGTCCCCGAGGCCCGCATGGTCATCATCCAGCCCTACGACAAGGGTTCGATGAGCGCCATCGAGAAGGCGATCCGCGACAGCGACCTCGGGGTCAACCCCGGCAACGACGGCGCGGTGATCCGGGTGGTGTTCCCCGAACTGTCGGAGGAGCGCCGCCGGGAGTACATCAAGGTCGCCAGGAACAAGGCCGAGAGCAGCAAGGTCTCGGTGCGCAACATCCGCCGTCACGCCAAGGAGACCCTCGACAAGATGGTCAAGGACGGCGACACCGGTGAGGACGAGGTGCGGCGGGCCGAGAAGGAGCTCGACGACCTCACCCAGAAGCACGTCGCAAAGATCGACGAGCTGCTGAAGCACAAGGAGTCCGAGCTGCTCGAGGTCTGAGCAGGACGGCGGTTCACAGGTCAGGTTGGGGCGCTTCCACTCCGGTGTTGGCCGTGGGGGAGCGCCCTTGCCTCGTTCGACGCCCATCGCGCCCCCTCCCCGCCTCGCGGCGGCGCCGGCGGGAACGGGCGGCCGAGCGTGGTCGTGCCAGGAGAGTTGGGATCACTGTGGAAGGTACGGCGGCGGACGGTACCGAGCCGGCCGGCGGCCAGGGGCCCGACGAGCGTCCGTCCGCGCCTCCGGGCGCCGCACATCGGAACGCCACCGCCGAGGCCGCGGGCTCCGCGCAGGACCTCGGGCCGCAGGGCCCGCGCCCGGCCGGCGAGCCCGCCGGTGGTTCGCAGGGCGGTGGGCGGCCGAAGGGCATTCGTACCGGGCGTAATCTGCCCGCCGCGATCGGGGTGGGCGTCGTCCTCGGGGCGCTCGTGCTGGTGTCCCTCTACACCGTCAAGGCGCTGTTCCTGCTGGTGGTCCTGGCCGCGGTGGGCATCGGCGTCGTCGAGATGGCCCGCGCGCTCGCCACCCGCGATGCCCAGGTGCCGATGCCGACCGTACTGACCGGCCTGGTCGCCATGCTGGCGGGAGCATATTGGGGCGGCACGATCTGGCTGCTGGGCGCCTTCACGCTGACGGTGCTGGTCCTGCTCGTCCAGCGCATGCTCAAGGGCGCCGAAGGGTACGTCCGCGACGCCTCCGCAGGTGTGCTGACCGCGGTGTACCCGGCGCTGATCGCCGAGTTCGTGCCGCTCATGCTGAGCCATGAGGATGGCGCGGACCGGGTGGTGATCTTCGTCGCCGTCACCGTGTGCAGCGACATCGGCGGCTACTTCGCGGGCATCCTGTTCGGCAAGCACAAGATGTCTATCATCAGCCCGAAGAAGACCTGGGAGGGTTTCGCCGGGTCCGTGCTCGCATGCGTGCTGTGCGGGGCGCTGCTGGTGCGCTTCCTCCTGGAGGGCCAGTTCTGGCAGGGCGCCGTTGTGGGGGCGGTGGTCGCCGTGTGCGCCACGCTGGGCGACCTCGTCGAGTCGGTGATCAAGCGCGATCTCGGCATCAAGGACATGGGGAACGTGCTGCCGGGCCACGGCGGGCTGATGGACCGCCTGGACTCGCTGCTCGCCACGCTGTTCCCCGTCTGGCTGCTCCTGGCGATCTTCATCCCCTCCTGACGGCCGCTGTCAGGGGACGCGTGCGGACAGCGGCAGCGCCTGGTGGCCGTGCTCGGCCACGGCGTGCAGCTCCTGTTCGGTGACCGGGGCGAGCCAGAGCCACCGCACCTCGTCGCCGCTGAAGGCGAACCCCGACAGATCCGGCAGCCCGGGCACGGCGTCGATCAGCACCACCCCCTGGTAGGCGGGTCCGAGCGGGAACGACGCGGCCTCGCGGTACCAGCGCGCCGTGTGGCCGTGCCCGAGCCAGGTGACCGAGTGCCACGGGTAGCGCGCCAGCCACAGCAACAGCTGCGCCGCCTCGGTCGCCTCGCTCCGCGTGGCGACGGCGAGTTCGATGCGCGCGTGGGTGTCCGGCCGGTCGTACTGCTCGACGGTGGGCATGCGCTGGCAGCTCATCCCCACGGTGGACAGCACGGTGTATCCGTCCTGCGGGCGCTCGGTGATGCCCACGGCCGGCAGCCGGTCGCCGCCGACGTCCCAATATCGCGCGGCCGGGCCGACGCGGGCGTCCAGGTGGCTCATCACGAACTGCTGGAACGACGGCCAGGCGGCGTCGCCGTGCCGCCATTCCCAGTACGAGCGGGCTTTGGCGATGCGCGGGGCCAGCCCTTCGAGGGCCTCGGCCAGCGGCCAGGCGAACGGCGACTCGCTGACGACGTCTCTGGCGTAGCCGGGCATGCCGCGTTCGAGGTCGGCCCACCCGGGAATGACGGCCAGCAGGTCGCCGTTGCGGTACAGGGCGGCGCCGTCGCCCTCCTCGAACCACAGCACTTCGAGCTCCTCCGCCGTGAACGGCGGGGTGCCTTCGGGGACGCGGGTGGTGCCGAGCGGCATGACGGGGGTCTGTCCGGACTCGATGCGCACCAGATCGACCGAGGAGGGTGCGGGGCCATGGTTGGCGAGCCACACGGCTCCGTGGATCCCGCCTTCGGCGTCGCGCAGGTAAGCTACCGAGGACAGCCCGTCGTGTTCGACGGTCACCACGCGGCTACCGTAGGGGCTGGTGTCGGTGAGGACGACATCGGTGGTGCCCAACGCATATCCGCCTTTCCGGTGAACGTCTCCCCGTTCGGCCGACGATCGCAATAGATCACACGGAATGGCTGTCCGCTGCAGCTTCCGGCAAACCGTTAAGAGAAGGACATGTCCGCCGAGCTAACCTTTGTCGCCCCCCGACGGGCGAAGCCGTCACGCCACCTGGCCGACCTGTCCATGGCGGAGCGCCGCACGGCCGTCGCCGAGCTGGGCGAGAAGCCTTTCCGTGCCGACCAGTTGTCCCGGCACTACTTCGAGCGGCTGACCACCGACCCCGAGCACATGACCGACCTGCCGGCGTCGTCGCGCGACCAGCTCGTGACGCGTCTGATGCCGAATCTGCTGACCTCGGTGCGCGAGATCACCTGTGATGAGGGCATGACGCGCAAGACGCTGTGGCGGCTGTTCGACGGGGCGCTGGTCGAGTCGGTGCTGATGCGCTACCCCGACCGCGTGACGATGTGTGTGTCGTCCCAGGCCGGGTGCGGCATGAACTGCCCGTTCTGCGCCACCGGGCAGGCCGGCCTGACCCGCAACATGTCCACGGCCGAGATCGTCGAGCAGGTCGTGTCCGGTGCCCGTGCCCTGGCCAGGGACGAGGTGCCCGGCGGGCCCGGGCGGGTGAGCAACATCGTCTTCATGGGCATGGGCGAGCCGCTGGCCAACTACAAGGCCGTGATCGGCGCCGTGCGCCGCATCGTCGATCCCGCTCCCGAGGGCCTCGGCATCTCCGCCCGTGGCGTGACCGTCTCGACGGTCGGGCTGGTGCCCGCCATCGACAAGCTCGCGAACGAGAGGCTGCCGGTGACGCTGGCGGTCTCCCTGCACGCCCCCGACGACGAGCTGCGCGACACGCTGGTGCCGGTCAACACCCGCTGGAAGGTCGGCGAGGTGCTGGACGCCGCCTGGAAGTACGCCGCCACCACCAAGCGGCGCGTCTCCATCGAGTACGCCCTGATCAAGGACATCAACGACCAGGAGTGGCGGGCCGACCTGCTCGGCCGCCTGCTCAAGGGCAAGCTGGTGCACGTCAACCTGATCCCGCTCAACCCGACCCCCGGCTCCAAGTGGACGGCCTCCCGCCCGGAGGACGAGCGGGCCTTCGTCCGCCGCCTGGAGTCGCACGGCGTGGCGGTCACCGTCCGTGACACCCGCGGCCGCGAGATCGACGGCGCCTGCGGCCAGCTCGCGGCCGCGCCGGAGGCCTGAGGTCACATATACCTGATCGTGTTCGCCAGCAGCGCGAGCAGGAGCAGGGTGCCGGCGCCGATGACGACCATGCGCCAGAACGCCGCCCACGCGGCCGACTTGGCGCCGGAGATCTTGCCGGCGGCGTCGGCGGCGGCCTTCGCCGCCTTGCCCCAGCCCGCCCAGGTATCGAGGGCGCGCTGGAAGTTGCGGCCGACGATGAACAGGATCGTCGCGATCACGATGATGATCAGAATGCGGCCGTCCGAACTTTCCATGGCGTACTCCCGCGGGGACGATTCCTGGCCCAGGCATGCCGAATTTATGGCAAACGCCTTGGCCGTGTGGGCGAAAACCGGCGAGGACATCGGCCCAGGTCCGCTCGGCGAAGTAGCCATATACTGAAATATGCTCTTCATTCAGGTGAAGGCTTGCTTATCGGTTGATCTACGGATAATTGCCGTCATATCCGCCATATTCTGGCCGTCAGGTGAAGAGCCGAGAACTCATCGCCCTGTCCGCCGGACGGCGCGGCGGGAGTGGTAAGACTGGTGCCGACCGTGAGACGCGATGGGCGGGAGCGCGCGGCTGTGCAGGATGACGGGAAGACGGCCGGGAGGGCCGTGGACATCTACACCGACGGCGCGTGCAGCGGCAATCCGGGGCCCGGCGGCTGGGGGGCGGTGCTGCGCTACGGCCGCACCGAGAAGGAGATCTTCGGCGGCGAGGCCGGCACCACCAACAACCGCATGGAGCTGATGGCCGCCATCATGGCCCTGGAGAGCCTCACCCGGCCGGTCGCCGTGCGCCTGCACACCGACAGCACCTACGTGCGCAACGGCATCACCCAGTGGCTGCGGAGCTGGAAGCGCAACGGCTGGCGGACGGCCGGCAGGCAGCCGGTCAAGAACGTGGACCTGTGGCAGCGGCTCGACGCGGCCGCCGCCCGGCACACCGTCGAGTGGCTCTGGGTGAAGGGCCACTCCGGTCACCCCGAGAACGACCGCGCCGACGCGCTGGCCCGCCGCGGCGCCGAGCAGGCCCGCGCCCATCAGGGCGCCCCGCACCCCGCCTGACGGGTCCCCGCGCGGGAGGGGGCGTGAGAAAACATCCTTAATGCGGCTTTTTGCGTAGTTCGCTGGACGACTCGCTGGGAACCTCGGAGCAACTCACACCGATCGTCCGAGGAGGCCGACATGCGCGCCCTGATCCCCGCCGGCCCCCGCCAGTTCGCCGCGGCCTTCGTCGAAGGGCTGCGGGTCATCGCCCGCCACACCCGCGCCTCGCGCCGAACCGGCCGAGACCGGAGGGCGCGAGGGGTTGAGGCGTCACGGGGCACGGAATGATGGCAGCGAGTCAACCGGACGGCCGACGGGAGCCACGCATGCGCATCGGTGTTGTCTTTCCCCAGACCGAGATCGGCTCGGACGCCGGCGCGGTGCGGGCGTACGGGCAGGCGGTCCAGGAGCTCGGCTACCGGCACGTGATGGCCTACGACCACGTCGTCGGCGCCGACCCCGAGGTGCACCGCGACTGGCGCGGCGTGTACGACGTGCACACCACCTTCCACGAGCCGATGGTGCTGTTCGGGTTCCTCGCCGCGCTGACCTCGCTGGAGCTGGTCACCTCCATCATCATCCTGCCGCAACGGCAGACGGCCCTGGTGGCCAAGCAGGCGGCCGAGGTCGACCTGCTCACCTCCGGCCATTTCCGGCTGGGCGTTGGCCTGGGGTGGAACGCGGTCGAGTACGAGGCCCTCGGACAGGACTTCGCCGTCCGCGGCAGGCGCGTCGAGGAGCAGGTGGGCCTGCTGCGCCGGTTGTGGACCGAGCGCACCGTCACCTTCCACGGCGAGTACGACCGGATCACCGGGGCGGGTCTCGCGCCCCTGCCGGTGCAGCGGCCGATCCCCCTGTGGTTCGGCGCGCAGTCGCTCCCGGCCTATCGGCGCGCCGGACGGCTGGCGGACGGCTGGTTCCCGCAGATGGGTCCCGGACCGAGGCTGGTGGAGGCCAAGGCGGTGGTCGACGAGGCCGCGCTGCGGGCGGGGCGCGATCCCTCCACTCTGGGCATGGAGGGACGGGTGAGCTGGCAGGGCGACCCGGAGGAGGTGGCCGGCCTGGCCCGCCAGTGGCGGGAGGCCGGCGCCACGCACATCGCCGTCAACACCATGAACGCGGGCCTGGCCGGGGTGGAAGGACACCTCGCGGCGCTGGAGACCGTCGCCGCGACGCTCGGACTGCGCGAGGTCAGGCCCGGCAGATGATCTCGCCGTGGACGACGGTGAACCAGGCGTCCTGGTGGGTTCCCCACTCCTGCCAGGCCTCGCTGATGCGTTGAAGGTCGCTCCGCGTGGCGCCGTAGGCCAGGGCGTGGTCGGCGAAGGCGGAGGCGACGACCCGTTCGGCCCACAGGCCGCTCCACCAGGCGCGGTCCGCCGGGGCGGCGAAGCACCAGACCGACGCGGTGGCGGTGACGTCGGTGAAGCCGGCCTGGCGTGCCCACGAGAGCAGCCGCCGGCCGGCGTCGGGCTGTCCGCCGTTGGCCGCCGCGACGTGCCGGTACAGCTCGCGCCACTCGTTGAGCACCGGCGACTCCGGATACCAGGTGAAGGTCGCGTAGTCGGAGTCGCGGGCCGCGACCACCCCGCCGGGGCGGCAGGCCCGGCGCATGGCGGCCAGAGCGCCGACGGGGTCGGCGACGTGCTGCAGCACCTGATGGGCGTGCACCACGTCGAACGAGCCGTCGGGATGGTCCAGGTCGTACAGGTCGCCGGTCTGGAAGGTGAGGTTCGTCAGGCCGGAGGATGCGGCCGCGTCCCTGGCCTGGGCGACGATGCTCTCGCTGGTGTCCATCCCGACGACGCGGCCGGGGGCGACCAGGTGGGCGAGGTCGGCGGTGATGGTGCCCGGACCGCAGCCGACGTCCAGCAACGACATCCCGGGTTGCAGGTGCGGCAGCAGGTAGGCGGCGGAGTTGGCCGCCGTCCGCCAGGTGTGGGAGCGGAGCACCGACTCGTGGTGCCCGTGGGTGTAGACGGCGCGTGGTGCCGGCATGTCGATCAGTCTCCTCGGTGGCGTGATACCCGGAGACTATGCGGTCATCCACATCGTGAACATATTCGTCTTGCATCGTGAGACCAGATGGCATCGCCGCCGACGGTGAAGCAGGTGGCGGCAGGCGTGCGCACGGGTACGCCGGGCATGCCGGTCAGGCCGCTCGCCACGGTGACGTGGGCGGTGCGGGCGTGAGGGCCTGGTGGCTAGGGCCGGGTGCGGCGCAGGCGGATGTAGGCGGCCAGGGCCAGCGCGCACCAGAGGGCGGTGATGACGGCCAGCCCCGGCAGATGCCCGCCCAGGAAACCGGGCCGTCCGGCGGCGCGCATCCAGCCGATGATCGGGACGGTCAGCCAGGCGATCGGGGCGAGGCTGACCAGCAGCATCGCCACGTACCCGCCGAGCAGGGCCAGGGCCGAGACCGCCGGGTCGGGCAGGATCGGGCGGCTGGTCAGCGCGCCGAGGGCGGTGCCGGTGACCAGCGACAGCACGTGCAGCGCGAGCCCGCCGAGCAGCACGACGGCGCCGGGTGTCGCGGTGAAGCCGATGGCCAGCGGGACGGCCAGGGCGAGCGCGGCCAGCACGGCGTTCACGGCCGCCGAGGCGGCCAGGCCGCCCGCCACCTCGCGTCCGGGGCGCCCGGCGGCGGTGGCGGAGATCAGTCGTTGCACGTCCGGCTCGGCGTCGAGCAGCCCGCGCGCCGCCCAGGCGAAGACGGGGACCAGCAGCGCCGCCGAGTCGGCGTAGGAGGACAGCTCCGTCCCGGGCGCCACCCGCACGGAGTACAGCACGATCATGATGGCCAGCAGCCCGGCGAACGGATGGAGGACGCGGTGTGACCGCACGTAAGTGGCGATCTTGAACTGGGTGAGGGAGACCGTGGCTCTCATCGCGCCTCGCTTCCGGCGTGCGGCAGGGGGCGGACCACGGCCGGGTAGCCGTCGGCCCGCAGCTTGCGGACGACCGCCTCGGCCTCGCCCGCCTCCACCGCGATCTCGATGACGACGGCCGCGGCACCCATGGCCCCGGACGGGACGCCGGCAGGCGCGACCGGCGGGGACGGGGCGCCGGCAGGCGTCACAGATGGCGACGGTGACAGTGTGGCAGGCGGGGACGGCGCGTCCGCCGTTGCGGCCGGCGTGGGGAAGGCGTCGGCGGGGGCGACACGTGGGGACGGTGTGCTGGTGGACGCGGTCGGCGGGGACAGGGCGCCGGCGGCGGTGGAGAGGGTGTCGGACGGGGCGTCGTGGCCGAGGGGGCGGATCGTCCGGTCGCCCACGTGCAGGCGCAGGACGCCCCGGTGCCCGGCCAGGCCGTTCTGGTGGTCGCTGACCACCACGATGCCGCCCGTCGCCACGACCTCCTCCACGATGGCCGGCAGCTCGGCGCGGGCCTGCGCGTCCAGTCCGGAGAACGGCTCGTCGAGGATGAGCAGGCCCGGCGGGGCCAGCAACGCCTGCGCCAGGCCCACCTTGTGGGCGCTCCCCTTGGACAGGTCGCCGAGGGGCACTTCCAGCAGCGCCGCCATGCCCAGGCGCTCCACCCAGGGGTCGATCGCCGCCGGGGTGAGGCCGCGGACGCCGGCCATGCGGGCCAGGTAGGCGGCCACCGTGAACGGCTGCTCGACCGGGAAGATCTCCGGCGCGTACCCGACGACCGGCGGGCGGCCGGTGACGTGGCCCCGCGTCGGGGGCGTGGTGCCCGCGAGCAGTCTCAGCAGTGTGGACTTGCCGGCGCCGTTGCGCCCCGTGACCTCGGCGATCGTGCCGGGCGGGAGGTCCAGGCCGACCTCGTGGAGGACCCAGGGGGCGCGACGGGCGTAGCGGAAGGAGAGGTTCGCGAGCCGCATAGGTCGGCAAGCCTACCGGTCGGCGGCTAACTTCCTGGATTTCCCCATGTCATACGTTCAGAATGGTAAAGGAGGGAAATAATGGCCGGGGTGTGAACCTGGAGGATGTGGCGTGAACCGCTTTCCCCGCGTGCTCGGCGTGCGGACCGGCTATGACCCTGACCAGGTCGACGCGCTTATTCAGCGCATTGAGGCGACCCTCGGCCGCGGTGTCCTGGACGGCCCGCCGATCACCGCCGAGGAGATCCGCTCGGCTCGCTTCAACGCCAAATTGGGGGGATACAACGAGACGGCCGTCGATTACGCGCTCGACGCCTTCGTGATCGCGGTGGAGATCCGCGGCGATACGGCCGCGACGGGGGCTCCCGGCTCCGCGCCTTCACCGTCCGCCGCCGCTCCCGTGGCCGCGTCGCCCGCCGCCGCCGCGGAGTCCGCCTGGCCCAAGCCGGTCGCCGCCGCGGAGTCCGCCTGGCCCAGGCCGGCGGCCCCTTCGGAGTTCGCCCGGCCCAAGCCGGCCGCCCCGTCCGACCCTGCCTGGCCGAAGCCGCCCGGTCCGCCGGAGTCCGCCCGGCCGAGGCCCGCGTTCGAGCCGTTCCGTCCCGCTCCGGCGTCCGGCACGCCGAGGCCGGCCTCCCTGTTCGAGCCGGCCGACCCGCTGTCCGCGCCGGCCTTCTCCGCCCCGCAGGCCGCCCCGGTGCCCGAGCCCTCCGTGGCCGCCCCGATGCCCGGGCCGTCCGTGGCCGTGCCGCCGTCAGGGGCGCGGGAAGGCCAGACGGGCGCGGAGGGCGCCACAAGCAGGGTGGGCGTCAAAGGCGCGAAGGGTTCCAGTGGTTCGGAGGAAGACGACGACGCGCCGACGCTGCCGGGAATGCCCAAGGTGACGGCACGCGGCCCGGCCGCGCCGGAGGCGGGGGAGGCGTCCTCCGAGCGGTCCGGGACGGGCCGGCCGGCCGCGGCCTGGCTGGAGGAGCAGGCGGCGCGGGTCGAGCGCGTGCTGTTCCGGCCCGCCCGGCTCGGGGCCGGCTACAACGAGGACGAGGTGGACGTCTTCCTCGACCACGTGGTCGCGACCCTGCGTGGCACCGGTGACCACCCGTTGACGGCCGAGCAGGTGAGGAAGGCGACCTTCTCCACCGTCGTGTTCAAGACCGGTTACGCCGTGACCCAGGTGGACGCGTTCCTCGCCGAGATCGCCGGCGTCCTGGACCGCCGCGAGGCCCTGGTCGGGGAGCAGGGCCAGCCCGTGTGACGCCGTGCGGCGGTGGCGGGCCCCGTGCCGGTCAGCGGGTGCCCCAGGAGTAGGTTTGCTTGCGCAGCTTGAGGTAGACGAAGGTCTCGGTGGCGCGCACGGTGGGGATGGCCCTGATCTTGCCGAGGATCTCCAGCAGGTGGCTGTCGCCCTCGCAGACGACTTCGACCATGATGTCCAGCGATCCGGCCGTGAGGACGACGTAGTCGATCTCGTCGATGGACGACAGCTTGTCGGCGACCGTCTCCAGGTCGCCCTCGCACTTGATGCCGATCATGGCCTGGCGCGGGAAGCCGAGGGTGAGGGGGTCGGTGACGGCCACGATCTGCATGACGCCGGCGTCCAGGAGGCGTTGCACCCGCTGGCGCACGGCGGCCTCCGAGAGCCCGACGGCCTTGCCGATGGCGGCGTAGGGCTTGCGCCCGTCGGTCTGCAACTGCTCGATGATCTGCTTGGAGATCTCGTCCAGCACCACCGGACCCGGCTTGGCGTCGTGGTTGTTGTCCCGTCGCGCCTTCGGCGGCGTCGTCATCTCCGCGTCCTTCCTCAGCACCCGAGACCGCTACAGCGCGGCGATTACGGAGTTGTTCCCGCCATGTTGCGGTCCTGGTGCGACATGTTGTCAGCTCGTCGTGCCCTGTCAAGCGAATTCGTAGCAATTTGATATATTCGCGACGAAATCCCTTGTCGTAGCCCCTGGCCTCTGTCAGAGTCGCGACAACTCAGCCACCTCCAGAGGAGGTCAACGTTGACCAGCCGTCTGCAGAACTTCATCAATGGTGAGCTCGCGGACGCCAAGAGCGGCCAGTTCTCCGACGTGATCGACCCGAGCACGGGGGAGGTCTACCTCCAGGCGCCGGTCTCCGGGCAGGAGGACGTGGACGCGGCCTACGCCGCGGCGCTCGCTGCGTTCGAGTCGTGGGGCCAGAGCACCCCCGGGGAGCGCGCCGGCCACCTGCTGAAGATCGCCGACGCCATCGAGGCGCGGGCCGACGAGCTCGTCGAGGCCGAGTGCCGCAACACGGGCAAGCCGCGTGTGCGCATGGCCGAGGACGAGATCCCGCCGGCGGCCGACCACTTCCGCTTCTTTGCGGGCGCCGCGCGCACGCTGGAGGGCCCGACCTCCGGGGAGTTCCTCGCCGACCACACCTCGGTGATCCGCCACGAGCCGATCGGCGTGGTGGGCCAGGTGACCCCGTGGAACTACCCGATGATGATGGCGGTCTGGAAGATCGCCCCGGCCCTCGCGGCCGGCAACACGGTCGTGCTCAAGCCCTCCGACACCACCCCGGTGTCCACGGTGAAGCTGGCCGAGATCATCGGCGAGATCCTCCCGCCCGGCGTCTTCAACGTCGTCGTCGGCGACCGTGAGACCGGCGCGAGGGTGGTGGGCCACCCGTCGGCGTCGATGGTGGCGATCACCGGCTCGGTGGGCGCGGGCGTCCAGGTCGCCAAGTCGGCGGCCGACGACCTCAAGCGGGTGCACCTGGAGCTGGGCGGCAAGGCGCCGGTCGTCGTGTTCGAGGACGTCAGGGACATCCCCGCGGTGGCCGAGGCGATCGCGGGCGCCGGCCTGTACAACGCGGGCCAGGACTGCACCGCGGCCTGCCGGGTGCTGGTCCACGAGAGCATCCACGAGCCGTTCCTCGCCGCGCTGGCCGAGGCGGCGGCGGCCACCAGGACCGGCGGCCTGGAGGTCGAGGACGCCTTCTACGGCCCGCTCAACAACGCCGGCCAACTGGCCAGGGTCGAGGGCTTCCTTGAGCGCGTGCCCGGTCACGCCAAGGTCGTCACCGGCGGGCGGCGCGTGGGCGACAAGGGGTACTTCTTCGAGCCGACGGTGGTCGACGGGCTCCAGCAGGACGACGAGATGATCCAGACCGAGGTGTTCGGGCCGGTCATCACGGTGCAGACCTTCTCCGACGAGGCCGAGGCGCTCACCAAGGCCAACGACGTGAAGTACGGCCTGTCGGCGTCGGTGTGGACCTCCGACCACGGCCGGGCCATGCGGATGTCGCGGCGGCTGGACTTCGGCGTGGTGTGGGTGAACACCCACATCCCGTTCGTCTCGGAGATGCCGCACGGCGGGTTCAAGCACTCGGGCTACGGCAAGGACCTGTCGGTCTTCGGCCTGCACGACTACACCCGGGTCAAGCACGTCATGCACTACATCGGTGAGTGATCACCGAGCACCACACGCACTACATCGGCGCACGCCGCCGACATAGGTAAGGGATAAGCCTGGAATGACGGATATCCAGGCGGGCAAGGAGGCGGCCTCCGCGGTCGCCTCCGACATCTCCACGGTGCCCGCCATCGAGCTCGACGGGGTCGTCAAGGAATACCAAGCGCACGGGGAGATCGTCCAGGCCGTCAAAGGGGTCAGCCTGTCGATCTCCGAAGGCGAGTTCTTCTCCATGCTGGGGCCCTCGGGCTGCGGCAAGACAACCACCATGCGGATGATCGCCGGGTTCGAGGACCCCACGCGGGGCGCCGTACGGCTGCACGGGCAGGACGTCACCGACGTCCCGCCGAACAAGCGCGACGTGAACATGGTCTTCCAGTCCTACGCGCTGTTCCCGCACATGAACGTGTGGGAGAACGTGGCCTTCGGGCTGCGGCGCAGGCGCGTCCCCGACCAGGAGCTCAGGCGGCGGGTCGGCGAGATGCTGGAGATCGTGGACCTCACCGGCCGCGAGAAGCGCCGGCCGCGCGAGATGTCCGGCGGTCAGCAGCAGCGGGTCGCCCTGGCCCGGGCGCTGGTGAACCACCCCCGGGCGCTGCTGCTGGACGAGCCGCTCGGCGCGCTGGACCTCAAGCTGCGCCAGGCGATGCAGATCGAGCTGAAGCGCATCCAGCGCGAGGTGGGCATCACCTTCGTGTACGTGACCCACGACCAGAACGAGGCGCTCACCATGAGCGACCGCATCGCCGTCATGAACGACGGCCTGGTCGAGCAGCTGGCCGGTCCGAGGGAGATCTACGAGCGGCCGGCGACCAAGTTCGTCGCCGGGTTCATCGGCACCTCCAACCTGCTCGCCGGCACGGCCGAGCGGGTCGACGGGGGCATGGCGATGGTGCGGCTCGGGGAGCGTGACCGGGTGCTGGTGCCGGTCGCCGAGGGGACGGGGCTGGACGGCCCGGTCGAGGTGACCGTGCGGCCCGAGAAGATCAGGATCTCGCGGGAGGAGCCCGTCGCGGACCTCAGCGCCGTACGGGGCACCGTGGCCGAGGTGGCCTATCTCGGCACCTACAACAGCTATGCCGTGAACCTGGCGGGCGGGGCGGAGTTCACGGTCTTCGAGCAGAACGCCAACGACAGCAGCATCACGGCGGAGCGCGGTGACTCCGTCTGGCTGTCCTGGCAGCCGCACCACTCGTACGCGATAGGAAGTTGAACCACCTCATGACCCCTCCTCGTGATCTCGCGTTCCTGCGTGGCCTGACCCAGCGTCGCGGCCTGCCCCCGAACCGTGGCGGCGACGGCGTCAGCCGGCGTGACGCCCTGCGCCTGGCGGGCCTGTCCGCCGCCGCGATGGGCCTGGCGGCCTGCGGCGTCCAGGGAAAGAAGGTCGAGCCGCCCAAGCCCAGCGCGGCCGCCGGCTACTGGGCCGACAAGACCAAGAACGGGACGCTGCGCTTCGCCAACTGGCCGCTCTACATCGACAAGGACGGCAAGAAGTACCCGACCCTGGAGAAGTTCACCAAGGAGACGGGCATCAAGGTCACCTACCAGGAGGCCATCCAGGACAACTCCACCTGGTTCGGCAAGATCCAGCCGCAGCTCGCCGCCGGCCAGGACATCGGCTACGACCTGATGGTGATGACCAACGGCATCCAGCTGACCCGGGCGATCGCGCTCGGCTACCTGGTGGCGCTCGACCACGAGAAGCTGCCGAACTTCGCCGCCAACGCGGGCGCCAAGTACAAGAACCCCACCTACGACCCGGACAACACCTACACGATTCCGTGGCAGTCCGGCATCACCGGCATCGCCTACAACCCCAAGTACGTCGACGGGGAGATCGCGAGCATCCAGGAGCTCTGGAACCCCAAGTACAAGGGCAAGGTCGGCATGCTGCTCGACACCCAGGAGATCGCCAACTTCGGGCTGTTCGCGCTGGGCATCGACCCGGACAAGTCCACCCAGGCCGACTGGGAGAAGGCCGGCCAGAAGCTCCAGCAGCAGCGCGACGCCGGGCTCGTGCGCAAGTACTACGAGAACGACTACGTGGACGCGCTGGTGCGCGGCGACATCTGGATCTGCATGGCCTGGTCGGGCGACGTGTTCCAGCAGATCGCCGAGGGCCAGGATCTGAAGTTCGTGATCCCCCAGGAGGGGGGCACGATCTGGACCGACAACATGTGCATCCCCAAGACCGCGCAGAACCCGGTCGACGCCCTGGCCATGATGGACTACGTCTACAAGCCCGAGGTGGCGGCGGCCCTGGCCGAGTCCATCAACTACATCACCCCCGTGCCCGGCGCCCAGCAGGTCGTCAAGGCCGACGCCGCCAAGGCGAGCGGGGAGGACAAGAAGTCGCTCGACCTGCTGGCGAGCAGCCCGCTGATCTTCCCGTCGGAGTCCGACCTGGCCAAGCTGCGCACCTACAAGACCCTGACGCCGGCCGAGGAGAAGGTCTTCGAGCACATCTTCCAGCCGATCGCCCAGGGCTAGCGCCATGAGACGCAAGCTCGCGCCCTACCTGCTCATCCTCCCGGGCGGGCTGTGGCTGGTGCTGTTCCTGGTGGTCCCGCTGGTGTTCATGGCCTCGGTCTCCACCCAGGAGGGCGACGTCGTGTACGGCTTCGCCCAGACCTTCCACTTCGCCAACTACACCGACGCGCTGGTGCAGTACAAGACGCAGTTCCTGCGGTCGGTCGGCTACGGCCTCATCGGCACGGTGGCGGCCATCGCGCTCGCCTACCCCGTGGCGTACTGGATCGCCTTCAAGGGCGGCAGCCGCAAGTCGACCTACCTGCTGCTGGTGCTGCTGCCGTTCTTCGTGTCGTTCGTGCTGCGCACGGTGTCGTGGAAGTTCCTGCTCGCCGACGACGGCATCCTGCTGCAGCCGCTGAAGGACGCGGGGATGCTGCCGGCGGACTTCCACATCCTGGCGACCTCGGTCGCGGTCATCTTCGGCCTGACCTACAACTACCTGCCGTTCATGATCCTGCCGATCTACGTTGCGCTGGAGCGGGTGGACCCCCGCGTGGTGGAGGCGGCCCACGACCTGTACGCCACGCCCCGGGAGTCGTTCACCAAGATCGTGCTGCCGCTGTCCCTGCCGGGGGTGTTCGCCGGAGTGCTGATGACCTTCGTCCCGATGACCTCCGACTACGTCAACGCCGCGATCCTCGGCGGCCCGGCCAACACGATGATCGGCAACATCATCCAGACAGAGTACCTGACGAACAACAACTACCCGGTCGGCGCCGCGCTGTCGTTCACGCTGATGGCGGTGATGCTCGTCGGCATCTTCGTCTACGCCCGGGCCCTTGGCACCGAGAACGTCCTCGAGGCGGCGGCCCGATGAGCGGCCCGGCGAGCATCCCTCCGAGCCCCCCGGCGAGCCCCCCGGTGAGCACCGCGACCGCGCCGCGGGCCGAGGCGCCCGCGCCGGGGCCGCCGCGCCGCGGACGCTCCCGCAAGGGCGACCGCGTGCTGTTCGCCTACACCTGGCTCGTGCTGGTGTGGCTGTTCCTCCCGATCGCCGTGATGATCGTGTTCGGGTTCAACGACACCAAGAGCAAGTCGAACGTGAGCTGGCAGGGCTTCACCTTCAAGTGGTGGGGGCGGCTCGGCGACTACCCCGAGCTGACCGGCGCCCTGTGGAACTCCATCTCGATCGCGCTGATCGCCACGGCCGTCACCACCGCGCTCGGCACGCTGATGGGCATCGCCCTCGGCCGCTACCGCTTCCGCGGGCAGGGGGCCACCAACCTGGTCATGTTCGCGGCGATCTCCTCGCCCGAGCTGGTCATGGGCACCTCGCTGCTGTCGCTGTTCATCAGCATGGGCGTGCAGACCGGCTACTGGACCGTCGTCATCGCGCACGTGCTGTTCTCGGTGTCGTTCGTCGCGGTGACCGTGCGGGCCAGGGTCGTCGGCCTGGACGGCTCGGTGGAGGAGGCCGCGCGCGACCTGGGCGCCTCGACCTGGATCACCTTCTGGCGGGTCACCTTCCCGATGATCCTCCCGGGTGTCATCTCCGGAGCCCTGCTGGCGTTCGCGCTGTCGATCGACGACTTCGTCATCACCCAGTTCACCAGCGGCACGACCACCACCTTCCCCCTGTGGATCTACGGCGCCGTCCGCATCGGCGTCCCGCCACAGGTCAACATCCTCGGCACGCTGATCTTCGCGGTCGGCGTGGCGATCGCCGTGATCAACACGGTGACCTCCCGCCGTCGCACCTGACGCGGGAGACCATCACCCGGCCACCCTGCCGGGACATACGACGCAGTTCGTAGGGACGTGAAATTCGTGGATCCGCTGAAAGCACTGGCTGACGCGGAGCGTAAGCCGTACTGGTTGGACAGTCCGGACAAACCTGAGCCGCTGCGGCGGCTCTTCGAGGAGACGGCCGCCGACCTGGCCGTGGTCGGCGGCGGGTTCTCCGGCCTGTGGGCGGCCCTCCTGGCCAAGGAACGCGACCCCTCGCTCGACGTCGTCCTGCTCGAGGGCCGGCGCGTCGGCTGGGCCGCCTCCGGGCGCAACGGCGGCTTCTGCGTCGCCAGCCTCACCCACGGGCTCGCCAACGGCCTGGCGCGCTGGCCGCAGGAGATCTCCACCCTCGTGCGGCTCGGCCGGGACAACCTCGACGAGATCGAGCGGACGGTGGCCCGGTACGGCATCGACTGCGCCTTCGAGCGCACCGGCGAGCTGCACGTGGCCACCGAGCCGTGGCAGCTCGACGGCATGGCGCAGGACGTGGAGATCGCCCGCGAGCTGGGCATGGACCACCGTCTGCTGGACCGGGACCAGGTGCGCGCCGAGGTCGCCTCGCCCACCTACGCGGGCGGGCTGTGGGACCGTGACGGCTGCGCGATGCTCGACCCGGCGCGGCTCGCCTGGGGCCTGCGCGAGGCGTGCCTGTCGCTCGGGGTGCGCATCTACGAGCGCAGCCCGGTGCGCTCGCTCAGGGACGACGGGACGGCCATCGAGCTGACCACCCCGCACGGCAAGGTGCGCGCCGCCAAGGTCGCCCTCGGCACGGGGGTCTTCCCGCCGCTGCTCGGCCGGCTGAAGAACTTCGTCGTGCCGGTGTACGACTACGCGCTGATGACCGAGCCGCTGTCGCCCGAGCAGCTCGCCTCCGTCGGCTGGCGCAACCGGCAGGGCATCGGCGACGGGGCCAACCAGTTCCACTACTACCGGCTCACCGAGGACGACCGCATCCTGTGGGGTGGCTACGACGCCGTGTACTACAACGGCGGCCGGGTCAGGCAGGAGTACGAGCAGCGCGACGCGACCTTCGCCACGCTGGCCTCGCACTTCTCCACGACCTTCCCCCAACTGGAGGGGGTCCGCTTCACCCACCGCTGGGGCGGGGTGATCGACACCTGCAGCCGGTTCAGCGCGTTCTTCGGCAAGGCGCACCGGGGGCGGCTGGCCTACGCGGTCGGCTACACCGGGCTCGGGGTCGGCGCGACGCGGTTCGGCGCCAACGTGATGCTGGACCTGCTGTCGGGGGAGCCGACCGAGCGCACCGAGCTTCACATGGTCCGCGAGAAGCCGGTGCCGTTCCCGCCGGAGCCGCTGAGGTCGGGCGTCATCCAGCTCACCCGCTGGTCGATCGCGCAGGCCGACGCCCACGAGGGCCGCCGCAACATCTGGCTGCGCACCCTGGACCGGCTGGGGCTCGGCTTCGACTCCTGAACGCGAGGCGGGCGACCGGTCATCGGCGAACCGGCGACCGGTCGTCCGTGATCGGCGGCCGGTCGCCGGCGGACCGGCCCCGGCTCGCGAGGGCCGGGGCCGGTACCGGAGATCAGTGCCCTGAGCGCACCTTCGCGGTGGGCGCGGAGGTCGCGGTCGCGGGGTTGTAGCCGGTGGCCGACACCGTCACCCGGACCGAGATCCGGGCCCCGCGGTCGTGTCCCGTGAGGTGGTAGGCGTGGCCGGTGGCCCCCCTGACGGGGACGCCGTCGCGCAGCCACCGGTAGGCGACCTTGTCGGGGGACGGCGTCCAGGTGCCGGGGGAGGCGGTCAGCGTCCGGCCGACCTTGGCGGCGCCGGTCACGGCCGGCGCCCGGCCCGGGGCGATCGTCCCGCGCGCGACCGGCGCGGTGGGCTGCGAGGTCGCCGACGCCGGGGCGAGGTAGGGGTCGTCGGTGCTCACCGTGACCGTCACGGCCTTGCCGAGGTCGGCCGGGCGTGGACGGAACGTCGGGCCGGTCGCGCCGGAGACCGGCGCCCCGCCGACCGACCACTGGTAGGTGAAGCCCGCCACCTGCCGCGACCAGGAGCCGCTGGAGGCGGTGAGTTCGCCGCCGACCGCGGCGGCGCCGCTGATCACCGGGGCCGCGGTGGCGGTCACCGCGGGCCTGCGGGCATCGTGCAGGTCCACCTCGGCGGCGCGGACGAACACCTGCCGGTGGGCGTACCAGAGCTGGTAGTACCGGTCCTGGCCCTTCAGGTCGGTGCGGTCGCCGGGCGCGGACCCGTCGAAGGTGGTCGCCCGGTAGTAGTCGGTGACGACGTCGTCGTCGCTGACCGCGTACTCCTGCCCGGCGGGGATCTTGTACTCCAGCGGAGACAGCGCCTGCACCGGGATGCCGGTGCCGGTGTAGGCCGAGGTCTCGGGGTAGGCGCGGCCGTAGATGTTCGCCGGGGTCGTCGCCGGGGCGGCCGTGACGGTCTTGGCCAGGGCGCGCACCGCGACGGGCCTTTCGGCCGGGTTGTGCAGCCAGGTCAGCGACCCGGCCCACCACACGCCGAGCCAGTCGCCCTGCACCTGCGCCACGACGAGCTTCTGCCCGGAGGTCACGCGCGCGCTGACGTCGCTGGCGTAGGTCGTGCCGTCCGCGCCGGCCGGCTTCCAGCCCGGGTCCCTGGCGAGCGGCGCGTCGTCGGAGGGGGCCTGGTGCAGCGGGACGAAGTTGGTGCCCGCGCCGGGGACGCATTCGGGCGAGTTGGGGGAGGCCGCGGCGCATCCGGTGACGGTCTGCGGGTTGCCGGCGTAGCCGGTGCGCACCTCGACCACGTCGCCGGGCGCGACGTCGGCCGTGGCCGGCCGCGCGCCGCCGACCGGGGCGCCGAGCAGCTCGAAGTAGTGGTCCCAGTCCCAGTACGGCCCCGGGTCCCAGTGGACGCTCTTGGTGGCGCCGAGCACGGTCCCGGGCACCTGGTCGTGGCCGATGACGTGCGCGCGGTCCAGCGGGATGCCGTACTCGGCCGCCAGGTGCCTCACCAGCGCGGCCGAGGTCTGGTACATCGACTCGGTGAACCACGCGGCGGTGCCGGCGAAGCCCTCGTGCTCGATGCCGATCGAGTGCATGTTCACATACCAGTTGCCGGCGTGCCAGCCCACGTCCTTGGGGTCGAGGTGCTGGGCGATGTGCCCGTCGGAGGAGCGGATGGTGTAGTTCCACGCCAGGTAGGTCGGGTCCTGGACCAGCCGGATGGACGGGGCGTAGTAGCCCTCGGTGTCGTGGATCACGATGTACTTGAGCTTCGGCCCGCCGGGCCCGGTGCGGTCGGCGAGGTCGTGGTTGCCGTAGGCGGTGGTGCCGTCGGGGTCGGTGGCCTTCGCCTTGGCGTACGGCGCCTCGATCCACTCGCAGTCCGGCCCCGCCGGGCAGTCGATCTCGACGGCGGCCGCCTGGGCGGGCACGGGGGCCGAGGCGTCGGCGGGCAGGGTGACCCGCTGGCCGTCCTGGGTGAGGCGGCTCTGGCCGTTCTTCAGGGTCCGGTACACCTGCGGGACGAAGTCCTTCTTGCCGCCGAGGCGGGCGACCGCGTCGCGCCAGCCCCCGAGCCCTTCGCCGCCCTGGTGGTAGGAGGCCAGCACGGCGGCGCCGCCGCAGACGCCGGCGTTGGCGTCCTGCCTGAGGGCGGTCGGCGACAGGCCGGTGAGGGCGGCGGCGGTGTCGATCTGGCTCGCGGGCGCGGCCGTGCGGCCCTTGCCGGCGCCGTCCTGGGCCGGGGGCGCCTGCGCGCTCAGACCGAACAGTCCGTAGCCGCCGTCGCCGTTCGGGCGGCCCTGGTGGTCGTCCCAGCGGGACTGCATGTAGGACACGGCCTTCAGCAGCGCCTCGGGCACGCGGGAGGCCTTGGCGGCCTCCGCGAACGCGGCCTCGCGCGTCGGCGCGGCCACCGTCGCGGCGCAGGAGACGGAGGGGGCTGAGGCGGGGCCGGCGCTCGTCGCGAGGGCGGCGGAGCCGGCCGACAGCAGAAAGGCCGTGGCCACGCCCGCCACGGCCATGCTGCGTGCTGGAGATTTCACGGATGTGACTCCTTTTCGACCGCCCGGGAGTGGAGGCTCCCGGGCTTGAGCCATCACATCGCCGTGACGTCGCTTCGCGCCAGGGCATCGAGTAAAGAAACGGTTAAGATCGGCAGCAAAGTAGTAGTACGGCACACTCTGGGCGTCTTCCCCCGAAATCACACCCTGCGAGTTGCGGTGTGACGTGCATTTTGCTCCGTTATGGGCAGTAGGCCATCAATCAACCCCTGCTAGAGGGCGTAATAAGGATGGTGGGATGTCCGGTCTCGGGGAATCGATCGCCGTAGGTGTCGAAGAGGAATTCCACGTCGTGGACCTCGAGACGCGTCACCTGGTGCCTCGCGCCGAGAGCCTGCTGGAGCGTTTACCGCAGGAGCGGTTCACCCATGAGCTGCAGCGTTCGGTCGTGGAGTCCAACAGCCGTCCCTACGTCCGCCTGGAGGACCTCGGCCACGACCTGACCGCGCTGCGCCGCACGGTCGTCGAGGCGGCCGACGGCCTCGGGCTCGGCATCGTCGCCGCCGGCACGGTGCCGCTGGTCGACCGGGCCGCGCTCAAGGTCTCGCCGGACGCGCGGTACGAGAAGATGCTGGAGGACTACCAGCTCCTCACCCGCGAGCAGCTGATCTGCGGCGCGCAGGTGCACGTGGACGTGGCCAACCGCGACCTGGCCGTCGAGGTGGCCCACCGCGTCGCCCGGTGGCTGCCGCCGCTGCTCGCGCTCAGCGCGAGCTCCCCGTACTGGATGGGCGCCGACAGCGGGTACGCCAGCTCCCGCACCCTGGTCTGGCAGCGCTGGCCCACCACCGGGCCGGTGCGCCACTTCTCCTCGGCCGCCGAGTACGACCGGATGGTCGCCGACCTGGTGCGCTCCGGCGTGATCAGCGACCCCGGGATGATCTACTTCGACGTCCGGCCCTCGGCGCACGTGTCCACGGTCGAGATGCGCATGTGCGACGCCTGCCCCCGGGTGGAGGACGTCCTGCTGCTGGCCGGGGTGTTCCGCGCGCTCGTCATGCGCGAATTGGAGGCCATCGAGAACGACGGGCCCGTCCAGCAGGAGATCTCCATGGAGCTGGTGCGGGCCGCCACCTGGCGGGCCGCCCGGTCGGGCCTGGAGGGAGCCCTGGTCGACCCGGCCGACGGCACGGCCAGGCCCGCCGCCGAGGTGATCAGGCGGATGCTCGACGACCTGCGGCCCCAGCTTTCGGCCACCGGCGACTGGGAGGCCGTCACCACGCTGGCCGAGTACGCGATCGGCCGGGGAAGCTCGGCCGACCGCCAGCGTCAGATCCTCGCCCACGGCGGCACCTTCGCCGACGTGGTGGACCGGCTGGTGGCCGCCACCCGCTCCGACGGCTGGCAGGCGGAGTTCGGCGGCCCCATCCCGCGCCTGACCACCGAACTGCTGGAGGACTACCGGGCGGTGCAGGACGAGGCCGTGATCGAGGGCATCGTGCGCGAGCCCTACCAGCCGGTCTTCCAGATCCTCGACAAGCTCGGCTCCGCGGAGCTGTGCCGGCGCGAGGCCCTGCGCGACGCCCGCATGAGCGAGACCGGCATGACGTTCAACGCCGAAGGGCAGGACGGGCCGCAGGACCGCGGGCCCGGCCGGGAGAGTGCGGAGAACGACCGCAAGATGCCCCTGGACCTGGTGCCGAGGCTGATCGCCGGCGACGACTGGACCAAGATCAGCGGCGGCCTGCCGCAACGGGTCCGCGCCCTGGAGGCGTTCCTGCGCGACGTCTACGGCCGGCGCGAGGTGATCAAGGATCGGGTGATCCCGGCCTGGATCGTGGACGAGTCCCCGGGCTACCGCCCCGCCGGCTGGCGGGTGCACAGCGCCGCGATCAGGGCCTCGGTCGCCGGCCTCGACGTCGCCCGCGACGGGGCCGGACGCTGGGTCGTCCTGGAGGACAACCTCAGGGTGCCCTCCGGCATCGGCTACGCGGTCGGCAACCGCCGCACCGCCGTCCACGCCCTGCCCGAACTCGACCGCGCCGGCGTCCTGGACCCCGAGGGCGCCGCCGGGCTGCTGCGCGAGGCGCTGCTCGCGGCCTCCCCCGCCTCCGACCCGGTCCTCGGCGTGGTGACCTCCGGGCCGGTCGACCCCGCCTACTACGAGCACCGCACCCTCGCCGAGGAGATGGGCGCGGTCCTGGCCGAGCCCGGCGACCTGTCGGTCCGCGACGGCGCCGTGTACGCCGCGGGGCGGCGGGTGGACCTGCTGTACCGCAGGATCGACGAGGACGACCTGCTCGGCGGCCCGCTCGGCCCCGCCCTGCTGGAGGCCGTCGAGAGCGGCGCCCTCACCCTGGCCAACGCGCCGGGCAACGGCGTGGCCGACGACAAGAGCCTGTACCGCTACGTGCCCCGGCTCATCGACTACTACCTGGGAGAGCGCCCGTTGCTCGCCAACGTCCCCACCTACCTGTGCCGCGAGCCCGAGGACCGCGAGCAGGTCCTCGACCGCCTGCCGGAGCTGGTGGTCAAGCCGGTGGACGGCTACGGCGGCCAAGGAGTGATCATCGGTGAGCACGCCTCCGCGCGGGAGCTGGAGCAGGTGCGCGAGCGCATCCTCGCCGAACCCGAGCGGTGGGTCGCCCAGGAGACGATCGCCCTGTCCACCCACCCCACCTTCGACGGCGAGCGGATGCGCCCGCACGCCGTCGACCTGCGCGCGTTCGTGTTCCTGGGCAAGGACGCGGTCGTCCCGCGCGCGGCGCTGACCCGCGTCGCCCCCGCCGGGAGCATGATCGTCAACTCCTCTCAGGGCGGCGGGGCCAAGGACACCTGGCTGCTGAAGGAGGGCCTCTGATGTGCGGTCTCGCCGGAGAGATCCGGTTCGACGGCCGCGCGGCCGACATCGGCGCCGTCCAGCGCATGACCGAGACCATGACCGACCGGGGGCCGGACGGCACCGGCCTGTGGTCGCTCGGCCCGGTCGCCCTCGGGCACCGGCGGCTGCGCATCATCGACCTGTCCGACCGGGGCGCCCAGCCCATGGTCGACGCCGAGGCCGGCCTGACCGGGGTGTTCAACGGCTGCCTGTACAACTACCGGGAACTGCGCGAGGTGCTGCTGGCGGAGGGCTACCGGTTCTTCTCCACCTCCGACACCGAGGTGCTGCTGAAGTCCTACCGCCACTGGGGCCCGCGCTGCGTCGAGCGCTTCAAGGGCATGTTCGCCTTCGCCGTCGCCGAACGCGACACCGGCCGGCTCGTCCTCGGCCGCGACCGGCTCGGCATCAAGCCGCTCTACCTCACCCGGGACGCCGCCCGGCTGCGCTTCGCCTCCACCCTGCCCGCGCTCCTGGCCGGCGGTGGCGTGGCCACCGACATCGACCGGGTGGCGCTGCACCACTACATGACCTTCCACTCGGTGGTGCCCTCGCCCCGCACCATCCTGACCGGTGTGGAGAAGCTGCCGCCCGCCACGGTCCGCACCATCGAGCCCGACGGCACGAGCAGCGACGACCACTACTGGAACCCGCCCTACGCCCGCCCGGCCGGCGGCGCCCCGGGCAGCGGCGAGGTGCAGCTCGACGTGCTGCGGGCCGGGCGGGAGGAGATGGGCCCCGGCGAGTGGCGCGAAGCCGTGCTGGACGCCCTGCGGGCCGCCGTGCGGCGCCGCATGGTGGCCGACGTGCCGGTCGGGGTGCTGCTGTCCGGCGGCCTGGACTCCAGCCTGATCGTCGCCCTGCTGGCCGAGGAGGGCCAGCGGGACCTGGCGACCTTCAGCGTGGGCTTCCACGCGGCGGGCGGGGAGTCCGGCGACGAGTTCGCCTACTCCGACCTGGTGGCCCGGCGCTTCGGCACCGACCACCACCGCATCATGGTCGACGACCTGCGGCTGCTGCCGTCCCTGGAAAGCGCCGTGGCGGCGATGAGCGAGCCGATGGTCAGCCACGACTGCGTCGCCTTCCACCTGCTGTCGCAGGAGGTGTCCAAGCACGTCAAGGTGGTGCAGTCCGGCCAGGGCGCGGATGAGGTGTTCGCCGGCTACGACTGGTACCCGCCGCTTGAGGACGTGGCGCGCGAGGACGCCGCCGAGGTGTACGCGAAGGTCTTCTTCGACCGCCCGCACGAGGAGCTCGCCCGCATCCTCCAGCCGGACTACCTGCTGGAGGAGGACGTCAGCGGCGACTTCGTCCGCCGTCACCTCGCCATGCCCGGCGCCGACACCGCCCTGGACGCCGTCCTGCGTCTGGACACCGGCGTCATGCTGGTCGACGACCCGGTCAAGCGGGTCGACAACATGACGATGGCCTTCGGGCTGGAGGCCCGCACCCCGTTCCTGGACCACGAGCTGGTCGAGCTGGCCGCCACCTGCCCGCCGGAGCTGAAGCTGGCCTCAGGCGGCAAGGGGGTGCTCAAGGCCGCCGCGCGCGGCCTGGTCCCCGACGAGGTCATCGACCGGCCCAAGGGCTACTTCCCCGTGCCGGCCATCCGCCACATCCACGGGCCCTTCCTCGACCTGGTCGGCGACGCCCTCACCGGGCAGGTGGCCCGCGACCGCGGCCTGTTCCGGCCCGCCATGGTGGACAAGCTGCTCGCCGCGCCCGGTGAGCACCGAACGACCCTGGGAGCCAACGCGTTGTGGCAACTTGGACTCCTGGAGTTGTGGTTGCAAGCACAAGGAGTCTGACGTCGACATCTCATGGATCTGCCGATCGCCCGCCCTGTCGCCCGACAACAGGTCGCTCGCCTATGTCAGCGACCGCGACGGCTCCCCACGCGTGTGGGTCCAGCCGCTCGAACGCGACGGCGCGCGGCGCGCGCGGGTGCTCGACACCGGCCCCGAGCCGGTCGGCGACGTGCTGTGGTCGCCGGACGGCGAGTGGCTGGCCGTCACGGTGTCACCCGGTGGGGGAGAGCACACCCAGGTGTGGGCGATGCGGCCGGACGGCGCCGACCGCCGCCTGCTCGCCGGCCCGACCGGCAGCCCGGCCAAGGGCTCGGCGGTGTTCGTCCGCTGGACCGGGCAGGGCTCGACGCTGCTGGTCGCCGAGCTGTCGGGCTCCGGCGCGACCGAGGCGGTGCTCATCGACGCCCGCCTCGGCCACCGCGACACCATCGCGGCCGGCCCGCTGATGTGGCCGAGCGCGGTCAGCCGCGACCACCGCCGGGCCCTGCTGCGCCACGGCCCGCGCGGGATGCGCGAGATGGCGGTCGCCGATCTGCCCTTCGGCGAGGAGCGGCCGCTGCTGCCGCCCTCGACCGACCTCGGCGCGCTGTCCCCGGACGGTGAGGTCGCCTACATCCGCTCCAACGCCGGCCGCGACCGCACCGCCCTGATCGCCATGCCCGTGGGCGGCGCCCCGCGCGTCGTCGCCGAGCGCCCCGACGCCGAGCTCGACCGGTTCGCGGTGAGCATGGACGGCACCGTCGCCCTGCTGGCGTGGAACCTCGCCGGGCGCTCCGAGCTGGAGGTCGCCGACCTGATCGAGGGCGCCACCCGGCCGCTCCCGCCGCCGCCGGTGGAGGTGGTCACCTCCGTGCGGCTGTCGCTGGACGGCGCGCTGGCCGTCATGGCGGGGGAGTCACCGGACACCCCCTCCCACGTGCTGCTGTGCGACCTGGCGACGGGCGTCTACCACCGGGTGGCCGGGGACGAGCCGCTGCCCCACAAGGTGGACGCCGAGCTGGTCCGCTTCGCCGCCAGGGACGGCCTGGAGCTCACCGGCTGGCTCTACCGCGCCGGGCGCGGCGCGGGGCCGTGCGCCATCTGGCTGCACGGCGGTCCCGAGAGCCAGGAGCGGCCGGGCTTCAACCCGCTGTTCCAGCGGCTGCTCTCGGCGGGCGTCAGCGTCTTCGCGCCCAACGTGCGCGGCTCCTCCGGCTTCGGGCGCGCCTTCCAGGACGCCGACAACCACGCGCTGCGCTTCCACGCCATCGACGACGTCGCCGACTGCGCCGGGTTCCTCGTCGGCGCCGGCGTCGCCGACCCGGCGAAGGTCGCCTGCATGGGCCGCTCCTATGGCGGCTACCTCACCCTCGCCGCGCTCGTGACCTATCCCGAGCTGTTCCGGGCCGGGGTCGACGTGTGCGGCATGGCCGACTTCGCCACCTTCTACGCCCGCACCGAGCCCTGGATCGCCGCGGCGGCCGTCAGCGAGTACGGCGACCCGGTGGCCGACCGGGAGCTGCTGTGGTCGCTGTCGCCGCTGCACGCCTTCGACCGGCTGACCGCCCCGCTGCTGGTCGTCCACGGGGCGCAGGACACCAACGTCCCGGTCCACGAGGCCGAGCAGGTCGTCGCCGCCGCGACGGCCCGGGGCGTCCCGTGCCGCTACCTGCTGTTCGAGGACGAGGGTCACGAGACCCTCCGCAAGGCCAACAAGATCGCCTTCATGGACGCCGTCGTCGACTGGTGCGACCGCTGGCTCTGCTGACCGGTCATGCCCGCACGGGCCGGCGGCGTCCGGGCGGCGCGGGGCCGTGCGGGGCCGTGCCGCCCGGCCTTGCGATGATCGGGGAGCCGCCGGGGGCTCGGATGGGGTTGACTTGGGGCATGGCCGATCACGTTCAGTTCCAGGCCGACGGCGTCACGCTCGCCGGCGACCTGCGCGTCCCGCCCGGCGACGGGCCCCACCCGGCGCTGGTGCTCACCGGTCCGTTCACCGGGGTCAAAGAGCAGGTGACCGGCCTGTACGCCGCGAGGCTCGCGGACGCCGGCTACCTCACGCTCGCCTTCGACCACCGCGGCTTCGGCGCCTCGGGGGGCGAGCCCCGGCGGCAGGAGGACCCGCAGGGCAAACTGCGCGACCTGCGCGCCGCCGTCTCCTTCCTGCGCGGCCTGCCCGCGGTGGACGGCGGCCGGATCGGGGCCGTCGGCATCTGCCTCGGCGCGGGGTACGCCCTCCGCTTCGCCGCCTTCGACCCGCGGGTCAAGGTCTTCGTGGGCATCGCCGGGGCCTACAACGACCCCTACGCCATGCGGTCGGGCATGACCGACCAGGGCTACCAGCAGGCGCTGGCGTCCCTCACCGAGGCCCTCGAACGGCAGGACCGCGGCGGCGCGGTCGAGTACATCCCCGCGGTGGCCGAGTCGGGCGAGGCGGCCATGCCGGGCGAGGAGCCGTTCGCCTACTACGGCACCGAGCGCTCCGCGGCGTCCTCGTGGGTGAACGAGGTCACCCGCGCGTCGATCCGCGAGCTGATCACCGTGGACAACATGATGGGCGCCGACTTCCTGTCGCCCAAGCCGGGGCTGATCGTGCACGGCGTCGTCGACCGCTTCTGCTCGCCCGAGGGCGCCGAGGAGGCCTACAAGCGCATGGGCGAGCCGAAGCAGATCGTCTGGCTGGACGCCAAGCTCCACATCGACCTGTACGACACCGAGCCCTACGTCACCCAGGCCGTCGAGGCGACGGCCCGGTTCCTCGCCGGGCACCTGTAGGCCGGCCGGTGTCCTCGCGCGAACTCGTCGTGCTCGGGACGGGCAGCCAGACGCCCACCCGGCGCCGCAACCACAACGGCTACCTGCTGCGCTGGGACGGCGTGGGCCTGCTGTTCGACCCGGGCGAGGGCACCCAGCGCCAGATGATCATGGCGGGGGTCGCCGCGACCGACGTGAACCGCATCCTGATCAGCCACTTCCACGGCGACCACTGCCTCGGGGTGCCCGGCGTGATCCAGCGCATGTCCCTGGACCGCGTCCCGCACCCGGTGTACGCCCACTTCCCCGCGTCGGGCGCCGACTACTTCGCCCGGCTGCGCCACGCCAGTTCCTACCACGAGACCGCCACGGTGATCGCGCAGCCGGTCGTGTCGCCGGGCGTGATCGCGGCGGACCGGTCCGGCCGTCTGGAGGCCCATCCCCTGGACCACCCGGTGCCCGCGTTCGGGTACCGGCTGGTCGAGCCGGACGGGTGCCGGATGCTGCCCGAACGGCTGCGCCGGCACGGCATCTCCGGCCCGCGCGTGGGCGAGCTGCAGCGCGAGGGCTCGCTCCGCGCCGGCGGGCGCACGGTCACGCTGGAGGAGGTCAGCGTGCCCCGGCCGGGCCAGCGGTTCGCCTTCGTCATGGACACCCGGCTGTGCGAGGGGGTGTTCGCCCTGGCCGACGGCGCCGACCTGCTGGTGATCGAGTCGACGTTCCTGGACCAGGACGCCCGCCTGGCCCGCGACTTCGGCCACCTCACGGCGGGCGAGGCCGGTCGCGTGGCCCGTGAGTGCGGGGTGCGGCGCCTGGTGCTCACCCACTTCTCCCAGCGCTACAGCGACCCCGCGCTGTTCGGCGCCCAGGCGGCCCGCCACTTCGCCGGCGAGATCGTCGTCGCCGAGGACCTCACCCGCGTCCCCGTGCCGTCCCGCCGCCGAGCCGGCGACCTGAGTTCCAAATAGTGAAATAGTGGTCTACCATGTGGAACGTGGTGGACGACGGCGACACGACGGGCGAGGACGCCGGACGCCTCGTCGGCGCCGGCCGCGTGCTCGCCATCCTCGCCGAGCTGGCCCGCCACCCCGACGGCGTCACGCTCGAGGAGATGGCCCGCGCGGCCGCGAGCCCCAAGCCCACGGTCCACCGCGCGCTGGCCTCGCTGGCGCGCTTCGGCTTCGCCACCAGGAACGGCCGCGGCCACTACGTGCTGGGCGACGAGTTCCTCCGCCTGGCCTTCGCCCACCACGAGGCGCGCCCCGACCACGTCCGCGTCGGGCCTGTGCTGCACTCCCTGGCCGAGCGCTACGGCGAGACCGCGCACTACGCCATCCTGGACGGCGCCACGGTCGTCTACCGGTCCAAGGCCGACCCGCCGCTCGGCGCCGTCAAGCTGACCTCCACGGTCGGCGGGCGCAACCCCGCCCACTGCACCGCCGTGGGCAAGATGCTCCTGTCCCACGCGCTGCCCGACGACGCCGTCGTCGCCGCCTGGGCCGGCGGGCGGTCACTCGAGCGTCGCACCGGCAACACCGTCACCACCGCGCGGGCGCTGGCCGCCGAACTGCGCGCCACCCGCGAGCGGGGGTACGCCATCGACGACCAGGAGAACGAGCCCGGCATCGTCTGCGTCGCCGTCCCCGCCTTCCTGACCTCCCCGACCGTGCCGAGCGGCGCGGTCAGCGTCTCGGCGCCCGCCTACCGCACGTCCCTCAGCCGGCTGGTCGAGCAGGTGCCCGCCATCCGCGCGATGGTCGCCGAACACGAGACCCCGCGATGACCCCCGGCCGCCCCAAGGCACCGTCCCGCCGCCATCGTGGGCGCCGTCCAGGCCCGCGGGCCACGCCGGGGCGGTGAGAGATGCGCGCCTTCGTCGTCACCGGTCCCGGCGCGTCCGCCGTGCGTGACGTCGCGCCGCCCGAGCCGCGCCCCGGCGAGGTGGTCGTCGAGGTCGAACGGGCCGGAGTGTGCGGCACCGACATGGAGTTCCTCACCGGCCACATGTCCTACCTGCACAACGGCCAGGCCCGCTACCCCGTCCGCATCGGCCACGAATGGTGCGGCGTCGTGCGCGTCCTCGGCGACGGCGTCGAGCCGTCCTGGCTCGGCCGCAGGGTCACCGGCGACACCATGCTCGGCTGCGGGCGCTGCGACCGGTGCGCGAGCGGACGCCGCCACGTGTGCGCCGACCGGTACGAGGTCGGCATCCGCAACGGATGGCCCGGCGCCCTCGCCGAGAGGCTGCCCGTGCCGGTGACGGCGCTGCACCCCCTGCCCGACGGCATGGACCCGGCGCTCGGCGCGCTCGCCGAGCCGGGCGGCAACGCGCTGCGCGCCGTCCGCGGCGCGGCGCTGGAGCCGGGGGAGCGGCTGCTGGTCATGGGCCCGGGCACGATCGGCCTGCTCGCCGCCCAGATCGCCGCCGCCCGGGGCGCCGAGGTGCACCTGCTCGGCCTCGCCGCCCCGTCCCTGGACTTCGCCCGCTCCCTCGGCTTCGCGCACGTCTGGACCCGCGAGACGCTGCCCCGCCTGCGCTTCGACGCCGTGATCGACGCCTCAGGCGCTCCAGCGCTGCCCGCGCTCGCCGTGGACCTGGTCGAACCGGGGCGGCGGGTGGTGTTCATCGGCCTGTCCTCCGGGGCGAGCCTGGTCGACAGCAGGGCCGTCGCGCTGAAGGACGTCACCGCCGTCGGGGTGCTCAGCGGCTTCGGCGGCATGGCCGAGACGATCGAGCTGTACGCCTCGGGCGCGGTGGACCCGCGCCCGCTGGTGGCCGCGACCGTGCCCCTGGAGGAGGTCTCCGGCGTGCTCGCCGGACACCGCCCGCCCGGGTGGGCCCCCGCCCCCAAGGTCCATGTGGACCCCCGCCGGTGACCGGGCCCCGCCGCGCACGCGTGACGGTGACCACGTCGTGCCCGGTACGTGGACGCGTGACGGCGGCCACGTCCTGACCTGAAGGAGGAGACATGCGCGCACTGGTGTTCCACGGGCCATGGGAGATGACGGTCGAGGACCGCCCCGAACCCGTCCCCGGCCCCGGCGACGCGCTGCTGGAGATCGTCGCCACCGGCATCTGCGGCTCCGACCTGCACGGCTACACCGGCGAGAACGGGCGCAGGCACCCCGGGCAGGTGATGGGGCACGAGACGGTCGGCAGGGTCCTGCGCGACCGCACGGGTGCCCACCGTCCGGGCACCCTGGTCACCGTCAATCCGGTGATCGGCTGCGGGGGCTGCGCCGCCTGCGCCGCCGGGACGCCGCAGCGCTGCCCGGACCGGCGGGTGATCGGTGTCGGGCGGGAGATCAGCGCGGCCTTCGCCGAGCGCATGGTCGCTCCCGCCCGCAACCTCGTCCCGCTGCCCGAAGGCGTCCCGGCCGAGATCGGAGGGCTGGTCGAGCCCCTCGCGGTCGGCCACCATGCCGTGCGCCGCGCCGCCCTCCGACCGCAGGACAGGGTGTACGTGGTCGGCGGCGGCCCGATCGGGCAGGCCGTGGCCCTGGCCGCCCGCCGCGCCGGCAACCCGGGCGTCGTGGTCGGCGAACTGGACCCCGCCCGCCGCGCCCTGCTGACCCGCCTGGGCTTCGCCGCCATCGACCCGGCCGGGCCGTCCGCCGCCGTGTCGTCGCCTGTCGCGCCGTCCGCGACCGATGACCCGGCCATCCCGTCCGCCGGGGGCGTCGTCGCCGCTCTCGGCGGGGCGGCCGACGTGGTCATCGACGCGGTGGGGTCGGCGCGCACCCTGCAGGCCGCCTTCGAGGTCTCCGCGCTCGGCGCGCGCGTCGTCCTGGTCGGCATGGCGGCGCCGCGCGTGGAGATCTCCGCGTACGCGGTGAGCACCGAGGAGCGCACCGTCATCGGCAGCTTCGCCTACGGCGAGGCCGAGTTCCGTGACACCGCCGCGTGGGCGGGCGCGCACGCCGCGGAGCTGGAACCGCTGATCGAGGGCCGCGTCGGCCTGGAGCAGGCGCCCGGCACCTTCCGCGCGCTGGCCGACGGCACACTGAAGGCGAGCAAGGTCCTGGTCCACCCCTCCGGCTGAGGCCGGGCTCCCCAACGGCTCCCCCGGCACCCGGTGACCTTCTCCGGCCGCCCGGCCGCCCCGCCCCGGTGACGGGGCGGAGCGGGGCGGGCCAGGGGTCAGTGCGACTCGCGGGAGACCTCGTGGCCGCTGGACCCGAGCAGGAAGTCCTGGTCGGCGCCGGTGTCGGCGCCCATCACCGTGCGCACGTACAGCTCCTCCCAGCCGCGGCGCGGCCGGGCCAGGCCGTCGGTCATCGCCTGCGACGGCGCCCGGGCGTCGAGCTCCTCCTGCGGCACGTCGATGTCGATGCGCCTGGCCTCCACGTCGAGGGTGACCCAGTCGCCGGTGCGGACGCGGGCCAGCGGACCTCCGGCGGCCGCCTCGGGGGCGACGTGCAGCACCACCGTGCCGTACGCGGTGCCGCTCATCCGCCCGTCGCACACGCGCACCATGTCGCGCACGCCCTCCTTGAGGAGCTTGGCGGGCAGCGGCATGTTGGACACCTCCGGCATGCCCGGGTACCCCTTCGGCCCGCATCCGCGCAGCACCAGCACCGAGTCGGCGTCCACGTCCAACTCGGGATCATCGATGCGCGCGTGGAAGTCCTCGATGGAGTCGAAGACGACGGCCCGCCCCCGGTGGCGGAGCAGGTGGGGGGAGGCGGCGGCCGGCTTGATGATGGCCCCCTGCGGGGCGAGGTTGCCGCGGAGCACGGCGATGCCGGCCTCGCCCTGCAACGGCTCGCCGCGGCCGCGGATGACCTCGCGGTCCCAGATCTGCGCCTCGGGCAGGTAGTCGACCAGCGGCCGGCCGGTGACGGTGAGGGCGTCCTGGTCCAGCAGGTCCACCACCTCCCGCAGCACGGCGTGCAGGCCGCCCGCGCGGTGCAGGTCCTCCATCAGGTGCCGTCCGGCGGGCTGGAGGTCCACCAGCAGCGGCACGCCGGCGCCCACCTCGTCGAAGTCGTCCAGGGTGAGCGGGATGCCGAGGCGGCCGGCGATCGCCAGCAGGTGCACCACGGCGTTGGTGGACCCGCCCAGCGCGGCCAGCGCGATGATCGCGTTGCGGAACGAACCGCTGCTCAGCACCCGGCTGGGCCGGCGCTCCTCGGCGACCATCTCCACGATCAGGCGGCCGGTCTCGTGCGCGCGGGCCAGCAGCCGGCTGTCGGGGGCGGGCAGGCCGGCGGTGCCCGGAAGGGTGGTGCCGAGGACCTCGGCGAGCAGGCCCATGGTGGAGGCGGTGCCCATCGTGTTGCAGTGCCCGCGGCTGCGGATCATCGAGGATTCGGAGTCCATGAACGCCTGCTCCGACAGCGTGCCGGCGCGCACCTCCTCGCTCAGCCGCCACACGTCGGTGCCGCAGCCCAGCGGCACTCCGCGGAAGGTGCCGGTCAGCATGGGACCGCCGGGCACCACCACCGCCGGCAGGTCCACCGAGGCCGCGGCCATCAGCAGCGACGGGATGGTCTTGTCGCAGCCGCCGAGCAGCACCACCCCGTCGATCGGGTTGGCGCGCAGCATCTCCTCGGTGGCCATCGCCGCCATGTTCCGCCACAGCATCGCGGTGGGGCGCACCTGCGTCTCGCCGAGCGACACCACCGGCAGGTTGAGCGGCACGCCGCCGGCCTCCCAGATGCCCTGCTTGACGCTCTCGGCCACCTCGTTGAGGTGGCTGTTGCACGGGGTCAGGTCGGAGGCGGAGTTGGCGATCGCGATCTGCGGCCGCCCCTCGAACGCGGTGCCGGGCACGCCTCGGCGCATCCAGGCGCGGTGGATGTAGGCATTGCGGTCGTTTCCGGCGTACCACTGTGCACTGCGAAGATCAGCCATCGCCCTATTCCAATATGTGGAACTTAAGTTTGATATGCGGAACAGGCTCATCGTAGCTTCCAGCCCCGCCGCGCGGCACCCCGCCGGACGCCACGACGACCGCACGCACGGTGGCGCGTGTGCGCATGACGGAGTGGGCGGGGACGTGCGACCAAAAGGCGCCTCATCGGACGTGACGGCAGGTCTTGGAGACGGGGAAGAGTCCGCGCTGCCCGGCCTGCCGCCGAGGCCGGACCGCCGGCCGGGCGTGGACCGGTGGGCGACCGGCGCGGTCACGAGCAGGCCCCTCAGAGGGAAGGCGCGGTGGCCGGCGGGAGGGCGGGAACGACGAAGGCCCTGGTCGCCGGCGTGCCGGTCGTCCAGGGCCTTCTCTTTGTAGCGGGGGCAGGATTTGAACCTGCGACCTCTGGGTTATGAGCCCAGCGAGCTACCGAGCTGCTCCACCCCGCGTCGGTTCCTCTACGATACCGCCGATCTCGATCCGCGCAAACCGAAACCGGCGGCGTCCACGGCGGTCGAGGGCGCGGCGGCGTTCTTGACCATCCGGGAACGGGAATCTAAGGTGCCATGGAAAGCGCTTTCCGCAGCCTTGACCCGCATCGATGCCGGCAGCGCCTTCTCCTACCGTTGAAGAGGCAAGGAGGGTTCGGGGTGACGACACGGTCCCTGGGCGTCGTGCTGAACGGCGTCACCGGCCGCATGGGGTACCGCCAGCACCTGGTCCGCTCGATCCTGGCCATCAACGACGAGGGCGGCGTCGCCCTGTCCGGTGGTGACCGGGTGCTGCTGGAACCGGTGCTGGCCGGCCGCAGCGCGGCCAAGCTGCGCGAGATCTGCGAGCGGCACAACCTCAAGAGCTGGACCACCGACCTCGCGGGCGCGCTGCGCGACCCGGACAACGAGGTGTACTTCGACGCACAGGTCACCCCGGCGCGGGTGGCGGCCATCACCCGGGCGATCGAGGCCGGCAAGCACGTCTACACCGAGAAGCCGACGGCGGCGACGACGCAGGAGGCCGTCGAGCTGGCCCGGCTGGCCGCGCGTGCCGGGGTGCGGGGCGGCGTCGTCCAGGACAAGCTGTTCCTGCCGGGCCTGCTCAAGCTCAGGCGGCTGCTGGACGGGGGCTTCTTCGGGCGCGTGCTGTCGGTGCGCGGCGAGTTCGGCTACTGGGTGTTCGAAGGCGACTGGCAGCCCGCCCAGCGCCCGTCGTGGAACTACCGCGCCGAGGACGGCGGCGGCATCACCCTGGACATGTTCTGCCACTGGTCCTACGTCCTTGAGAACCTGTTCGGCCGGGTGGAGGCGGTCACCGCACGGGTGGCCACCCACATCCCCGAACGCGTCGACGAGGCGGGCCGCGCCTACCGCGCCACGGCCGACGACGCCGCCTACGGCATCTTCGAGCTGGCCGGCGGCGTGGTCGCGCAGATCAACTCCTCCTGGTGCGTCCGGGTCGACCGCGACGAGCTGGTGCGGTTCCAGGTGGACGGCACCGAGGGCAGCGCCGTCGCCGGGCTGCGCGGCTGCCGCGTCCAGCACCGCGCCGTCACCCCCAAACCGGTGTGGAACCCCGACGTGCCGGTCGCCCACCGTTTCCGCGACGACTGGCAGGAGGTCCCGGACAACGAGGAGTTCGGCAACGGCTTCAAGGCGCAGTGGGAGATGTTCGTGCGATCGGTGGTGGAGGACACCCCCTTCCCCTACGACTTCCTGTCCGGCGCGCGGGGCGTGCAGCTCGCCGAGTCGGGCCTGCGGTCCTCGGCGGAGGGCCGCCGCGTCGAGCTGCCGGAGCTCGTGTTGTGACCGCCAAGCCTTCGTGGTCCGGCCCCGTGCCTGCGTGGTCCGGCCCCGCGCCATGGTGGTCCGACCTCGTGTCCGCGCGAACCTGCGGCGTGCCCCGGAGGTCCGCCCCTGTGCCTTCGCGTACCCGCGCCGGGTCCCCGCCGTCCCGCGCCGTGCCGCCGTCCGTAGGGGAAGGGGCTCGATGATCCTGCTGCCCACCGCCGAGGGGACGCTGGAGCCGTACGAGCCGGGCCCGCCCGCCGCGTGGCCGCTCCCGCCGGGGCCGCCGCGCTCCCGCGTGGTCTACGCCGCCGCGCACGTCGTCGCCGACCCGCTCGGCGACAACACCCCGGGCGCCCCCGCGCGGGTCGACTGGGAGGCCACGCTGCGCTTCCGCCGCCACCTGTGGTCCTACGGCATGCGCGTGGCCGACGCCATGGACACCGCGCAGCGCAACACGGGCCTGGACTGGCCGGCGACCCGCGAGCTGATCCGGCGCACCGCGGCCGAGGCGGCGCGGTTCGGCGACCCGGCGGAGCTCGTCGCCTGCGGGGCCGGCACCGACCACGCGCCGCGGGCCGCCACGTGCGAGGAGGTGCTGAAGGCGTACGGCGAGCAGGTGGAGACCGTCCAGGCGGCCGGGGCCCGGGTGATCCTCATGGCCAGCAGGCAGCTCGCCGCGGTCGCGCGCACGCCCGGCGACTACCACGCCGTCTACGGCAGGCTCCTGGCGGAGGTGGACCGGCCGGCCATCCTGCACTGGCTGGGCGAGATGTTCGACCCGTCGCTCGCCGGATACTGGGGCTCGCGCGACCTGGACGCCGCCACCGACGCGCTGCTCACGCTGGTCCACGAGCACGCCGGCCGCGTCGACGGAGTCAAGGTCTCGCTGCTGGACGCCGAGCGCGAGGTGCGGCTGCGCGCGGCCCTCCCGGCGGGCGTGCGGCTCTACACCGGCGACGACTTCGACTACTCACCGCTCATCGAGTCCGGCAGTGACGCCCTGCTCGGCGTCTTCGACCCGATCGCCCCCGTGGCGTCGGCCGCCCTCCAGGCGCTGGACGCCGGCGACGCCGCCCGCTACCGGGAACTGCTGGAGCCGACCGTCCCGCTGTCCCGCAAGCTGTTCGAGACGCCGACCTACCACTACAAGACGGGCATCGTGTTCCTCGCCTGGGTGGCCGGGCACCAGGACGCGTTCACCATGGTCGGCGGGGCGCAGTCCGCCCGTTCGATCGTCCACCTCTCCGAGGTGTTCCGGCTGGCCGGACGGGCCGGCCTGCTGCCCGATCCCGGACTGGCGCAGGCCCGCATGCGCGCCCTGCTCGCCACGGCCGGGGTGGCGGCGTGAGCGCGCGCCACGGCCCCGCCGTGGACGTGCCGTCCGGGCGCCCGGCGACGGTCCGGACGCCGCCGCCGGGCGATCCGCGGCTCACCCGGCTGTCCCTCAACCAGTGGACGACCCGCCGGTGGGGCGTCGCCGAGGCGGTCGCGGGCTGCGCGCGCTTCGGCGTGCCGGCGATCGGCCTGTGGCGCGAGCAGGTCGCCGAGCACGGCCTGGCCGCGACCGCCCGGCTGGTCCGCGACGCCGGGCTCCAGGTGTCGTCGCTGTGCCGGGGCGGCTTCCTGACCGCCGCCGACCCCGCCGGCGCCTCCCGCGCGCTCGAGGACAACCGCCGTGCCATCGACGAGGCCGCCACCCTGGGCGCCGGCTGCCTGGTCATGGTCGTCGGCGGGCTGCCGGCCGGGTCCCGCGACCTGGCCGGCGCGCGCGACCGGGTGGCCGCCGTGCTGGAGGAACTGGTGCCGTACGCGGTGCGGGCGGGCGTGCGGCTGGCCCTGGAGCCGCTGCACCCGATGTACTGCGCCGACCGCGCCGTGCTCTCGACGCTCGGCCAGGCCGTCGACCTGGCCGCCCGCTGGCCCGCCGAGGCGGTCGGCGTGGTGGTCGACACCTTCCACGTCTGGTGGGATCCGGAGGTGCTGTCGCAGGTCGCGCGGGCCGGCCCGCGCATCGCGGCGTTCCAGGTCTGCGACTACCTGGTGCCGCTGCCCGCGGATCCGCTGCTCGGCCGGGGGATGATGGGCGACGGCGTGATCGACTTCCGCCCGCTGCGCGCCGCCGTCGACGCGGCGGGGTACACCGGGTTCGTCGAGGTGGAGATCTTCAACGCGGACGTGTGGGACGCCGACGGCCACGAGGTGATCGCCACGCTGATCCGCCGCTACGTCACCGAGGTCCTGTAGAGCACGCCCCCGGTGCGCCCGGCGGTGTCGCCCGCACCGGCGGAGCCGGACGGAGCGCTACGGAGCCGCCCGGCGGTACCTCCGGTCAGGAGGCGCAGGCCGTCGTGCCGGTGACCTCGACGTTCGGCCGGCCCGAGCGCACGATGACGGTGACCACGATGCCGAGCGACTCCTTCTTCATCGTGCTGACGTTCACGCCGAACCGCTCCTGCGGGTTGTCGCCCTCCTGGTAGCCCATGCGATGGAGATCGGAGGCGAGGATGGCGGTGACCGTCGCCATGGCGTGGGCGTCAGGCTCGGCGGGCAGGTCGCCGGTGAGTTTGTAGACGCTGCGGGCGGTGCCCGCCGGGCAGCCGGTCGTCTCGCGGGTGAAGGCCGTGGTCTTGCCCGGCAGCGAGAGCCGGCTCAGCGCGGCGCCGTCGTCGCGCAGGAAACGCGCGGCCTGCTCGAAGGACGGCTCGGGGCCGCCGCAGGCGCAGGCCAGCAGCAGGACCAGACCGCACGCCAGGACACCCCGCATCCCCGCCACTCTACCGATCATCCTCCGGCGCGCGGCGCGGGCGTCCGCCCGGCGGCCGTGGACGCGCGCCCGCGTGTGCGTTCGCGGACGGCGCGCGGTTGCGTACCATGAACCCGCACACGAACAGAATTTCATTCGGTATGGTGAGTGGACGGGACGGACGGATGCGCATCGGGTTGTACCTCAACGAGCCCTCGGGGCCGGACGCGATCGTCAAGCTGGAGGAGCGCATCGCCGGCGCCGCCGCCGACGGGTTCGCCTCGGCGTGGGTCTCCAACATCTTCGGGCTCGACGCGCTGACCGCGCTCGCGGCCGCGGGCGCCCGCGTCCCCGGCATCGAGCTCGGCACCGCCGTCGTGCCGACCTACCCGCGCCACCCGGCCGTCCTGGCACAGCAGGCCCTCACCGCCGACCTGGCCCTCGGCGGCAGGCTCGCGCTCGGCGTCGGGCTGTCGCACCGGGTCGTCATCGAGGACATGTACGGCTACAGCTACGACAAGCCGGCGCGCCACATGCGCGAGTACCTCGCGGTGCTGGCCCCCCTGCTGCGCGGTGAGCGGGCCGACGTCGACGGCGAGACGCTCCGGGCCCACGTCGAACTGGGCACTCCGCGCGCCCGGGAGGGGGTGCCCCTGCTGATCGCCGCGCTCGCGCCCCGCATGCTGCGCCTGGCGGGGGAGACGGCCGACGGCACGATCCTGTGGATGACCGGGCCCAAGACCATCGCCGACCACGTCGTCCCGGCCATCACCGGGGCCGCGGCGGAGGCGGGACGCCCCGCCCCGCGCGTCGTGTGCGCGCTCCCGGTCGCCGTCACCGGCGACCGGGACGCCGCCAGGGAGCGCGCCTCGAAGGTCTTCTCCATCTACGGCCAACTGCCCTCCTACCGCGCGATGCTCGACCGGGAGGGCGCGGCCGGCCCCGGCGACGTGGCGATCATCGGCGAGGAGGACGAGGTCGCCGCCCAGATCGCCGACCTCGCCGCGCTCGGGGTGACCGACTTCGCCGCCGCCACCTTCGTCACGGGCGAGGACGCCGCGCGCACCCGGCGCCTGCTCACAAGCCTGCTCACCTAGCGGTGACCGCGTACGTTCGCCAGGCGCGTCTCTCCGCCCCGGGCCGCGCCTGGTGCGGTGACCGCGTGCGTTCGCCGGGCGCGTCTCTCCGCCCCGGGCCGCGCCTGGTGCGGTGACCGCGTGCGTTCGCCGGGCGCGTCTCTCCGCCCCGGGCCGCGCCTGGTGCGGTGACCGCGTACGTGCGCCGGGTGCGGCTCTCCATCCCCGGCCACGGGCTGTAGTGATCGGCGCCGGGTCGGCGGGTCGTGGTGCGGCGATGCCGGCGCCTGCTACGGCGCCCGAGCCGGTGCACGTTCGTGGACAGCGCACCAGCGGCGACGGGCGGGCGGTCAGGTGATCGGTCGAGCGGTCAGGCGGGCGGTCGGGCCGGGGACGCGGCCGGGGACGCGGCCAGGGTGACGGCGCCGGTGGTGCCGTCCACGGTGATCTCGTCCCCGGTGGCGACCCGCGAGGTGGCGTCCGGCACTCCGACGACCGCCGGGATGCCGTACTCGCGGGCCACCACCGCGCCGTGGGAGTTCGAGCCGCCCATCTCCATCACCAGGCCGCCCGCCGTCAGGAACAGCGGCGTCCAGCCGGGGTCGGTGGAGGGCGCGACCAGGATCTCGCCGGGCGACAGGTGGGCGCCCACCGGGTCGAGGATGACCCGCGCCTTGCCGGTCACCGTGCCGGGGGAGGCGGGAGTGCCGGTCATGGCGCCCTCGACGGGCGCCGCGGCCCCCACCGCCTCCGGCTCGGTGCCGTCGGAGAGCATGACACGGGGAATGTGCCGCCGCCGCAGCTCCCGCTCGTAGGTCGCGCGGCGCGTGCGGACGAGCGCGCGCTGGTCGGCGCCGCCGAGCCCGGCCCGCGCCTCGGCGATGCTCAGCATGAACACGTCGTCCGGCTCCTCCAGCAGCCCGCGCCCGGCCAGTTCCTTCCCGACCGCCGCCAGGTGCCCGCGCATCTCGCCGAGGGCCACGATGAAGCAGAACTTGGGCATCTCCCGGTAGCCCGCCAGCTCGCGGGTGCGTCCCAGGGCGAAGCGCACGACGCGTCCGCGCAGGCCGCCCACCCGGCGGGCCAGCGTGCCGATCATCTCCTCCGCCTCGCGCGCCCCCCGGGCGAACTGCTCGTCGGGGGCCAGGGATGGGTCGTCCAGCCGCAGGTAGTTGGCGAGCACGCCCAGCACGTGCGACGGGTCGTCCGCCCAGCGGGGCATGCCCACGTCGATCTCGGCGACGGCCCGGTGGCCGTAGCGGGCCAGGAAGCCGTCCAGCTCCGCGCGCAGCACGGGCGGCAGTTCGCCCTGCGGCAGGGCCGGGCCGGCCAGCGCGCGGGCCGAGGCGGCGTCGGCGCGGATGCGCGAGGCCGCGTGCCACAGGGCCAGGTCCATCTCGGTGGTGACGTTGTGCGGCAGTCCTCGCAGCACGGTCGGCAGCTCGCCGGGCCTGCCGCGCCCGCGGAGCAGGCGGGCGGCCAGGGCCATCATCAGAAACCCGGCGGCCGGGAAGGGCACGATGTGCGGGATCATCGGCACCACCTGGGTGCCGAGGCAGTGTTCCACGTGGTCGAGCCGCTGCTCGGGGGTGGCGTCCGGCGACAGCGCCAGCCGCTCGCGCAGGCGCTCGACGACCCACGCCATGCGCCGCCGCGCGCTGCGCGGGTCGCGCAGCGCCTGCACGATGCGCACCGGTGTGCGATAGCGGGCGGCGACGCGCCAGACCCGGCGCACCGCGGGCAGCGGCGAACGGTGGGTCACGCTCAGCCGCGGGTCGTCGAACAGGCTCCGCAGCACGACCGCCGACCGCGCCTCCATGACGTCCAGCAGCCGGGGCACGACGGCCCGGCCCACCCGGCTGCGCATGACGCCGGTGACGTCCCCGAACAGGCGCATGCCCGGCTCCGTGAGCGGGAGGGGGCCGGTGCGCGGGCCGAAAAGAGTGGCGATGACCGAGCCGGCCAGCGTGCGGAAGGCCGAGACGCCCATCGGGGTGATCGGCCGGTGCAGGCCCTGCGCCAGGCTGAAGCAGAAGTACACCCTCAGGCCGCCTGGGTCCGTCTCGGGCAGCGGGTACAGGGTGGTGATCGGCCGGGCCTGGGTGAGCCAGAGCGCTCCGGAGGAGTCGATCGCCCACTCGGTGTCCTGCGGGGAGCCGTAGTGGTCCTCCACGCGGGCCCCGAGCCCGGCCAGGGCGACGATCTGGTCGTCGGTCAGGCACGGACCGTCGGCGGACTCCCGCGCGACCTGCTCGGTGCCGCCGCCCCCGACCGAGCGGATCACCGTCGCCTTGTCGCCGAGCACCCGCTTGGTGATCTTCTTGGCCGGGCCGACCACGAAGTGGTCGGGGTTCACCCCGCCGGAGACCACCGACTCGCCGAGCCCGGGGCTGGCGTCGATCACCACCTCGCGGCGCCGTCCGGTGACCGGGTTGGCGGTGAACATCACCCCGGCGACCTCGGCCTGCACCATGCGCTGGATGACCACGGCCAGGTGGACGGCGGCGTGGTCGATGCCGTTGGCCGCGCGGTAGGCGACGGCGCGGTCGGTCCACAGCGAGGCCCAGCAGCGGCGGACGGCGTCCAGCACCGCCTCGGGGCCGACCACGTTCAGGTAGGTGTCCTGCTGGCCGGCGAAGCTCGCGTCCGGGAGGTCCTCGGCGGTGGCCGACGAGCGGACCGCCACCGGGCCGTCGGCCGCGCGCCGCACGGCGCGGGCGATGTCGTCGGGCACGGGGGCGGCCAGGACGGCGGCGCGCGCCCGGCCGGCCAGCTCGGCCAGCGCGGCGGTGTCGCCGGGGGCGGTGCGCGCCAGGGCGTCCAGCACCTCGCCGAGGTGCGCGCCCTCGGCGACGCGGCGGTAGGCCCAGGTGGTCAGGCAGATCCCCGGCGGCACGGGCAGCCCGGCCCGGGTCAGCACGCCGAGGTTGGCGGCCTTGCCCCCGACCAGCGGCAGCGCGTCGGAGGCGATGTCCTGGAAGCCGAGGATCAGGGGGTGGTGCTCCGGGCCGGCGAGCCGGCGGTCACCGTCGGAGGTCAGCATGTCGGTCTCCCTGTGGAGCCGCCGGGGCGGACGGGGCCCGCACTTCCGGCGACGCTGTCCGTCGTATGACCCCACCATAAACTCATCAGTCGTTGAAATCAACGACCGATGAAATAAGGGTCATGACGCGGAGCTAGCTCATGGTGTTGCCCCCGTTGACGGCCAGCCGCTGGCCGGTGACGAAGCGGGCGCCGGGGGAGGCCAGATAGGCGACCGCCTCGGCGACGTCGGCGGGAACGCCCATGTGGCGCAGCGGCAGCCGCGCCTCGTAGTCGCTCCAGTCGTCGCCGGCGTGGCGCTCCACCGGGATCCAGCCCGGTTCCACGGTGTTGACGGTGATGCCGAGCGGTCCGAGCTCGCGGGCCCACGAGCGGGTCAGGCCGTGCATGGCCGCCTTGGCCGACACGTAGTGCGCGAAGTCGGCGTTGCCCAGATCGGCCACCTCGCTGCCGATGTTGACGACGCGCCCCTCACCGGCGGCCTTGAAGTCGGGCAGCACGGCGTGCAGGAGCAGCAGAGGCGCCTTGACGAAGAACCGGAGCTGGTCGAGGTGGTCCTGCCAGGTCTGCTTCTCGATCGGCATCATCGGCTGCGGGCCGGTCGCGTTGTTCACCACGACGCCGATCGGGCCGACCCGCTCGCGGACGTCCTCGACGCCGCGCGCGACCTCCTCCTCGTCGGTGACGTCGAACCGCGCCACGTACGCCGCCGCGCCGATGCGGCCGGCCACCGCCGTCGCGCCCGCGGTGTCGTGGGCGTAGTTGACGACGACCTTCCAGCCGTCGGCCGCCAGCCGTTCGGCGATGGCCGCGCCGAGACCCCGCGAGGCCCCGGTGACGAGTGCGCATCCCATGATTCCGTCCTCTCCGCACAGGAAATGCCCTCATCTTTGCCCATCGGCGCACATTCGCGCACATGTCGCCTAGGGCCGAGACGTGCGGATATCCCGGATCGCTTCCGGTCCATCGCATCGGGAGCGTCACGTCGGGCGGGGGAGAGGAGTCGCCAGTGGCAGCGGCCGTCCGCGCCGGCGGACGGCCGTCCGGTCTAGCCGGCGGTGATGGCCGGGGCGGGCGCGTCGGCGTGCAGGCGGTGCAGCACCCGGCGGAAGGCGTAGATCGAGACGCCGACCGCGACGCCGCTGATGGCCGCGACCACCGACGTGCGCACCAGGAGGTAGGTGCCGATCGACTGGTGCAGGAGCAGCCAGATGCTGACCGCGGAGTTGGCCAGCAGCACGAACGCCCACAGCAGCGTGATGCGGGCGAAGAAGCGCCGCACCCGCTCGTGCCGCAGCACGGCCGAGGGAAGGTGGATGTAGTCCAGGGTGAGCTTCTGGACCAGTGGCCTGTTCAGGCGGACCGAGGCGAGGAAGGCCATGCTGATGCAGATCGTGCCCAGTTCGGGCTGAAGGAAGTAGACGACGGCACTTCCCGTCCACCAGCCCAGCGCCGCCCGCGCGGTGATGGCGATCGCCGCCAGCAACATCGTGCCGGGGACGGGCCGGCGGCGGACGACCCGCCACAGCACCCCGGCGTACACCCAGCTCACCGCCGCCACCAGCGCCCCGTCCAGGCCGAGCACGGCCAGGGCGGTGTAGAACACGGCGAGCGGGGCGACGACGCCTTCGAGGAGCCGCGGCACGGCCTGCCGGAGCAGTGCGGTGATCCTCGGGAGGGTGAAGTGTGGAGCGTTCATGCTTCTCCCAGGGAGGACGTTCGGGGAACGACGCTAAAGCTTCGACGCCTACCCTGGGATGTGTTCGCCGAAACGCGACCGAAACGCCGAATTGTAGTCATTAGTGGCTCACGGTACACAATGTCCAGGTAAGGCGTACATATGTTGGTAATGATCGTTTAATCCGATCATTACTGAGCTTCGGGCAGTACACCCTTCATGAGGTGGTTGAACATTGGATAACGGTTCGGGAACGGAGGGTTTCCGGATGGCGAGCGGTTCGGGAGCATGAAGTCATGGCAGTGCTCTCACGCACGCATGTCCCCCCGTCCGCCGATTGCGTGGCCGACGTCGCCGTCGAGCTGACCCGTTGGCCCGACCTCGCGGTCAGCCACTCTCGCAAGGCCATCCGCTTCCGCGCGCGCGGCCGCGAGATCATCCGCATGCGCGGCGACCACACTGCCGAGCTGCTGCTCACCGCCTCCCTCGTCGACCGATGGGCCCGGGTGCTCGCCGACTCCCATCGTGTCACACCAGGTCACGGCACCGGCTGGATCCGTGTCGAGATCGCGGACCGCACCGACGCCGAGCTGTTCCTGTCACTGGTCAGCGTCGCGCTGAAGGTCAACGACGACTGAGCGGGTCGGCCGGCGGCCGCGCGAGCGGCGGCCGTCAGCCGAGGCTGGAGGTCGCCAGCCGGGCGCCGAAGGCGAGGAAGAGCGCCCCCACGCCGGAGGTGAGGCCGGCCGAGAGCCTGCGCCGCCGCCGGAACTGGGTGGCCAGGTACACCCCGCCGAAAATCAGCGTGGACAGGTAGATGACGCTGAAGAATTGGCAGATCGCGCCCAAGATCAGGAATGACAGCGCCGGCGCGCCGTAATGCGGGTCGACGAACTGCACGAAGAACGAGATGAAGAACAAGATCGCCTTGGGGTTGAGCAGGCTGATCGTGAGGGCCTTCCTGAACGGGTCGGCGAGGTCGGGCGCCGCCTCCGCCTGCCCGCCCGGCTCGTCCTTGCCCCGCCACGACCGCACGGCGGCGCGGATCATGTTGAAGCCCAGCCACGCGAGGTAGGCCGCGCCGGCGTACTTGACCACGTTGAACAGCATCGGCGTGGACCGCAGCAGCGAGGCGACCCCGGCCGCCGACAGCACCATCAGCACCGTGTCGCCCACGAACACCCCGCCGGCCGCGCGGTACCCGGTGCGCACGCCGCGCCGCGCCCCCACCGTCAGGACGTACAGCGAGTTGGGACCGGGAAGAAGAATGATCAGAAAGGCCCCGATCACGTAGGCCCAGATATTGGTGATGCCGAAGAACATGCCGCCGAACTCCATGTACGCAGGGAAGTGACACGCTATACCGCCGCAAACCCCACGTTCACCCCGTTAACGCGAGCCATCTGCCACGACACCGGCCCGGCGCCCTGGGCCGCTGCGCGTCCGGAGGAACGTGACCGCCGTCGTCGCGCCGGGCATGGCGAATCCGGGCCGGGCCGCCGCGGCGGGGTGACCGTATGTCTCCAGGCAGGCGGGTAGACCAGTGTGATCCGGCTGTCAAAGCCGCCCTGCCTGGGAGAAAACCTCGTCGTTTGGGCCTTGTGAGCGGCCTGCGCCGGAGCTACGATCGCGACAACTCTTAGGAAACTTTCCTAAAAGTATTGGCGACCTGCAGCCGTCCGCGCCCCTGCCCCCTCCAGTGCCGATGCCCCATGAGCTGCGGACATCCAGTGAGCCAGCGCCCATCCTCCCTCTCACCCCCCTCGCGTCCCGCGCCCGGGACGCGCGACGCCCGCCTTTCGCAGCATGGGAGCGATCATGCGACGCACCTTGCCCCTGCTCGTCCTCACAGCCCTGGCGAGCATCGCCGTCGCGGTGCTCGCGCCACCGGGCGCGCAGGCCGCCTCGGTGAGCGCCACCTTCGTCAAGACCTCCGACTGGGGGTCGGGCTTCGAGGCCAAGTACACCGTCGCCAACGGCACCGCGAGCACCGTCAACGGCTGGACCGTGGAGTTCGACCTGCCGTCCGGCACCACCGTCGGCACCTACTGGGACGCCCTGATGAACCAGTCCGGCGGCCACTACACCTTCAGGAACCGCGAGTACAACGGATCCCTGGCGCCCGGCGCCTCCGCCTCGTTCGGGTTCGTCGGCGCGGGGCCCGGAGCGCCGCTGAACTGCAAGGTCAACGGCGCGTCCTGCGGCGGCGGCACCACCCCCAGCCCGACGCCCACGCCGCCCGGACCGACTCCCACTCCCACTCGCACGCCCACCCCGACGCCCACGCCGACCCCGACCGTGACCCCGCCGCCGACCGGCGCGATCCTCCTCGCCCCCTACATCGACATCACGATGACCACGCCGTCGCTGGTCAGCGCGGCCACCGCGACCGGGGTGAAGAACTACACCCTCGCCTTCGCCCTCGGCGACAGCACCGGCTGCAACCCCGCCTGGGGCGGCACCATCCCGCTGAACGACTCGCGCGTCATCAACGACGTCCGCGGACTGCAGGCGCGGGGCGGCCAGGTGATCGTCGCCACGGGCGGCGCCGTCGGCCCGTACCTGGAACACAGCTGCGGCACCACGGCGCAACTGCTGGCGGCCTACAAGAAGGTGCTGGACACCGTCGGCACCAACCACCTGGACGTCGACATCGAGGCGTCCATCGACACCGCCAAGGTCAACTCGGCGCTCAGGCAACTGCAGGCCGAACGCGGCACGGTGATCAGCTACACCCTCCGCATCCAGGGCCAGGACTACGGCATGGACCCGTTCTCGGTCCAGATCCTCCAGGACGCCGCGGCGCGCGGGCTGAACGTGCTGGTCAACCCGATGCTGATGGACTTCGGCTACTCCGGCGCCTGGGGCGACGCCATGGTGTCCGCGGCCAACGCGACGCTCGGGCAGATGCGGACGATCTGGCCCTCGAAGACGGATGCGCAGCTCAAGCGGCTGCTCGGCCTCACCCCGATGATCGGCAAGAACGACACCGGCCAGACCACCACGCAGGCGGACGCGCGCAAGCTGCTGTCCTACGCCCAGGCCAACCACGTCGGCCGGATCGGCTTCTGGTCGGCCGGCCGCGACAACGGCGGCTGCCCGAACGGCACCCTCTCGCCCACCTGCAGCGGCGTCAGCCAGTCGGCCTACGAGTTCACCACCATCTTCAAGGCCTTCACCGGCTGAAAGGACGATCCGATGCGCCTGATCCGCTTATGCGTCGCGGCACTGCTCGCCGCCGGCGCCGTACTGGTGGTGACGACGGCCCCCGCCTCGGCGGCCTCGGCCACCGCGACCTTCACCAAGCCGCAGGACTGGGGGAGCGGCTTCGAGGGCAAGTACACCGTCACCAACGGCACCTCCAGCCCGCTGAACGGCTGGACCGTCGCCTTCGACCTGCCCTCCGGCTACTCCGTCACCACCGCGTGGGACGCGGTGATGACCAGGAGCGGCCAGCACTACACCTTCACCAACCCGAGCTGGGCCCCGACCCTGGCCGCCGGCGCCAGCACGACCTTCGGCTTCAACGGCAGCCCAGGCAACTTCGGCGCCCCGCTCAACTGCACGCTGAACGGAGCCGCCTGCTCGGGCGGCACCACCAACCCCGGCGCGCCCGGCACGCCCGGCACCCCGGCCGTCACCGGCACGTCGAGCACGTCGATCTCCCTGTCCTGGTCCGCCTCCAGCGGCACCGTGACCGGCTACCGCGTGTACGAGGGCTCGACCGTCAGGGCCACGGTGACCGGCACCTCGGCCACCATCGGCTCGCTCGCCTCCTGCACCTCGCACACCTACACCGTGAAGGCGTACAACTCGGTCGGCGAGTCGTCCGCGAGCGCGGCCGTCACCGCCACCACCACCGGATGCCAGCAGCCCACCGGCGGCAGCGGAGCCCCCTACCTGTACCTGGGCTGGGGCAGCCCGCCGAACCCCGCCACGGTCATGAACGCGACCGGGGTCAAGTGGTTCACCATGGCGTTCGTCCTGTCCGGCGGCGGCTGCACCCCGGCGTGGGACGGGCAGCGCCCGCTGCAGGGAGGCGCCGACGCGACGGCGATCGCGCAGATCAAGGCGGCCGGCGGCGACATCGTCCCCTCGTTCGGCGGCTGGAGCGGCAACAAGCTCGGCCCGAACTGCTCCACCCCCCAGGCGCTGGCCGGCGCCTACCAGCAGGTCATCAGCGCCTACAACCTGAAGGCCATCGACATCGACATCGAGAACAGCGACGAGTTCGAGAACGAGGCCGTCCAGGACCGCATCCTCAACGCGCTGAAGATCGTCAAGCAGAACAACCCCGGCATCAAGACGATCGTCACGTTCGGCACCAGCACCACGGGCCCGACGTACTACGGCACCCGGCTCATCAACCAGGCGGCGGCGCTGGGCGCGAACATCGACGTGTTCACGATCATGCCGTTCGACTTCGGCGGCGGCGCCAACATGTACCAGAGCACCGTCAACGCCTCCGAAGGCCTGAAGACCGCGCTGAAGAACGCCTTCGGCTGGTCCGACGCCACCGCCTACGCTCACATGGGCATCTCCGGCATGAACGGCCTGTCCGACCAGCAGGAGACCACCACGCCCGCGACCTGGACCCAGATCCGCGACTGGGCCAAGTCCAAGGGGCTGGCGCGTCTGGCGTTCTGGTCGGTCAACCGCGACCGCGGCTGCGCGGGCGGCGGCGTCCAGTCGGCGTGCAGCGGCATCGCCCAGAGCGACTGGCAGTTCACGCAGATCACCGCAGGCTTCTGACCGGCGGTCTCGCCTAGATCAGCCGAGTGCGAAGACCGGCCGCCGAGGACCGTGCGGCCCGCGGCTCCGACCCCCCACGGAGCCCGCGGGCCGCACGCTCGTCCCGCACAGCGCCTTCGGTTCCTCGTCGGTCCCTCGGAGAGGGCCGCCCGCCGTCTCCTCGCCGTCCCTGGACACCTCGTCCGTGACCTGCGCGTGTGCTCGACGGCCCGCCTCCGTGGACCGATCTAATGCACACTTAGCGCATGATCGTCACCCATAGGAGTCAAAACACTTCTTTGTGTGAACAATTCTGGATAGATGGTGGCAATTTTCACACCCGAGTGGTCGGTATGGGTTGTGTTCCGGCAGGCTAGTGAGCGTCATGGACAACGCAATTCTCACGGGGTGCGTCCTCGTCTCAGGTGTCGTGCTCGCGATCGTCGCCCAATGGAAGGGCTGGAGACCGTCGCCGGCCGTCACGCTCGCCGTCGGCGTCGGGGTGCGCGTCCTGATCATGATCTTGGCCGTGAAGTCCGTCTGGCAGCCCGTGGACTTCATGAAGAGCTTCCAACCGGCGGGCCAGGCGATCTTGGCCCACCGGGACCCCGTGCTCGAGAGCGACGGCGGCTGGCACTTCCTTCCCACGATCCCGTACGTGTACGGCTTACTGCTGTGGATGCACATCCCGTGGGAGGTCGCCGGCCGCCTGGTCACCGTGGTCGCCGACATCATCCTGATCCCCCTGGTCGGCAGGCTCGCCGGCGGCAAGGACGCCCGCCTGCGCGCCTTCCAGTACGCCTGCAACCCGCTCGCGATCCTGGTGGCCGCGGTGCACGGCCAGGTCGAGCCGGTCTCCCTGATGTTCGGCGTCGCGGCCTTCATCGTCGCCAGGAACGCCAGGACGTCCAGGCCCGTCCGCAACGCGATCGTCGCCGGCCTGCTCATGGGCCTCGCGCTGTGCGCCAAGAGCTGGCCGATCTGGTTGGTCCCCGGCATGCTGCTGTTCCTGCCCGACCTGCGCTCGCGCATCTACGCCTTCTTCGCCACCGGCGTGGCGCCGATCTTCTTCCTGGTCACGCTGCCCATCGGCGCGGGTACGTCCCTCGCCCAGCTCCCCAAGGTGATCCAGACCATCGGCGACGTGCGTCCCATCATCGGCGAGTGGGGATGGACCGCGCTCGTGGTCGGCGGCGACTGGACTTTGAACGCCGACCTCGCCCGCTACGGCCAGTGGGCCATCTACGGCACGCTGCTCGTCGTCGGCTTCCTGTGGCGCCGCGCCGACCCCGTCGACCTGACCACGGCGCTGCTGCTCGCGTTCATGGTCGTCACCCCGCGGCTGGGCGCGCAGTACCTCATGTGGTTCATGCCGTTCCTCGTCGCCCGTCCGACGCGGTTCGCCTGGCCGGTCATCATCGGCACCTCCACGTGGGCGGCCGTCGGCTATCTCTACCTGACCCAGTTCAACGACGTGCGCTGGTGGAACCTGCACTCACCGTGGGCGATGAGCTCGGCGGTGCTGCTTCCCCTCCTCATCGCCGCCATGCCCTGGGGCCGCAGGCACGGGAGCTCCACGCTCGCGACGAGCGAGGGAGTCCCCCGCACGGCGGTCGGAGCCTCGGCCTGAGGCGGGCTCGCTCTCCGGCATGATCCGCGTGCGCCTTCGCGATCGCGGACGCTCGCGAGACGCGTGGACGCCTGTCCTGACGCGCGGCCGGCGTCCATTCCTGCCGGGTCACGACCCCGGCCGGGTCACGACCCCGGCCGGTTCGCGGGCAGCTCGCCGGACACCAGGGCGGTCGACCACTTGAGCCCCGGATCGCTGTCGATGAACAGGGCACGGGTCAGCAGAGTGAGCGGGATGGCCAGAAGCGCTCCCAGCGGTCCCAGCACCGTCGCCCAGAGGATCAGCGACAGGAATGTCACCGTGGTGCTCAACCCGACGGCGTCGCCGAGGAACTTCGGCTGGATGAACGACTGGACCACGATGTTGATCACCATGTAGGCCACGATCACCAGGATCATGCTCTGCAGACCGCCCGTCAGGAGCGCCAACAGGGCCGGCGGCACCAGCCCGATGACGAACCCGATGTTCGGGATGTAGTTGGTGATCAACGCCAGCACGCCCCAAAGCAAGGGAAGCGGCACGCTCAGCACGTACAACGCGACCACGTCCAGCGCGGCGCAGATCAGACCGAAGATCGTGGAGACGAGCAGGTAACGCCGGGTCCTGTCGGCGAACGTCGTGAGCGCCTTGGTGATCGCCGGCCGCTCCGCCGCGGCGGCCGCGATGATCCGGGAGGTGACCGGTGCGTCCAGGCTCATCGCCAGCAGCAGCACGACGATGAGGAACAGGCTCGAAACCACTCCGAGCACGCTGGACACCAGGCTCTGCGCGATCCCCAACATCTTGCCCGGATCAAGGGACCGCAGCGCCTGGTTCACCTGTGGCGCGATGCCGCGCGCGCCCGCCCACGCCTGGGCGTCGGCCACCAGCTTGTTGAACTGACCCGAGTAGCCCGGCAGCAGCGCCGCCATCTGGACGACGGCGGTGGTGAGGATCGCCACCATGCCGAGCAGGACCACGATGACCACCGAGAACGGCACGGCGACGACCAGCCAGCTCGGCGCGCGCCTGCGGACGAGCCACCCCCTGATCGGGGCGACCGCCACGACCAGGACCAGGGCGAGCACGATGGGGCCGAGGATGGTGTTGACGGCCTTGATGCCGGCCAGCACGACGACGGCCGAGGCCGCCACCAGCAGCATGACCAGCGCCCGGGGGGTACTTCGCTCGCTCACGGTGGTCAGCCTCGATCCGGTTCGTGATCCTCGGTCCTACCGCTTGTTGTACTGGTCTTGCCCCGTGGGCCGAAAGGTTCTACTCGAACGTTGCCTGTATTGGATCGAGGGACGCGCGGACGGTGCTAATCTTTTGTCGTCGGCATCGCCCGGCCACCAACCAAGCCCACCACCTCGAGTGGTTGCGGCCTGGGCGCTGGCGGGAGCGCATGTCGGTACCCCTCGAAAAAATCTTCGCAGAGGCGCTTGCGTCACTACGACAGAGTGTGTAAGTTAGAGGGGTTGCCCTGGAGACGGGGCGGCCTGAATGCTCGTTGGTTCGGGTGGCGGGAGTCAAGTGCCGGTAACGGCGCGATTTGGTTCCGGTCGACCGGATCGGCTAAAATGAAGGCATACGAAATGAACGCCCCAGTCGGGGGTCGGGTCCTTGGTGGGTCTGGTTTCCGGTGGTGTACGCGTCCGTTTCTTGAGAACTCAACAGTGTGTTAAAAGCCAGTGCATGAATATGCATTTTCCCGTCTTCCGTGGCTTTCGTGGTCGCGGGGATGGTTCCTTTGGT